>JBPEYE010000320.1:0-4332 GCA_052030825.1 Gammaproteobacteria bacterium | reverse complement strand
GCCGGCTGGAGCGTCGACGATCTCGACCTGATCGAGTCGAACGAGGCTTTTGCCGCACAATCGATGTCGGTCAACTGCGATCTCGGCTGGGATACGTCGAAGGTCAACATCAGCGGCGGTGCGATTGCGCTCGGCCATCCGATCGGCGCGTCCGGCGCGCGGGTGCTGGTGACGCTGCTGCACGGCATGAAGCGCACCGGTGCCCACAAGGGCCTGGCAACGCTGTGTATTGGCGGCGGCCAGGGCGTCGCGCTCGCGGTCGAACGCTAACCGAAAACGCAACCAACAGGAGAAGCAACAATGAGTCGAGTAGCTCTAGTTACCGGGGGCACCCGCGGCATCGGCGAAGCCATTTGCCTGGCGTTGAAGGATGCCGGATACCAGGTCGTCGCCAATTACGGCGGCAACGACGAGGCGGCGAAGAAATTCAGCGACGCCACCGGAATCCCGACCTACAAGTTCGACGTCGGCGATTTTGCCGCCTGCCAGGCCGCGGTCGAGCAGATCCAGGGCGATATCGGTCCGATCGAGGTGCTGGTCAACAATGCCGGCATCACCCGCGACGGAACCATGCACAAGATGACTTTCGAGCAGTGGAACGCGGTCATCCAGACCAACCTGACCTCGTGCTTCAACATGAGTCGGGCGGTCATCGAGGGTATGCGCGAGCGCGGATTCGGCCGCATCGTCAACATCGGATCGATCAACGGCCAGGCCGGGCAATACGGCCAGGTTAACTACGCCGCGGCCAAGTCGGGCATTCACGGCTTTACCAAGGCGCTGGCGCAGGAAGGCGCGGCCAAGGGGATTACCGTCAATGCGATCGCTCCGGGCTATATCGCCACCGAAATGGTGCGCGCGGTGCCGGAGAACGTGCTCGAGAAAATCGTCGCGCGGATCCCGGTCGGGCGCCTCGGCGAAGCCGACGAAATCGCCCGCGGCGTCGCCTTCCTGGTCGCCGACGAGGCCGGCTTCATCACCGGCTCGACGCTGTCGATCAACGGCGGCCAGCACATGTACTAGGTCTGCCGCAGGAAAGTTCGAAGCCGGGCTTCGGGCCCGGCTTTTTTTTAAAGAGATCCGATCGGGAACGGCGACCGACGGCCCGCGATGAGCGCGGCGAGCCGGCACCGATGCGTGTCGCAGATACTGGCCCGCTCGGACCGGCTTCGACGTAACGGGCGGTCAGCCGAAGCGCGAGCGAACGGATTGGACGGCGTGATCGAGCGCGTCGGCGGCGATATCGACGCCGTCCTTGACGTCTTCCCAGGCGTCCTCGCCGGCCTCGTCGAGCGCTTCGAGCTTGTTGCCGGCTTCTTCCTGCAGCGCGCGCAGTTTCTTCAACTGCTCGTAATACTCGATCTGGGCATCGGCCTGGGCCTGGTCGGCCTTCGCCTCGAACTTGTCGATTTCGGCGTTCCACTCGTCGAGCTTGGCGCGGATTTTCTGGCGGTAGGATGCTTTTTCGCTCATGTTTTCCCTCCTGAATACGACGATCGCGAACTGGGGTCGACCGGATTCGATTTCAAACGCGGACTCAGGATCGATGCCAGCCTAATCCGGCGCCATTCCCTTTTCGGCGAGCTCGGCGATCGCGTCTTCGGTCTTGTCGAGGTCGGCGAGGCCCATGCCGCGCAGCACGTGCGGTGCCTTGGTGAACTGGATGCCGGCGTAATCGACCAGTTCGATGCGGTTACCCCACGGGTCGAGAAAATCCTTGAACGGGCCGGGCAGGAGCTCGATGCCGAGCCGTTCGAGCGCGGCGAGCACGAGTTCGCGGTCGTCGACGACGAGTCCGAAGTGTCGTTCGTCGTCGGGCGCCTGCCTGCGGCCGGTGGAAAAATTCAGAAACTGGTCGCCGAGATCGATGAAGGCCATCGTCTCGCTGCGGCCGCGCAGCTCGAACTCGAACAGTTCGCCGTAAAATTCGAGGGCGGCGTCGATGTCGGCGACTTCCAGCGCGACGTGGTTGATACCGATCGCGCGTGCCCGGGTCGTATCTGCCATGATGGTTGCTCTTCGCGGGTCTGACGGCGATACCGTAACACAGTCCCGGCGCCCACCGATATTGCCGTTTGCCATCGGCGCGGGATCGTCCGGGGCTTGTCATGGATCGGTGCCGGGCGCGAATCGGGCCGGACTGCGTGCCCCGCAAGACGAGGCCAGATGTCCCGGCGATAGACAAAGCGGCGTCGAAATAATATTCTGCCGCCATAACTAGATTAAGAGTAGCAGTCCCAGTAAACCCGTGAAAATCAAGAAAGGCCTTGATATTCCGCTTTCCGGCGCGCCCGAGCAGACGATCCATGATGGGCCCGAATGTCCCCTCGTCGCGGTACTCGGGACCGATTTCAAGGGCCTGAAGCCGACCATGCTGGTGCGCGAAGGCGATCGGGTGCGCGTCGGTGACCCGCTGATGGCCGACAAGAAGAATCCGCGGGTCAAGTTCACCGCGCCCGGCAGCGGCGTCGTGGAAAGCATCAATCGGGGCCACCGGCGAATGCTGCATTCGATCGTGATCAAGGTCGACGACGACGAGGAATTTGTCGAATACGAGGCCTATGCCGCGGCGGAGCTCGATAGCCTGAGCCGGGAACAGGTGCGCGAACACCTGCTTGAAACCGGCGCCTGGACCGCGATGCGCACGCGGCCCTACAGCAAGGTACCGAACCCGGACACCCTGCCACACTCGATTTTCGTCCAGGCCATCGACACCCGGCCGCTGGCGGCGGATCCGGCGGTGGTCATCGCCGAGGATCCGGAAGCGTTCCGCAACGGCATCCGGATACTGCGCCATTTGACCGACGGCAAGCTGTTTGTGAGCCAGGCCGAGGGCGCGGACATCCCGCGGGTCGATTTTCCCAACGTCGAGTACCACGGATTTTCGGGGCCGCATCCGGCCGGCCTGATCGGCACCGCGATTCATTTCCTGGATCCGGTCAACGCGACGAAAATGGTCTGGTACATCGGTTACCAGGACGTGATGGCGATCGGCAACCTGTTCGTCGAGGGCAAGCGCAGCCTCGAGCGCGTGATTTCGCTGGCCGGACCGATGGTCGAAAAGCCGCGCCTTATCCGGACCCGGCAGGGCGCCAGTACCGACAGCCTGATCGAGGGAGAACTCCGGCCGGGCAAGGTCAGGGTGATTTCGGGGTCGTTGTTGTCGGGATTTCGCGCCGCCGGGTTCAACGCGTTCCTGGGGCGTTTCAATACGCAGTTGACCGTGCTGCAGGAAGGCGACGAACGCGTCTTCATGCACTGGGTCAGGCCGACCCTGAAGCAGTTTTCGCTGCTCAACGTGTTTACCCGCCGGCTGAAGGAGTATCCGTTGACCACGTCGCAAAACGGCAGCCGCCGCGCGATGGTGCCGATCGGCAACTACGAAGACGTCATGCCGCTGGATATACTGCCGACGCCGCTGTTGCGCGCGCTGCTGGTACGCGATACCGATACGGCGCAAATGCTCGGGGCGCTGGAACTGGACGAAGAAGACCTCGCGCTGTGCACATTCGTCTGCCACAGCAAGTACGAATATGGCCCGGCGCTGCGCGCGTGCCTCGAAATCATCGAAAAGGAAGGATAGATGGCGCTGCGAAAAATACTTCACCGTTTCGAACCCCACTTCCAGCCCGGCGGCCGCTACGAACGCTTCTACGTGCTGTTCGAAATGGTCGACACGCTGTTTTACAGCCCGGCCGAAACCACGCCGCACGCGCCGCACGCGCGCGACGCGCTCGATCTTAAGCGGGTCATGGGCTACGTCTGGCTGGCGACCTTCCCGGTGATGTTCATGGCCTGCTACAACACCGGTCTGCAGGCCAATCAGGCGATGGCGGAGCTGGGCATCGCGAGCGCCGAGGGCTGGCGCGGCGTGATCCTCGAACCGTTCGGCTACGATCCCGACAGCATCCTCGACAATTTCATGCACGGATTGCTGTATTTCCTGCCGGTTTATATCGTCACTTTCATCGCCGGCGCGATCGCCGAGGTGACCTTTTCGCTGGTCCGCGGCCACGAGGTCAACGAAGGCTTTTTCGTGACGTCGATTCTGTACGCATTGATCCTGCCGCCGGCGATCCCGCTGTGGATGGCGGCGCTGGGCATCCTGTTCGGGATCATCCTCGGCAAGGAAGTGTTCGGCGGCACTGGCAAGAACTTCTTGAATCCCGCGCTGACCGGGCGCGCGTTCCTGTTCTTCGCCTACCCCGCGGCGATGTCCGGCGACAGCGTCTGGGTCGCGGTCGACGGCTACTCGGGCGCCACGCCGCTGTCGAGCGCCGCGGTCGGCGGGGTCGACGAGATCCTCGCCAGCAACGTCACCTGGTTCGACGC
>JBPEYE010000032.1:0-10401 GCA_052030825.1 Gammaproteobacteria bacterium | reverse complement strand
CGTTTCAGATCCACCGTCGAGCGCTTGCCGATCGCGTCGTAATTCCGTTCGAGCCAGGCTTCGGTCACGCGCCGGCCCTCGTCGCGCAGGTGGCAGAGGAACTTCCATTCGGGGCTGAACTTGCTCGCGATGCTGAACTGGCCGGTCACCTCGTCGGCGCGAATCGAATGGATATTGAGATGGGTGAAATGGAAGTGATCCCGGTACTCGTCCTTGATCCAGCCTTCCTCGACGATTTTCTTGACGAAGTGAATCGCGCGCATCTCGCGCAGCAGCGACGAGTTGAAGCTGATTTCGTTGATCCGGTTGAAAATCTCGCGCGAGGATCGCGGCAGCTCGTCGCGCTCGATCGGGTTGACGTGCAGGATCACGATATCGCTGGTCTCGGTGTGGTAAACCAGCGGGTAGAGCGCGGGATTGCCCATGTAGCCGCCGTCCCAGTAAGCCTCGCCGTCGATCTCGACCGCCTGGAACAGCATCGGCAGACAGGCCGACGCGAGCACCGCGTCGAGGCTCACCTCCTGGTTGCGAAACACCTTGATCTTGTTGCTGCGCACGTTGGTCGCGCAGATGAACATCTGCGTGTTCTTGCAGCGCTTGATCTCGTCGAAGTCGACGTGCCGTTCGAGCACGTCGCGCAGCGGGTTGAAATTGAGCGGGTTGAACTGGTAGGGCGAGAAAACCCGGGTGAAGGTATCGAACCAGTGATAGCTGAGCGACTGGTTGACGCTTTCCCAGCCGCCGAAAAACTGCTCCCAGAAGGTCGGCTTGACCGGGCTGTAGCGCTGTCCCGCGTCGCTGATGTCCTTCCAGAAGTCGTGCAGCGCCGCGCGCGCGCCGTCGGTGCCATGCTGCATCTTGCCGTAGGAATAAACCGCGGTATTCATCGCGCCGGCGCTGGTGGCGCTCAGGCCGTCGATCTCGAGCCGACCGTCCTCGAGCAGCTTGTCGAGCACGCCCCACGCGAACGCGCCGTGCGCGCCGCCGCCCTGCAGCGCAAGGTTGACCCGTTTCGGGCCCCGCGGTTTGGCGTTTCTTTTCTTCCGGCTGATTACGGGGTCTGGCATTTGCTGGCTCCGGGTGGGTCGGTCGGGTATGCGCCGGGGCGCGTCGGGGCACAGTGTAGCCGGA
This sequence comes from Gammaproteobacteria bacterium, assembly GCA_052030825.1. Lineage (GTDB taxonomy): Bacteria > Pseudomonadota > Gammaproteobacteria. Next base: position 9,270 of record JBPEYE010000032.1, on the reverse strand, counting down.
TTCGCCCGATAGCCGAATCGATACGACCGCCGCGGCCATCGTCGCGGTCCCGGGTTATCGCGCCGGCGAGGTATAATGCACCGCAGCGTCGGTCGGGAATAGATCGGCGCGACGGCGAAGCGCGGAGGTACGTCTGGGCATACTCGAACGCATGTTCGCAACCGGGCCGGACGCGGGCGGCTCGCGGGCGCATCGCTGCGCCGCGATCGCGGGCTTCGTCGTCGCCGGCGCGCTGAGTGCCTGGGCATTCGTGTCGGTCACCCGCCTGCCGGCGCTCGACGGCGCCGGTGACGACACCCTCAAGATCGCCGTTGCCGTTGCCTGGATCTCGATCTTCCCGTTGTGGATCGGCCTGTTCCTGTGCTTTATGCTGCTGCTCGGAAGCATCGAGGAAATACTGCAAAAATAAGCCGTACGCCCGCGCCGGCGTTGCCGGGACCCGGGCCGATCCGAAGGCCAGCCGCCCGCAGCGTCATTTTCGATCGCCGGGATGAAATATGTTGTGCGCTGACCGGCAAGGGGATATACTCTGTCGGGTTACTGTGTATCCAATGTAGCCACACATGGCAAAGACCGCGGCGCTGCGCATTCGTATCGAGCCGGAACTGCACCAGCAGTTTCTCGCGACCTGCAAGAAGCAGGATGTTCCGGCCTCGCAGGTTTTGCGCGAATTCATGAAACAGTACGTCAGCGTCAACGAACAGACTCCGCAACTGGATATCTTTCAGCAGGCGAGGCATCCCCGTGTCGATTGAACAAAAACCCGGCCCGCGCATGCGGGAGCTACCGCTACGAATCGGTAAGTACGAAATCAGGGCCCTGTTGGGCGAAGGCGCGACCGGCGCCGTGTTCGAGGGCTTCGATCCAGACATCGAGCGACGGGTGGCGATCAAGACGCTGCATGCCTACCTGCTGACCGGCAAGGTCGGCGCCGGTCTGCTCGCGCGCTTCAAGCGCGAGGCGATCTCGGCGGCGAAGTGCGCGCATCCCAACATCGTCTCGATCCTCGAATACGGCCAGCACGACGACCGGCCGTACATCGTGATGGAATACGTCGACGGGATTTCGGTGCAGCGACTGATGAAGCAGCGGCGCGCACAGGGGCGCGGAATCAGCCTCAAGCGCACCCTCGACATCGTCGCCGGGCTGCTTGCCGCGTTGCACGCGGCCCACGGCCTCGATATCGTCCACCGTGACGTCAAGGCGTCCAACGTTCTGATCACGCGCGGCAATGGACAGATCAAGCTTGCCGATTTCGGCATGGCGCGACTCGCCGAGCATTCCGACCTGACGATGATCGGCTCTCTGATCGGGTCGCCGCGGTACATGGCCCCCGAGGTACGCTTCGGGCTCAGCGCCGATCACCGTGCCGACGTGTTCTCGGCGGCGCGGCTGTTCCTCGAGTTGCTGAAGATGCTGCCCGACAGCAGCCGCTGCCCGCGCTCGCAGCTGGCCTATATCCCCGACATGCCGCCCGGCAACCGGATCGACTACTCGGCCACCTACCCGAATGCATTCATCCCGGTGCTCGTCCGGGGGCTGGACCCGGATCGGAACAAACGCTTCCAGTCGGTGAGCGAATTCATGAAGGCGATCAAAGCGGCGCTGCCGAACCTGCACAGCGAGAAGGCGCCCGACTTCGGCGCGCTGGCCGAACCGGTGGGGCGTCCCGCAGGCGATTCATCGGCGGCCAGCCCCGAGGATCTCGAGGCGATGACGAGCCTGCTGGCGATCTTCACCGGTCCGCTGGCGAAGGTCATCGTCGAAAAGCACGATAACGGCAAGTTGTCGGCGGACGCGCTGGCGCGCGAAATCGCCAACAAGATCCCCGGGCGCGAACGGCAACTCGAGTTTCTGCGCCGCTGGCAAACCCTTAACGAGATCCGGCAGGGGCCGGTCGAAACCGGCTCCGAGGGCGAGGCACAAACCGGACCCGGCGACGATCGCGCCGGCCGACCGCCGGAGGGATTGCTCGACCGGTTCGCCCACTATCTCGAGCCGATCTCGAAGTCGCTCGCGCGCAAACCGAAAGGCAGCCGCGAGCAGTCCACGCCGTAGTCATCGGGCGTCGAGCGGCCGTTCGAGATACCGCGTTCGCCCGATTCGGCGTTAGTCGGTGTCCGCGCGGCAAAACGCCGACGCTGACCGCGATTCTGGAATCTTCAGAAAGGGCCGCGACGCCGACCCGGCGTCAGCGAGGCTTTACTTTTGCAGGCGGCGCGCGGCGTAGGGCGAATAGCCGAGGGACGCGCGGCGGTTCAGATTCTCGGCGAATTCCTTGGCGTGCTGGGTCACCGATTTCAGGGTCCCGGCGCGTTTGCCCTTGATCGCCGAATCGCCCCGACCGATCACGTACTGATACCACTTTTCGCCGGAGGCCCCCGCGGGCGGATCCGTTTTCTTCACGCTGGTGACGGCGAAATGGCGTTCTTCCGATTTGTCTTCGGGTTCGGGTGCTGAAGCGCGTTTGCTCATGTGGTCTTTGCCTGGATGGACAGGGCGACAAGTCGCAATTCACGAAATCGTGAATTAGCGGTTGCGGCGGAATGTCTGTTCGTCGAGTTGAAAATCTTTCGAGATGAATTTCTGAAAATTGCCGGTTTCGGCGCTCTGGGCCGATATCTACCGAATCAATTCTGCCATCATACACGAAAGCGGCCGAGATAAGGAGGGGTCAGGCACAAATGATTATCATTCGCATCAAGAGGTCCCGGCTGACGGCCTCCCGCCACCGGTGCCGGTTTGTATTCGGTCGAATTCGCACCGATTCGCCGCAGATACATCGGGCTTATCCCGGCGCGCACGCCATTAACACAATCGATTGCGATAAGCGCAACCGGGCGTAACATGGTGCAACGCTCACAAAATCCGGGTCAGCGCCTGGCATGATCGATGTCGATCCATACGCCACACCCGCCGCCGAGTTGCGACCATTCGAGGCGGCCGAGGACCGGTTCGCGCTCGCCGCGACGCCGCGGGCGCGATCCATCGGCCGCGGCTGGGCCTGGATCAATTCGGGCTTCGACTTCTTCAGGCGATCGTGGGCCGCGTGGATCGGCGCGATGCTGCTGGGCCTGTTGATCTGGGCCGTCGTCTCCGTAATCCCGCTCGTCAACCTGGCGTTTCAGCTGCTCACGCCCCTGGTCTGGGCCGCGGGAATCGCGCTCGGTTGTCGGGCGCAGTCGGAGGGGCAGGCGTTCAAAATCAGTCACCTGTGGGCCGGGTTCAGGCATCGCGTCGGCACGCTGATGCTGTTATCGCTGCTTTACAATCTCGCCATCGTCGCGGCCGGATTCCTTTCGATGGCCTTGATCTTCCCGCAGACACTGCTGGGGGACACGGTCATGCTTTACGATATCGGTGCGGGGCTGGCACCGGTCCAGGTATTGCTGCTGGTATTGCTGGCGCTGGCACTGACGCTGCCGATTACGATGGCGACGCTGTTTGCGCCCCACCTGATCGTGCTGCATGAACTGCCCCTGGGGCGCGCGATCAAATTGAGCTTTATCGGCTGCCTCAAAAACGTGCTGCCGTTTCTGGCCTGGGGCATTGGCTTCCTGGCACTTATACTGGCGATCCCGATCGTCATCGGCGTGTTGGGGAGTCTTTCCGGAATGACCATCCTCGCAGTCGTCCTGATGATATTCGCAATGCTGATGCTGGCCCCGATCGCGTTTGCGTCGATCTACCTCGCCTACGAGGATATTTTTCTCGAGAATTCGTAAACCAGCCGATCCTTGAACCGAAAATCGATTGTTGCCGAACCCTGGTTGCGCCCTTATTTTTTGCACTGCCAACCGGATCAATCGCCACCGGTATGCCCACCCGAATGCCGGGGCATCGATGTTTGCGATGGCGCAAGCGCAACTCGAGGGCGCGATTGCGACAAGCGCAAGCCGCTACCTCGATTAGTGCGTGAAATCAGGGTGACCGACTATCGATGACTGCCCGGCCCGAGTAACTGGCGGCCACCCGTATTTCTAGGTTTCGTTCCAGCACACCCGGTGATAAAGCAACGAATCGTCGCCCTGGCGCCGGACGATATCCAGCCAGGTACCGCGTTCATCCTCGGTTTCCCAGGTGCCGGCCGCGTAGCCGGTATCGCCCACTTCCTCGAAGTCGAGAACCTTGATGATCAGGTTGTAGCCTCCTCCCAAATCTTCGAATTCGCGCTCATGGCTTTGCTGGACGGCAAGACGCCCGCTGGCCGGGGGATTATCCGGCGCCAGGACTATCGCGTCCTCGGTGAACAATTCCGCGATAGCTGCCGCGTCGCCCGCCTCGGTGGCACCGGCGTAGGCATCGTTGAGCTGGTCGAACTGGTCGCGCATCGACATGACATACCTCCTTTTGGCAACAGGCTATGTCGCCGCGACTTTCCGGAGATATATTGCTGATGGTACCTGTCCCCGTCGGACGTCGGCACACATAGACCATCCATTGTACGACCGACGGACTGCACCGACCAAGTGAATCGGCTTATCGCCGATATCGCGGATAACCTGAGCTTATCGGGGATTAACCGAAGTTATTGCTGCCGTCTTCCCGCCCTGGCACGCGGGTCAAAAACGCCATTTTTCCGAGGATCGCGCTGACCGAATTCCGTAATAGAAGGTTTTCAATGCAAAAGCGGAATATTCCCGAGCCACGGCAATCTTGCCCAAAACCTGCTAAACCATTAGTAGTACGTCGAGTGGCATAGGAGGTCGCCACATGAATCGATCGATTTGTCGAATCGTAAGCGATGCCGGAAAAACGGCTATCGCTTGCTAGCGACGTTCGGGGTGGGTGGCAGTCGTGATCAGGTTCGTCATGATCCCCGCAATTGCAGGCATCATCGCATTCCTGCTGATGCTGTTTATCGCACCCCTGATCGTTGCCGAAACGGACATCGTTGCGAGCGTCGCGAACCGGACGCTCGAATGGTCGAACCGATCGTTTGCCACGATGCCGCCCATCGTCGCGAGTTACATCGCCAACCTGAACCTGATCGTGGTCGCGTTGTCGGCGGGATTGATCGTGATTACCGGCGTATTGATTTTCGTTGTGGCCGGGGAAATATTTGTCGGCATGGCCAGGGTGATCGTTTCGATCCTGAAGCGGTTTCGCCGCGAGGAAGTCGTTCGCGATCTGCCGCCGATCGACCTGCCACCGCGGTTTCGCGATTCGAAACCGGTGAAAAAAATTCTCGGCCGGGGATTCGACGCGACCGACTGAACCGGGACTGAGAAAATCGATCAGCATTCGCCTTTATCGGCGTTGCGCCGGAGTTTGACCCGGCAGAACCTGACCTGCCTGCCCGCCGGGCATCGACGCGGCCAGACATCGATATTGCGACAAGCGCAAGCCGTCGGCTCGGGTCAGTGCCGGGTCGGCTTGTCGCAGAGGTTGTGTTCGGTCGCGAAGGCGGCGGCTTCGGTGCGATTGGCGGTATGGGTCTTGCTCAGAATCGAGCGCACGTGGGTGGCGACCGTGGCCAGGCTGCGATTGAGATCGGAGGCGATGTGCTTGTTGCTCTTGCCCTGCGCGATCAGCTGCAAAACCTCGAGCTCGCGGCGGGTCAGCCCGATGTTCTGCTCCGCGTTTTCGAGCGCGCCGGCGCGTTCGAGGTTATCCAGCTTGGTCAGGAGATTGACCATGCCCAGGCTTTGCGCGCTCTTGCGCGCGCCCTGGACCAGTTCGTCGAAGCCGGCCTTGCCGCCGCTGAAATGATGCCGCTTCAGGACCTGCGCGTGACGATACTTGATGTGCGGCTGCCACATGTTGGGCGCCGACTTGTCGCACAGCGCCGTCGCCTTCTGGAACAGTTCCTCGGCCTCGCTGAGGTGGTTCATCTGGCTCGCCAGCATGCCGAGATAGAGATCCGCCGGGCCGTAGCAGACCGCGGTCGGGTGCGACACCATTTGCCCGGAGTAGGGCACGAGCCGCTGGTATAGCGCGCTTGCCAACTCGGCGCGGTTCAACTCGAAGCAGGCTTCGATCAGGTAGACGAGGCAAATCTGGTACAGCTCGTCCTCGGCAACATGGCGCAAGTTGTCGTCGACCAGTTCGTCGAATATCGCGCGCGCGTCATCGGTGAGGCCCAGGTCGACGAAAGTCGCGAGCAAACCCGGCTTCCAGACCCCGCTGCCCCTTTCGAGCATCTGCTCGAGCGCCGGCCGGATCATCGGCAGGCGGCCCAGTTCCCGGTTCAGCAGGAACATCTGCGCCCCGAACACGCCCTCGGCGCCACCGTCGAGCTTGCCGACGCCGAGCTCGCCGGCCTCCTCGATCAGGGGTTCGGCCTGCGCCCAGCGGCCGTCGAACAGCGCCAGGCAGGCCTCGGCGCCGACCACGAAGTAGCGTGACTTGAACCGCAGCGAGCGCGATACCGCAAGCTCGAGATCGGCAATCAACTCCCGCACCCGCGTCATGTCGCCCTTTTCCTGGTACGACAGGATCAGCCACTCCAGCGAATCCTGGCTCGGGGCATCGTTTTCCACGGACAACGCGAGCGCATGCTCGCCGAGGCTGATGCGTTCGGACAACTTTTCCGGGCGCCCGCGCAGCACCAGCAGCGCCATGCACAGGGCGTTGGTGTGCGCGTTGGCGTCACCGCTTTCGATTGCAACCTGGACCGCCTGCTTGGCGACGCGCTCGGCTTCGCGCCGGCGATTGTTGAAACTCAACGCCATCGAGTGATGCGCCAGGGTGTTGGCGCGGGTGGCGAGATCCGCGTCGTCGAGATAGGACAGGGCTTCCTCGATCGTCCGCAGTGACTCGTGCGCGCGCTTGAAGGCGCGACCCACGTAGACGATGCGGCAGGCGGCATCGGCAAACACCTTGTAATCCTGCTGCTCGCGGGCGACGTCGATGCAACGATAGTAGGCCTCCAGACCTTCCTGGGTCGCTATTCCCAAAGCATGCTTGCACATGGCAATGTCGAAATAGATTTTCGGCCGCCGCTCCAGGTTGTGCCCTTCGTCGACGCTGATGACGTCGAGCGCGAGTTCGTAGTAACCGATCGCTTCGTCGAAGGCCGCCATTTTCTCGGCGTGCTCCGCCGCTTCCAGCGCGTAGTCCACCGCCTTGACGCCCTGGCCGCCCTGCAGCGCCTGGTAGTAATGCCGCGCGATCTCGCCGGCCGAGTATTCCGATCCTTCGTTGCGCAGCTCGACCAGCGCATCGGCGACCCTTTTGTGCAACAGGATCTTTTTCGCGAGGCTGAGTTCGTCGTAGAGAATGTCGCGGATCAGCACGTGGCAAAACTGGAACTCCGCCAGCGCGCTCTGCCGCTCCTCGATGATGCCCCGGTTGACGGCTTCCTCGAGCGCTTCGAGCAAGCCGAGCTGTTCCGCGTCGGGCACCAGCTTGTTGAGCACCTGCAGGTTGAACTTGCGCCCGATGACCGCCGCCAGCGACAGCAAATCGTTGCAGGGCTCGGACAGCTGGTTTAAGCGCCGGCCGATGGCTTCCTGGATACCTTCCGGGATTTCGACGACCCACTGATTACCGGTCAGGTTGTTTCTTTCCTGCTGCAGCATCCGCGCGACCTCGGAGAGGAACAGGGGATTACCCTCGGTTTTCTCGTACAGCGATTTGAGTATCTCGGGCGGCAGGACTTCGCTGACCGTGTTTTCGATATAGCCGGTCACATCCTGCTCGGAGAGCCCCTTCAGGTGAATGCGACGCACCGTCGTCATCCGATTGATCTCGCCGAGCGCTTCGAACAGCGGGTGCTTGCGCGTGACCTCGATGTCGCGGTAAGTGCCGATCACCAGCATCGATTCACCGGATAACTTTCGGCACAGGTGGTTCAGCAGCAGCAGCGACGAGCGGTCGGCCCAGTGCAGGTCGTCGATGACGAGGACCAGCGTGCGCTGCGACGCGTACTGAAACAGCAGGTTGGCAATCTTGGTAAACAGCCGGAACTGTTCGGCGCCGCCATCGCCGGTAAACAACGACGCGCTGCTGTTTTTGGGTTGCGACTCGGCGCTCGCCAGGCGCTCGAAAATATAGGCCGGGGACAGGTCCGGGTCGTCGTCGATCAACTGCAGCGCCTTGAGGATTTGCAGCCACGGCCAGAACGGCGGCGAGCCCAGCGTCTCGTGGCACTGGCCGTAAAAAATCCGGGTGTTTTCATCCTCGACCGACTCGGCGAAGGTGCTCGCGAGGCACGACTTGCCGATGCCCGGCTCGCCGCGAATCAGCGCGATGTTGCCGCTCCCCCGGTGCGCCTCTTCCAGGGCCTCGGCAAGGACTTTCTTCTCGGCTTCGCGCCCGACCACCAGGGTGGCGGGCCGCTGCTCCTTGCCGACGATGTGATCGAGCATATCGGCGAAGTCGCGGCCGGCCGATTCGACCGGTGTCTCCGGCGGCGCAGGATCCGAAGGCAATGCCGTGTCTGTCGCCGTTTCTGCCCGACCGCCGGAAACGCTGTAGACCTGGATCGGTGCCTCGATGTTCTTGACGCTGTGTTCGCCCAGATCCTCGAACTCGAAGCCCGGCTTGTTTCGAACCTGGCGATAGACGTCGGCGGAAACGCAAACCCCGCCGGGCTCGGCGATGCTTTCCAGGCGCGCGGCGATATTGACCCCGTCACCGTGGATGTCTTCGGTGTCGACGATGACGTCGCCGAGATTGATGCCGATGCGGAACTGGAACTGGAGGCCGTTAACCACCGACTGGTTACGCGATCCCATTTTCCGCTGGATGTCGACCGCGCACTCGACCGCGGCCAGCACGGTCGGAAATTCGGCCAGGAAACCGTCGCCGGTATGCTTGACGATGCGGCCCCGCGAAACCTCGATGCTCGGATCGATGACGTCGTTACGGGCCGACCGCCAGGCGTTATAGGTCGCGTCTTCGTCGGCATTCATCAACAGCGAGTAGCCGGCCACGTCGGCCGCCAGTATCGCTGCTAGCCTGCGCTCCATCGAACTTGCCCGAATCTTTACCGCATGGAAGGGGCGAGTCTCAGGCGGGGACGAGTGCCGGGCCTACCGGGGAATCGACCTGGATGACGGTGTCCGCCGGCACGTTCGCCCGCCGCGCCGCCTCGTAGACCGCCTCGGCGTTGGGCGCTTCGTAAAGACAATAGGTTTTCTTCTTGTCGAGGGATAAAAACGAATACAGCCACTTCACCCCGACTTCTTCGTTGATCTTGAGGATCACTTCATTGTTCGGATCCAGTTCAATTTCTTCGGCGAAATTGCGTTCGATGATAAACATGGGCATGACAAAGTCCTCCTCGAATCGATTATGGTATCACTTTTAGCCCCACCTGGGCGC
>JBPEYE010000319.1:0-3542 GCA_052030825.1 Gammaproteobacteria bacterium | reverse complement strand
CCAACACCGCCGACAGCGAAACCTTCGACGCCGAGATCAGCGGCGACCGCATCGTCTTTCGGCGCGCGATCGGCGGGTTGCAGTTCGACCTGTTCCGGATTGCGGCCGACGGCACCGGCGGCGAAACCGCGATCGCGACCACCGCCGACTCCGAGGACTTTGCCGCCGAACTGTCGACCGGCCAGCTCGTCATCGATCGCATGGTGGGCGGCCAGCTCGACCTGTTTCGCGTCAACGACGACGGGACCGGCGAAATTCCGATTGCCAACGGGCCCGATTCCGAGTTCTTCGCCGCGCTCGGCAGCGGCGACCGGGTGATCTACGATCGCCTCACCGGGGGCACGCAATTCGACGTGCTCGCGGTCGACGCCGACGGCACCAATGGCACCAACCTCGCGACCACGGCCGATAACGAAACCTTTGCCGGGTTGACGACCAACGATCGGGTCGTCTTCAGCCGCATCCTGGCGGGCGCGCAGACCGATCTGCACGCGATTGCCACCGATGGCAGCGGCGCCGAAATCGACCTCGCGGTCAGCGTCGACAACGAGGACCTGGGCGGCATTTTCTGATCGTCGGGGTCGGTGAACGATGCTAACGCCAATTGCGGAGCAATAACTTAATTATAAAATATAAGCTTTTCAGTCACTTCCGGCCTTGACTTCATGTGAAATCTGGCTATTGTTCGCATCGGGCACGCAAATCACGAGGCAAGGATGAAAATCTTTGGCATCCAGTCGCATCCGCGGGGCGAGTCGTCCGAGTCGCCGATCAATTTCGCGCAGCTGCTGCAGCGCCCGAGCCTGTGGGCGACGCTGTTCTTCGTTTCCGTCGCGATCGCACTCGGCGCCTGACGGTTAGGGTTCGCGCGGCGTCGGCAATCCAACCGGTACTGCCGCCGACCGCCACCATCGACCCCGACTGCGGGTCGCCAGTTCAGGTCGCCATCGTCGGTCATGACCGGTCGTTCGGCGACCGCGACCGCCTCCGATGCCAGCCACCAAATCCAATCCCCACTTCGCCACCGCCGCGTCCTGGGCCGAGGCCCGCAAGCTGATCGAATTCGAGCCGATACGCCCGCGCCGGACCCGGGGGCGCGAGGTTCAATCCTTTGCGGTTCATGTGCGCGATCACAAAAAGCGCGAGCTATCGCCGCGCAGCCGCTCGCTCGAGGTGCATTACGGTGCCTTCGTGTTCAGCCAGTCGCGCAAGGGCAAGAGCGAGGCGCGCCGCTGGGCGCTCGGTCAAAGCTACGGCCAGAATCCCAAAAGCGTCGATATCGCCGGTCGCGAAGGGCGGCTGTATCCGCTCGGCCCGGTGCCGGAACCCGACGACATCGATCCGCGCATGCCGGCGGTCGTGACCTGGCATGACGGCGAAATGTTTTACCTGGTCGCGAGCGAATCGCTCGACGCCGACGACCTGCTCGTCATCGCGCGGTCGTGTTACTGATTCGCGGCGCGCGTGCGGCCGGTGCATCGGCCGGCTTGGTAACTACTCGCTCGAAGCCTTCTCGTTCAGCTCGCGGCGGATGCGCAGCGCCGCAACCAGCGAGCGGACGTCGGTGCGCTCCTCCGGCAGCACCAGCGTGATCAGGATTTCCTCGAGGCCGGCGAGGGCGCAAAGCAGGCTCGCGAAGGCGAACGGCCAGGCGGCGATCTCGGCGTAGAGCAGGATGTAGGCGACGAACGCCGACAGCACCGCGATCTTGACGCCCCAGGTGTGATAGCCGGTGAACTTGCCGAACTTGACCAGTCCCACCTGCGCCGGCAGCAGGAAGCTGAACACCATGATGCTGTAGTAGATGAGTTCGCGCTGCGTGATCTCGGGCCACAGGATCCACGCGCAGATCGCCATCATGCTGTAAATGACGAAGTCGCCCCAGCTGTCGAGGTGCGAACCGAGCGACGTGATCATGTCGAACTTGCGCGCGAGGTAGCCGTCGACGACGTCGGTGATGCCGGAGAAGATCAACGCGCCGAGAAACCAGGTCTCGAGGCCGAGCAGCGCGAACACGAACAGCAGCGGCGCGATCAGGATGCGCAACGCGCTGACCAGGTTGGGAAGCTTGAATAAATCCTCGCGAAAGCTCATAGGTGGCGCATTCTCCGCCGCGCCGGCTTGCGGGTCAATGCGTGTATTTACCACTTAACCGCGCGACCGCTCTCGGCTATGATGGCGCCTCGTTCGTTGACGGCACAACCGAAAATGCGTTACACCCTGATCCTCGGCAACCAGGCTTACTCGAGCTGGTCGCTGCGCGGTTGGTTGTTGTTGCGCGCTTTCGACATCGAGTTCGACTACGAAGTCGTGCCGCTGCATACCGATGCCTTCGACCACTTCGTCGACAGCCACCACCCGGCGCGAACCGTGCCGACGCTGCGCGTCGACGATGGCGAGCGCCGCCAGGCGATTTGGGACAGCCTCGCGATTGCCGAGTTTTTGCACGAGCGCCATCCCGACGCCGGCCTGTGGCCCGCGCCCGCCGCTGCGCGTGCCGCCGCGCGCTGCCTCGCCGCCGAGATGCATTCGAGTTTCCTCGCGCTGCGCGCGAGCTTGCCGATGAACGTGCGCCGCGCCTACCGCGGTTTCACGCCGGATGCGGACGCGCAGGCCGATATCGACCGGGTGCTGGCGCTGTGGCGCTGGTGCCGCGAAACCTGGGGCACTGGCGGGCCGTTCCTGTTCGGCAGCGCGATGTGCGCCGCCGACGCCTTCTTCGCGCCGGTCGCGAGCCGCTTTCGGACCTACGGCGTCGCGCTCGACGACCAGGCACGCCGTTACGTCGATACGCTGCTCGACCATCCGGCGGTGGTCGAATTCGTCGAGGCCGGCAAGGCCGAGGACTGGATCATGCCGGAGAACGAGTTCGACGATCTGAACTGACCCACATCCAACCTGGAGATAACCTTGAAATTCGCAGTCCTGTTCGAAGACAACGATGAATTCGCGCACAAGCGCCAGGAATTCATGGCCGATCACCTGCAATTCCTGCGCGACAACGCCGACCGTATCGAATCCGCCGGCCCGCTCAGGAATGCGCGCAGCGGCGAAGCCGCGGGCGGCATCTGGATCGTCGACGCCGACGACGTCGGCGCCGTCGAGGCGCTGGTCGAGACCGATCCGTTCTGGCCGACCGGCCTGCGCCGGTCGGTGCGCGTGCTCGAGTGGAAGCAGGTCTTCGCCGACGGCAAGACGCTGATTTGACGCGTTTTCGCAGACCTCGGCGAAGCCGCTGGCCGCAACCGTTCGTCGCCTTGTGGGTGACCGCGGTTTCATTCGCTGGCGGATTTCGTTATAACTGCCGGTTATTGAAGAGATCGATGCGGCCGGCAAGCGCTTGCGGCGATTCGGTTTCGAGATAAACGGACACGATGCCACCATGATGCGAAAGAGTTCACCGGTTTGGCGCTTCGGAATCGCGGGCTTCGCGTTGCTCGCGGCGCTCGCGGTGTACTGGCTCGCGCGCTCCGCGCCGCCGGCGCTGATCGAGCCGTTGCAGCTCGGTCTCGTCGTGCCCGCCGACCTCGAGTGGGTGCTCG
>JBPEYE010000318.1:0-11113 GCA_052030825.1 Gammaproteobacteria bacterium | reverse complement strand
ACAAGCCGGAGGACCTGGTCGCGAAATCGGGCTTCTTCTCCGGTATGAATGCCATCATGGCGATCGCGTCGATGATCATGATCCTCGCCTTCGTCGGCTTCACCATCAGCGACGTCGAATTTGCCGGCGGCGTGTTCGCTGCCGGCAAGGACTTCATCATCGGCACGCTCGACTGGTTCTACGTGCTGGTCGTCAACGTCGTTCTGTTTTTTGTCTTCTGGCTGCTGATGAGCCGTTTCGGCGATGTCAAGCTCGGCAAGGACGACGACACGCCGGACTTCTCGACCTTCTCGTGGATTTGCATGCTGTTCAGCGCCGGTCTCGGCTCCGGCCTGATTTACTGGGGCGTGGCCGAGCCGATGTACCACATCGCCGACAACCCGTATATCACCCGCGCCGGCGTGCCGGCCGGCACGGTCGAGGCCGGAACCACCGCGATCCGCATCACCAACTTCCACTGGGGCCTGCACGGTTGGGCGCTTTACGTGCTGGTGGGTTTGAGCCTGGCGTATTTTTCCTATCGCCGCGACCTGCCGCTGACGCTACGCTCGGCGCTGTACCCGGTGCTGAAAGACAAGGTCTACGGGCCCTGGGGCCACCTGGTCGACCTGATCGGCGTGTTCGGCACGATCTTCGGCCTGGCGACGTCGCTCGGCCTCGGTATCACGCCGATCGCCGCCGGCATGGAAAATCTCGGCTGGATCGACAACACCCAGGCCAACCAGTTGATCCTGGTGGCGATCATCACCGGTCTCGGCACCGGTTCGGCGGTTTCAGGCGTCGGCCGCGGCGTGCGGATCCTGAGCGAGATCAACGTCTGGGCGAGCCTCGGGCTGTTGATCCTGTTCCTGGTCCTCGGCCCGACCGCGTTCATCCTCGGGATGACGATTACCGGCGCCGGCGACTACCTGTGGAACGCGATCCCGATGGGCTTCTGGATCGACGGCGAGCCCGAGCGGCAATGGCAGAGCTGGTGGACGATCTTCTACTGGGGCTGGTGGATCGCCTGGTGCCCGTTCGTCGGCCTGTTCATCGCGCGCATTTCCAAGGGACGCACGATTCGGCAGTTCTGCAGCTGCGTGCTGCTGGTACCGGTTTCGGTCGTCATCCTGTGGATGGGTATCTTCGGCGGCGCCGCGGTCGGCGTCGACCTGTTCAACGATGCCGGTGTCGCCGAGGCGGTCGCGAGTGATTATGCCGCCGGCGTGTTCCAGACGATTGCCGGCTTTGGCTACGAGTCGCTGGTAACGCCGATCACGGTACTGGTCACGTTGCTGCTGGTCTCGTGGTTCGTGACGTCGTCGGATTCGGGCACGCTGGTCATGTGCACGATGCTGTCGATGGGCGACGAGCATCCGCCGATCAAGTTTCGCCTGTTCTGGGGCATTACTTCCGGCGTCGTCGCCGGGGTGTTGATGCTCGCGGGCGGCCTCGCGGCGTTGCAGACGGCATCGATCGTCGCCGGCCTGCCGATCGCGATCGCGCTGATGCTGATGGCGTACGGCATGTGGCGGACGCTCAACGAAGACTTCCCGCTGATCGAGGTCGAGGACAAGCGCGATCTCGAGTACCTGAATCGGTGAGGTGGACGGCGCCGGGTCGCGCGCGGCCCGGCGCCGGACTCAGAGTCCGGCTTCGAGCGCCTCGAGTTCGGCCTCGCCGAAGCCCGCGGCAAGCCGCGCCGGCCGGTTGAACGGGCCGCGCAGTCTGCCGTCGAGATGGGTCGCAATCAGTTCACGGAATGTCGCTTCGCTGTCGATGCCGCGCTCGGCGCATAAATGCCGAAACCAGCGATCGCCGATGCGCACGTGGCCGATCTCGTCGCGATAGATCACTTCGAGTATTGCGGCCGCGGCGGCGTCGTCCGCCTGGCGGAACTTCGCGATCATCCGCGGGGTCACGTCGAGGCCACGCGCTTCCATTACGCGCGGGACGAGCGCCATCCGCTCGAGCGCGCTGTCGCGGGTGCGACAAACCATGTCCCACAGGCCGGCGTGCGCAGGGCAGGCGCCGTAGCGACTGCCGCGCTGCTCGAGTTCCGCGACCAGCAATTCGAAGTGCCGCGCCTCGTCGCGCGCAACGCCCAGCCAGTCACCGACGAACGCGTGCGGCAGATTGCGGAACCGGTAGACCGCATCGAGCGCGATGTTGATCGCGTTGAACTCGATATGCGCGAAAGCATGCAGCAGCCGGATGCGGCCCTCGGGCGTCGCGCTGCTGCGCCGCTCGAGGCGCCGCGGATCGACCAGCTCGGGCCGCAACGGACGCCCTGGATCGTCGATCGCGAGGATCGACGCGTCCGGCACGATGGCAAGCTCACCGCTCCGCCAGGCATCGTCGATGCGCCGCGTCGCGACGCACTTGGCCGCCGGATCGCAGCTCAGGATCGCGGCCTCGACCGCGCGGTAGAGTTCAGCCATCGAGACCGCGCGAAAGATCGGCGATGATGTCGTCGAGATTTTCGAGACCGATCGCGACTCGCACCAGGCCGTCACCGATGCCGGCACGTTCGCGGACCTCGGCACTGACGCGCCCGTGGGTCGTCGTCGCCGGATGCGTGATCGTGGTCTTGACGTCGCCGAGGTTGGCCGTGATCGACAGCATGCGGGTGCTGTCGATCACCCGCCAGGCCGCCGTCTTGCCCCCCTTGACGACAAACGAAACAATGCCGCCGTAGTGGCTTTGCTGGGCTTTGGCCAGCGCATGTTGCGGGTGGCTCTCGAGTCCAGGATGGAAAACCGTCTCGACCGCCGGGTGCGATTCGAGAAACCGCGCCAGTTCCAGCGCCTGCTCCGAATGCGCGCGCATCCGCAGGTTCAGCGTCTCGAGCCCTTTGGCCGCAACCCAGGCGTTGAAGGGGCTCATGCTCGGGCCGCAGGTGCGACTCACGCCGAAGACTTCCTCGCCGACCAGCTCCTCGCCGCCGACGACCGCGCCGCCGACGATGCGCCCCTGGCCGTCGAGAAACTTGGTCGCCGAGTGGATGATGACGTCGGCACCGAGTTCCAGCGGGCGCTGCAGCGCCGGCGTGCAAAAGCAATTGTCGACCGCGAGGATGCAGCCGTGCGCGTGCGCGAGTTCGGCCAGCGCGCGAATATCGCAGACTTCCATCAACGGGTTGGACGGCGTCTCGACGAATAAAAGTTTCGTGTTGTCACATATCGCGGCTTCCCAGGCCGCCAGGTCGGTCAGGTCGACGGAGGTCGTGCCGATGCCGAAGCGCGGCAGGTACTTGTCGAAGAGGGTCGTCGTCGCGCCGAATAATGCGCGCGAGCTGACGACGTGATCGCCCTGCTGCAGTAGCGCCAGACACAGGCTCAGGATCGCGGCCATGCCGGAGGCGGTCGCGACGCAGGCCTCGCCGCCTTCGAGCGCGGCCAGGCGCTGTTCGAATATGCGCACGGTCGGGTTGGTGAAGCGCGAGTAGACGTTACCGACCTCGTCGCCGGCAAATCGCGCCGCCGCCTGCGCGGCGCTGTCGAAAACGAAACTCGACGAGGTAAATATGGGTTCGCTGTGTTCCTGCTCGCGACCGCGTTCGTGGCCGCTACGGATGGCCAGCGTGTCGAATCCGGGTTTGTCTTGGGTCACTGAGTTTCTCCACTGGAAAAAACTCGGGAGGGATGTCGGGGCATTGGTTTGCGGAAACACCCTCTTTAGCACATTTATATTCGCGAACCTGCGTTCGCCGGCGCCTGCAAGCCGAGTCACAAATCGGCGCCGAATAGAAAACGATATGCCCCCGGTTCGGGGTTGTCAAGGTGATTCAGGTGGCGGATTTGACGGTCATGCGGTCGATCAGCGACATGCCGATCGCCGACAGCACGAATACCATGTGGATGATCACGTACCACATGATCTTGTCGTTATCGGCAATCTTCTCGACGTTCATGAACACCTTGAGCAGGTGAATCGACGAAATCGCGACGATCGACGCCGCGACTTTGAGCTTGAGGCTGCCCGAATCGAGCTTGCCGAGCCAGGACAACTTGTCGGCGCCCTCGTCGATGTCGATGCGCGAAACGAAATTTTCGTAGCCGCTGAACATGACCATGACCAGCAGGCCACCCACCAGCGCCATGTCGATCAGCGACAGCACCACCAGGATCAGGTCGGCTTCGCTGGCCGTAAACACCAGCGGGAAATAATGCAGCACTTCCTGGAAGAACTTGATCGCGAGCAACACCAGTGCCAGCGACAGACCGATGTAGATCGGCGCCAGGATCCAGCGGCTGGCGTACAACAGCGACTCGGCGAATTTTTCCATCGGGTTCGGTTCTCTCGGGTTCATCGGATCAGCACCAGATCGTTGACCAGCACTTCGTCGAACAACGCGATGATGTCGTCGTTCCGCATGCGGATGCAGCCGGCCGAGACCGGCCGGCCGATGCGCTGCTCGTCGGTCGTGCCGTGGATATAGATGTAGCGCGAGTGGGTATCGTAGAGTCCGCCGCGATTGATTCCGTCTTCGAGACCATCGAGCCAGAGGATGCGCGACGTGATCTCGTCGCCATCGCGATTGTTGAAATTGCGTGCAATCCGGCCGCAGGGCGTGCGCGCCTCGAATATCGTGCCGCAGGGTTCGTTTCCGCCGATCTTCTGCCGGATGCGGTGGATGCCGAACGGCGTTTTGAATGAGTCGATCCGGTTACCGATGCCTTTTTCCGCGGTCGAAACGCGGTAACTGCGCTGCTGCTCGGGATCGATATCGATCCAGTGCAGTTCCTGGCGCACCGAGTCGACGAAAATGATCGGCCGCTCGTCGGCAAGCGCGGAATTGCCGGGCAGCTTGGACGCAATTTCGCGTTGCAGGTCCTGCCAGCGCATCAGGCGTTGTTGTGCAGTTCCATGCCGACGACGTTGGCCGCATCCTCGGCGCTCTCCTTGGCCGAGTCGTTGCGCAGGTCGCTGATCTTGTTGAGGTAATCGTCGTCGATGGTCCGGGTCACGTAATGGCCGTCGAAACACGAGCAATCGAACTGCTTGATCGTCCGGTTGCCCTTTTGCACCGCGTCGACGAGGTCTTCGAGGTCCTGGTAGATCAGCCAGTCGGCGCCGATGTATTCGGCGATCTGCGCTTCGTCGCGGTCGTGGGCGACGAGTTCCTGCGCGGCCGGCATATCGATGCCGTAAACGTTCGGATAGCGCACCGGCGGCGCCGCCGACGCGATGTAGACTTTTTTCGCGCCCGCCTCGCGCGCCATCTGGATAATTTGCTGCGACGTCGTGCCGCGGACGATCGAATCGTCGACCAGCAGCACGTTCTTGCCCTTGAACTCGATATTGATCGGGCTAAGCTTGCGCCGCACCGATTGCTTGCGCATTTTCTGACCGGGCATGATGAAGGTACGCCCGATATAGCGATTCTTGATGAAGCCCTCGCGAAACTTGACGCCGAGATGGTAGGCCAGCTCGATCGCGGCGGGCCGGCTGGTATCGGGTATCGGTATCACGACGTCGATGTCGTGCTTCGGCATCTGCCGCAGGATCTTGCGCGCGAGCTTCACGCCCATGCGCAGCCGCGCCTTGTAGACGTAAATATCGTCGATCATCGAATCGGGACGCGCGAGATAGACGTACTCGAAGATACACGGGTTGAGCCGGGGCGAAGCGGCGCACTGGCGCTGGTGCAAGATGCCCGCGGTATCGATGTAAATCCCCTCGCCGGGCTTGAGATCGGCGACGAGTTCGAACCCGGCGGCCTGCAGCGCGACGCTCTCCGACGCAATCATGTATTCCGTGCCGGCATCGCTTTGGCGCCGGCCGTAGACGATCGGGCGAATCCCGCGCGGATCACGAAAGCCGATAATGCCCTTGCCGGTCAGCATCATGACGACCGCGTAAGCGCCCTCGATGCGCTGGTGGGTTGCGCTGATCGCGGTGAAAATCTCGTCGGGGGTCAGGTTCAGGCTGCCGCATTTGTGCAATTCGTGGGCAAAGACATTGAGCAGCACTTCGGAATCGGATTCGGTGTTGATGTGGCGCAGATCGGACTCGTAGAGTTCGGCCTTGAGCTTGTCGACGTTGGTCAGGTTGCCGTTGTGCGCGAGCGTGATGCCGTACGGTGAATTGACGTAGAACGGTTGCGCCTCGGCCGACGACGAGCAACCGGCGGTCGGGTAGCGTACGTGACCGATGCCCATGTTGCCGGTCAGCTTGAGCATGTGACGGGTGTGGAACACGTCCCTGACCTGGCCGTTATCCTTGCGCAGGTTGAGTTTATTGCCGTCGCAGACGACGATCCCGGCCGAGTCCTGGCCGCGATGCTGGAGCACCAGCAACGCGTCATAAATGGTTTGCGCCACCGGCTGGTGGCTCATGATTCCGACGATTCCACACATAATTTGCTCGTCCGGCTCCGCCGGGTCTCAAAATTTGAAGCTGCCGACCGCATCGGCCGGGACCACGCCCCGGACCCACTCGGCCAGCTGTTGAAAAAATCCCACCGATGCCGAATCCCGCCACCACTCGGCCTCCGGCATCGGTGTCAGGCTCGCGAGCAATACGACCATGGTCACGATCAGCACCCCGCGCGCGGCACCGAAGACGACACCCAGCGCGCGATCGGTGCCGCTCAGGCCGGTCTTCGATACCAGCTGGGTAAAGATGAAATTGACGATCGCACCGACCACCAGCGTACTGACGAACAGGATTGCGAACGCGGCGACGTTACGGATCGTCGGCGCGTTGATATAGGGCTCGAGCATCGTCGCCAGCGGCGTGAAGTAACGAAACGCGAGCACGCCGGCGACGATCCAGGTCAGCAGCGAGATCGATTCCTTGACGAAACCGCGAACCAGGCTGATCAGCGCCGACAGCACGATGATCACCAGAATTACCAGGTCTAGCCAGCTCATATCCCTCCTCGTTCGAGAGTCGCCA
The DNA here is from genome assembly GCA_052030825.1 of Gammaproteobacteria bacterium. GTDB lineage: Bacteria > Pseudomonadota > Gammaproteobacteria. The sequence continues at coordinate 4,231 of JBPEYE010000318.1, read as the reverse complement.
GGTGCCGGCCGTCGTTGTTGTTTTCGCTCGACCTGCGGTCGTACCGGGGCGGCCGCCGCCGATTATCTTTCATACTTCATGATAATGCCATCGATGTCGTACTTGGCCTTGATCTTGTTCTGCGCGACGCGCGTCTGGTCGCGTCCGACGAAAGGTCCGAGCCTGACCCGGTAGCTCGGTGTGCCGTCGAGCGTGAACTGCTCGATGAAGACCGCGGCGATGTTCGACTGGCGCAGGCGATCGCGCTGCTTGAGCGCCTTGTCGCGGTCCTGGAAACTGCCGACCTGCAATACCCAGCTGTCACCGCCGGCGCGGGGAGCGGGCTCGCTGCTCGCGACCTTGTCATCCGGGGCGGCCGGCGGCGTCGCGTCGGCCTCGGGCTTCGGCGCGGACGCGACCGCGGCAGGCCTGGTTTCGACCGGGATGTCGCTGCTGGCCTCGTCGACGAAGCGGCGCTCGAGGTCGGGCAAGGCCTTGACGCCGGTTTGCAGCTCGATCAGTTTGGGCTCGAACTCGGGGTTCGCGGCGACCAGCGGCTGCGGTGGAATGACGACGTCGAGGGTTTCCTTGCGCACCCCGGCGCCATCGAGAATCATCGGCAGGAAAATGACCGCGAGCGAGAAAACGACCGCTATGCCGACCAGTCGGTGCTTAATGGTTGCTTCCATGATTTGCCTGCCCGCCCGGGGCGGATATTGCGCGCTGGATCAATTCAACGGTTACGAAGGAGCCGGTGGCGAGCATTATATCTTGATTGGTCAAAGATGACAGCGCATGACGCAGCACATCCCCGGGATGATCGAAGCGGTGTTCGACGTCGACCTGGCCCGCGATTCGCTCGGCCAGCCGCGCCGCGGTCTGGCCGCGCGGACAATCGAGCGACAACAGCCACCAGGCATCGACCTCGGGTGCCAGCGCGCGCACGAATTCGTCGGCTTGCTTGTCTTCGAGCATACCGAGCAAGACGACGACCCGCCCCGCGGCGGGCCGCCGCTCGGCGAGACAGGCGGCCAGCGCGCGCGCCGCGTCCGGATTGTGGCCGACATCGAGTATGAGCGGGCATGGCAGCGGGCTGGCGACGGTTTCGAAGCGGCCGGCGATGCGGGTACCGGCGAAGAACTCGCCGATCTGCCGCGGCGGGTAGTCGGCCAGCGACACCAGCCGGCTCAGTCCCGCGACGACTCCGGCCAGGTTTTGCGCCTGGTGCCGACCCGCCAGCATCACCGTGAGCTCGAAATCGAAACCCTGCCCGTGCCATTGCATCCGGCCGCCGTCGAGCACGCTGAAATCGTAGTCGCGACCGAGTCGCAACTGCTGACAGCCGCGTCGCTCGATTTCGTCGACGACCGAGCGCGGCGGATCGGTATCGTTGACGACGACCGGTATCGCGTCGCGCAGGATCCCCGCCTTCTCGAAGCCGATGAGTTCCCGGCTGTCTCCGAGCCAGGCCTGGTGGTCGAGGCCGATCGGCGTCAGGTGGGCGAGGTCCGGATCGATGATGTTGACCGCGTCGAGGCGGCCGCCGAGGCCGACTTCGAGAATCGCGAACTCGGGTTGGCGGTGGCCAATCAGCTTGAGCGCCGCCAGCGTGCCGAATTCGAAATAGGTCAGCGCGGTGGCGCCGCGCGCTTCCTCGACCGCGGCAAAGGCCGCACACAGTTCGGCGTCGGCCACCGGCTCGAGGTCGAACTTGAGGCGTTCGTTGTAGCGCAGGAGGTGCGGCGAGGTATAACTCGCCACCGCGTAGCCGGCGTGATGCAGCCATGTTTCGTAGGCGGCGACGCTCGAACCCTTGCCGTTGGTGCCGGCAACCGTGACCACCCGACCGGCGATTCGACCCAGGCCGAGGCGCCGGCCGACCTCGGCGACGCGCTCGAGGCCGAGATCGATGGCCTTGTCGTGCAAGGCCATTTGCCAGTCCAGCCACTGATCGAGGGTGCCAGGGCGCATGACAGCTACGCGCGCGGCGAAATCAGGGTGCCGCCTGCCCCATCAACATCGTGCACAGCGAGCTGATCTTCTCGGGCATCTCGCGACGATCGACGATCATGTCGAGCGCACCGTGCTCGAGCAGGAACTCGCTGCGCTGGAAACCTTCAGGCAGGGTTTCGCGCACGGTTTGCTCGATAACGCGCGGTCCGGCGAATCCGACCAGCGCATCGGGCTCGCCGATATGAATATCGCCGAGCATCGCGAAACTCGCGGATACGCCGCCCATCGTCGGATCGGTCAGCACGCAAATGTAGGGCAGCCCGCGGCGCGACAGGCGGGTCAGCGCGGCGCTGGTCTTGGCCATCTGCAGCAGCGAAAACAGGGCTTCCTGCATGCGCGCGCCGCCGCTGGCGGTAAAACAGACCAGCGGCAGATCGTGTTCGATCGCGGTATTAACCGCGCGAACGAATTTTTCGCCGACGACGGAACCCATCGAGCCGCCCATGAACTGGAATTCGAATGCCGCCGCAACCAGTTCGATGCCCTTGACCTTGCCGCGCATCGCGATCAGCGCGTCCTTCTCCCCGGTCAGCTTCTGCGCCTGCGCGAGGCGATCACGGTAGCGCTTGTCGTCGCGAAACTTGAGCACATCCTCGGCTTCGAGGTTGGCGGCGATTTCGCTGCGCCCGCCCTCGTCGAAGAAAAAATCGAGTCGCGCCCGGGCCGAAATGCGCATGTGAAAGTCGCACTTGGTGCAAACCTCCTGGTTACGCTCGAGTTCGGCGCGGTAGATGATCGCGTCGCAGCGATCGCATTTGGCCCACAGCCCCTCGGGTACGTTCTTCTTGTCATTACCGCCCGAGGTGCGAATCTTGGATGGCAACAGCATTTCGAACCAGTTCATGCAACGCTCCGCCGGTCGGGCCTAGTTGTCGGTTTCGTCGCCACGCTTTACCTCGCGGACCAGGGCTTCGATCAATTCGGCGCTCTTGATCCCTTTGGAGACCTCGACGCCGCTGCTCACATCGACTCCCCAGGGCCTGAGCCGGGCGATCGCTTCGGCCACGTTCGACGGCTTGATACCGCCGGCGAGCACCAGGGGATAATCGAAGGATTCAGGGATATCGGACCAGTCAAATGTATCACCTGTGCCGCCCATGCGTCCAGCCGCATTGCTGTCGAGCAGGAATCCCTGCGCCGAAGGGTAACCCTCGGCGAAGGCAGCGATATCGGCGGTACTGGCCATCGCAATCGACTTGACGTAGGGCAACAGCCAGGCGGTGCAAAAGGCTTCGTCCTCGTTGCCGTGGAACTGCAGGCAATCCGGGCGCACCCGGTGCACGACCTCGGTGATCCAGTCCTCGTCGTCATCGAGAAATACCGCGGTGACCGTGAGATACGGCGGCAGGGCGCGCCGGATTTCCAGCGCCGGCGCGATATCGATGAAGCGCGGGCTCGGCGGGTGAAACGCGAGGCCGATCGAGTCCGCGCCGGCGCGCGCCGCGGCCTGCGCGTCCTCGAGGCGGGTGATTCCGCAAATCTTGATTCGGGTACGGCGAAGCATTTCAGAATAATACGGGTTTTCGGGTCACGCCGGGTAATCCGATTCGCTCCGGGTACCAGGCGCGCACGAAGTATAAACCCTGGGCCGGCGCGGTGACATCGGCCCGTTCGCGATCGCGCGCGGCAAAAATCTCGGCAAACCATTGGCGGCTTTGCTCGCCCTTGCCAACCGCCATCAGGCTGCCGGCGATGTTGCGCACCATGTGGTAGAGGAAGGCATTGGCCTTGACGTCGAGATAGACGCAGTCGCCTTCGCGCGTGACCCCGATCTCCTGCACCTCACGCCGGCTCGAGCGCGCCTGGCAGCCGACCGCGCGAAAACTGGAAAAATCATGCTCGCCGAGCAGCAGCCGCGCGCATTCATGCATCGCGACGTGATCCAATGGCCGGAACTCCCAGCAGCAGCGGTCGTGAAACAGGCCGCTGGCGACCGGGCTGTTCAAAATGACGTAGCGATAGCTCCGCGCGATCGCGCTGAAGCGAGCGTGGAAATCGGCGTCCACCGCCCGCACCCAGCGGATCCGGATGTCGCGTGGCAGGCGACAATTGGCTCCGAGCACCCAGGCCCGCTCGTCGCGATCGACGCCGGCGTCGAAATGCGCAACCTGCTCGACCGCATGCACGCCGGCATCGGTGCGTCCCGCGCATACCAGGTCGATCGGATGGTCGGCGACGAAGGCGAGTGCCGTCTCGAGGTGTTGTTGAACCGACGGGCAATGCGGCTGGCGTTGCCAGC
>JBPEYE010000317.1:0-5275 GCA_052030825.1 Gammaproteobacteria bacterium | reverse complement strand
TGCCGGTCGTATCGATCGTCAGCGGGCTGACCGATGCGGACGCGATCGCGTTCTCGCTGAGCGCGGCCGAACGCCGCGGCCAGATCAGCACCGACTGGGCGGCGTTCAACCTCGTGCTCGGAGCGATCTCGAACACGTTCACGAAGCTGTTGCTGATCTTCGCGCTCGGCGATCGCGGGCTGTTTCGCAAGACGCTGGTGGCATTTCTCGTGATCGCCGGTTCGGGCCTGGTGACGGTGTTCCTGTACTACGACCTGGCGGCGGCCTACGGCGGTAACTGATCCCCGGTGCCAACGGCGACGGTGAAACCAATACGCCACACCGGACGACGGCGTAGTTGTCGTCCTGTCAGGCAGCGGCCGGGGACCTGTCGTATCGACTCGACCCGGCCAAAAATTTTCCGGGCCTTTGGTCCGTAATTGTGCAAATCTACTCGAAATAGAAGAACTGCGAGAGGGCTCATGCGTGTCGTCGTACTCGGCGCCGGGATCATCGGCGTCACCACGGCCTACTACCTGGCGCGACTCGGCGTCGAGGTCGAGGTGCTCGATCGTCAGCGCGGTCCCGGACTGGAAACCAGTTTCGCCAACGCGGGCGAATTGTCCTACGGCATGACGTCGCCGTGGGCGGCGCCGGGGATTCCGTGGAAAGCGGTGAAATGGATCTTCATGAAACATCGTCCGCTGCTGATCCACCCGTCGCTGAGCCCGACGATGTGGCGCTGGTGCGCGCAGATGCTGGCCAATTGCAACGCCGAGGCCTACGCGCGAAACAAGGGCCGCATGGTCCGCATCTCCAATTACAGCCGCGACGCGCTGACCGAGCTGATGCGTGAATTGCCGATCGATTTCGATCAGCGCGAACTCGGCACGCTGCAGCTGTTTCGCAAGCAAAAGCAGCTCGAGGCCTCGAAGGCGGATCAGGCGGTTCTGGCGAAGTACGATTCGCCGTTCGAGGTGCTGGACCGCGACGGCTGTATCGCCGCCGAGCCCGGCCTGGTTCACGTCGCCGACAAGTTCGTCGGCGGCCTGCGCCTGCTGGCCGACCGCACCGGTGACTGCCGGATGTTCACCCACGCGCTCGCGGAAAAGGCCGCCGCCATGGGCGTCGCGTTTCAGTACAACGTCAACATCGACGGCGTCGCGCTGGAACGCGATCGCATCGTCGGCATCGACACCTCCGACGGGCGGGTTGCGGGCGATCGCTACGTGTGCTCGATGGGGCCTTATGCGCCCATCCTGCTCAAGACCATCGGCGTTCGAATTCCGGTTTACCCGATCAAGGGCTATTCGATTACTTTGCCGATCGTCGATCCCGACGCGGCGCCGCGCTCGACGATCATGGACGAAACCTACAAGGTCGCCGTGACCCGGCTGGGTAGCCGCATCCGCGTCGCCGGGCAGGCGATTATCGCCGGCTACAATCGCGAGCTCGGCCGCAACGCCACCGACAGCGTGCGCCACGTGGTCGGCGATCTGTTTCCGCGCGGCGGCGACCTGAGCCAGGCCGAGGGCTGGACCGGATTGCGGCCGATGACGCCCGACGGCACCCCGGTGCTCGGCCCGACGCGCTACGACAACCTGTTCCTGAACACCGGGCACGGCACGCTGGGCTGGACCATGGCCTGCGGATCGGCGCGCATCGTCGCCGATATCGTCACCGACCGGAAGCCGGAAGTCGATCTCGACGGCCTGACGATCGCCCGCTACGGCGAGCCGGTGTCGTCATAAGCAGAAAGTATTCGCAGAAGAGGGGGCGTCTTTCCCTTTGGCGGCTCAACAAACCCGGCCGGAACTTTCCTTCTCCCTCCGCTTCACTGCCGGCGGTCACGCCGGTGGTGCTCGAAGATCGAGGTGTAACCCTCCGACCAGTCCGGTGGCAAGGGAATGATCATGTCTTCGTGATGCGCATGGCGCGCGGGTTCGCCGCGGATCAGCTCGCCGGTGTGCGAGTTGCCCCAGGTCATCGCGGTATACGAGATGGCGTCCGCGGCCGACAGGCCGTGAATCAGGTAGGGTCGATTGCGCTCGCTTTGGTTCGCACCGGAGCCGTGCACCGTCAGCGGATGCAGGACGATGGCATCGCCGGCGCGGCAGGTCAGGGTCACGGTGTCGCTCCAGCGGATCGAATCCTGGTCGCTGGCCCTAATTTTACCGGTCCAGTTGCCGGCGTCGTCGTAGTGCTCGTAAATCCGGCCCTTGTGGCTGGCGCGAACCACCTCGAGCGGGCCCTGTTCGGCCGGGACGTCGTAGAGCGCGATCAGAATCTGGATCGTCGCCGTGTTGGTGTGCGGGTAAAACGGCAGATCCTGGTGCCAGTCGACCGCGCCGCCGCCGCCGGGGCATTTGACGTTGATCATCGAATCCCGGTAAACGACATCGGGGCCGACGATGTCCGCGGCCAGGCTCGAGATATCGCTGTCGACGACGAAATCCCAGAATACCGGGTCCTGGTCGGGCAGCTTTTCGATCCGCTGGATGCGCGGCGCGTCGGGGCCGTGATCGGGTTGCAGCGAAAACCATTCGTTCGAAGCGCTCACTTCGCGGCTGCGCTCGACCGCGGCCAGGTAGGCATCGCGCATTCGCTGTAACCACTCTGGCTGTAAAAATCCGTGCGCGACGACGTATCCCTGCGCGAAATACGACTCGCGTGCCTGCTGCGACAGGATCAGCGGCTCGTTGGCAAGAATCGATTCTGGCGTCATGTGACAGACCTCCCGGGATCGATGGCGTTATTGTCGTTGATTACAAATCTCGGGTCGACCTGCGTTATCCGGCTCGCTTCGAAGTCCCGGTTCAAATTAACTTGACGGCTCTTCCCGAAACGCCGGCAAGTCGTCGGTGATCTCGTACCATTGCGCCTTGTAGTCGACGTAAATGTGGTGCGCGGGCTTGACCCCCGGATCGTCATCCAGCCCGCCGAACGGTATCACCGCGATGTTGCGCCCGGGGTCGAGACGCGGCATCTTCGCGCCGCAGGTCTTGCAGAACACCTGGGTGAAATATTCGGCCTCGGGCACCCTGTAAGACGCCAGGTTGTCTTCACCCTGGACGAACGTCACGCCGTCGAGCGGGACGAAGCCGTTGGTTGCGTGCGCGGCCGCGCGGGCCCGGCGGCAACGCGTGCAGTGACAATTGCGCGCGGCCGTGATCGGCTGCGTCAGGTGGTATTTGACCGTGCCGCACATGCAGCTGCCGCGCACGATGCCGTCAGGTTGCGGATCGAGCGGCTGCTCTTCGACGCGCTGCATCCCGGTATAGTCGGGGTAGTCGTCATGGCGGGGCAGGTTGCCGGTGATCTCGAACCATGGCGCCTTGTGCGCGACGAAGACATGGCAGTCGGACGGCTTGCCGTCGTCGTGGCAGCCGCCGGGCGCGAGCCAGTGATTGCCTTGCTCGCTCGGATAGGGCACCACCGAGCCGCAGGTGCCGCAAAAGCTGCGGGTCAGCAGGGGCGACGAACGGTAGCGGACGATGCCATCGGTGTCGGACAGCCAGCGGATCTGCTCCGGCTCGACGAACCAGTAGGTGGCGAACGCCGAGCCGTGCGCCTTGCGGCACAGCTTGCAGTGGCAGTTGAACGCATTGAACGGCTCCGCCGTGATTTCCCAGCGGACGCTGCCGCACAGGCAGCTGGCTCGATTGTGCATTGCTGACGCTCCGCTTCGGATCAGGGTGACAGTTTACTCGATTCCGGGCCACGCAAAATGCCTGAACCGGTACCAGGCTTGTCCCGTCGCGTGGAATTTAATTAGCATATGCTCTTTCCAGTCGTTAGAACTCGAAGCCTTGCAGGAACGAACCCCGATCGGTTTCAGGGCGGCGCTCGGCGACGCGGGCATCCCGCTGGCGAAGCTGAACGCGCTCGAGAGTTTTTCCCGCGCGCTGCTGGTCGGCGTTATCCCGCTGCTGGTTTTCGACGCGCTCGGCAGCAAGGAGGCGGTGACGGTGGCCTACCTGCTGGCGTCGCTGCTGACGCTGTCGGTGACGCTGAACTTCGCGACGCTCGAGCGCTGGCTGCGGCGCCGCCGCGTGGTGACGCTGGGCGCGGGCCTCAGTATCGTCGCCGCGCTGATCTTCTGGTTCGGCGGCAGCTATGAGCTGGCGGCCGCGATCGGCCTGCAGAAGGCCGCGGGCTCGCTGTTCGCGGTCTGCCTGTCGCTCTATATCATGGACTACATCGGTCGCGAACAGCTGATCGTGACCGAATCGCGACGCATCTTCTACAGCGGCCTCGCCTGGGTGGTCGGACCGACGCTCGGGGTCTGGCTGTGGAACGAGACCGCGCACGCGACACCGTTCGTCATCACGATGCTCTCGTCGACGCTCGCGCTTGCCTATTTCTGGTACCTGCGCCTCGGCGCCAACGAAGTCATCAGCCCGGCGAAATCGACTCCGGTCAACCCGCTAAAGTTGATCCCGCGCTACTTTTCGCAGGCGGCGCTGCGCACGGCTTACCTGATTACGCTGACCCGGTCGATCTTCTGGTTGACGCTGTTCATCTACGGGCCGATCTACGTCGTCGAGGCGGGCCTGCCGACCTGGCTCGCGGGCGGGCTGATATCGCTCGCCAGCGCGCTGATGCTGGCGAGCCCGGTGGTGCGGCGGCTGGTCGAGCGCCACGGTACCCGCAAGGTGATCGTCGTCGGCCAGCTCGTCTGTGCCGTGTCGCTGGTACTGTTGTTTGCGACCGGCGCGCCGAAGCCGATCGGGCTGGCCTGGTGGATTCTGGCGTCGGTCGGCGCGTCGGCGCTCGACGTGGTCGGCAACATTCCGTTCATGCGCCTGGTCAAGCCGTACGAGCGCAGCGAGATGACGATGATCTTTTCGACCTGGCGGGAGACGTCGAACCTGGTGACGCCGCTGCTGGTTTCGGCGGTGCTGCTGGTCGCGCCGATCGAGGCGTTTTACCTGCTGCTGGCCGTGCTCCTCGCGCTGACCAGCCTGGCCGTGACCTGGTTGCCGCGCCGCCTGTAGCGCGTGATGGCAACCGTCAACTCGATTCGACACGTGGCGAGCCGGCCGGGCCGGGCGCTTGATACGATTACTCGGCCGCCGGGTTTGATTGGCGACAACAACACGGGATAAAGTAGTCACGCTACCCGACTACCCGCGAATCCGTTGCATCGCGCCAGGAGCTGCCGCCATGGAAATTTCGGACCTGTATCGAGCGCTCGAGTTTTCGCACTACGCCGAACGCTATCGCAATCACGTGCTGGCGTTCGGCATCTCGCTGAACACGCCGTTCCATGACCTGGTGCTGGATTTCAAGGTGC
>JBPEYE010000316.1:0-7455 GCA_052030825.1 Gammaproteobacteria bacterium | reverse complement strand
GCGCGCGCGGCGGTCGTGATCGGCGGCGATACGCTGGCGCGACGCAAGCCCGACCCGCTACCGCTCCTCGCCGCCGCCGAGCGTATCGGCGTCACCCCGAGCGATTGCGTCTACGTCGGCGACGACGAGCGCGACGTTGTCGCCGGTCGCGCCGCCGGCATGCATACGCTGGTCGCGGCCTGGGGCTATATCGAGCCCGGCGTCGACGTCGCCGACTGGGGCGCCGACGGCGTCGTCGCAACCCCCGGCGATTTACTCGATCACCCGCTGCTGCGGGCCGTCACGTGACCGGCATTCCCGACGGTTTCGCGCCGACCCCCGATTTGCTGCGGGAACGCGTGATCCTGGTCACCGGCGCGACCGGCGGAATCGGCAAGGTGGCCGCACGCGAATTCGCGCGCCACGGCGCGAGCGTGATCCTGCTGGCGCGCAATCTGCGGCTGGTCGAGTCGCTGTACGACGAAATCGAGCAGGCCGGTTACCCGACTCCGGCGATCTACCCGATGAATCTCGAAGGCGCGACCGAGAAGGATTACGCCGACCTGGCGGCCAATGTCGAGCGCGAGTTCGGCCGCCTCGACGGCCTGCTGCACGCGGCCGCGATGCTCGGTACGCCGACGGTGTTCGCGCAAAGCGACAGCGAGACCTGGTATCGCGTGCACCAGGTCAACCTGCACGCACCCTACCTGCTGACGCGGGCCTGCCTGCCGCTCCTGACCGGGGCCGAGCCGGGATCGCTGGTGTTCGTCGTCGACGACAAGCCGGGGGCTTACTGGGATGCCTATCAGGTCAGCAAGCGGGCCCTGGCGGCGATGGCCGAGCTGCTCGCCGCGGAATACGAGGGAACCAGTCTCCGGGTGAACTGTTTCGCGCCCGGCGCCACCCGCACCGGCCTCCAGACCCGCGCTTTCCCGGCGGCCGACAATGCAAGCCTGCCGGCGCCGGATACGCACGCGCGCACCCTGCTCTACCTGTTCGACCCCGCGCTCGAGCTGCACGGCGCGCGGGTCGACGGCGGCCGCGATTGACGCACCGTCCGGCGGGTCAGCGATACTCGAAGTAAAAATGCGCGGGGTCGAGGCGCCGCTGCAGCGCCAGCAGGCAGTCCTCGTCGGGTCGCAATGACCATTGACCGTTGGTGCGCAGCGCGTAGGCATAGTCATCGCGCCGCAGATGAAACACGACCGGCATCGCGCCGTCGCCGCGATAGGAATCGAGCAGATCGATGAGGCCGTCAATTTCGTCGTCGGCTTCGCCGTTCAGCGTGATGTGCAGCGCGCGCGCGTGCTCGACCCGGTATTCGTCGAGCAACTGCACGTCATCGGCGCGCAGCTTGACGCCGTTGTTGAAATCGTCGTAGGCGATGCCGCCGCTGGCGACCCAGACCCGGTCCTTTTGCAGGATCGGTTCGATGCGGCCGAGCAGCTCGGGCGACACGCGCACGTCGACGCGACCGCTGCGGTCGTCGAGCGTGACGAAGGCCTCGCGGCCCTTGAAGGTGTTGCGCATGCGGATATCGACGACCAGGCCGCAGACCGTGGCCGGCTGTTCGGCCTGGCGGTAGCGCTCACCGCCGCTGTCACCGGTGTCGAGCCGTTCGAGCCACTGCGCCAGTCGGGTCGGCGCGATCTGCTCGACTTCGGCCGCGACCATTTCGAGCGGATGCCCGGTCAGGAACAGTCCGAGCGCCTCCTTTTCGGCGGCCAGGCGCGCGCGTTCGTCCCAGGGATCGCAGGCCGGCGGCAGCGGCGCGACCGCGGCCGGCGCGATGCTGTCGAACATGTCGGCCATCCCGGCATCGAGATTGTGCTGTTGTTGCTCGGCGGCCTGCAGCGCCAGCGGTAAATGCGCCATCAGCGCGGCGCGATGCGACCCGAAGCAATCCAGCGCGCCGCCCTTGATCAGCGCTTCGAGAACCTTGCGGTTGCACCGGGTCGAATCGACGCGCCGGCAAAAATCGTCGAGCGACGCGTAAGCCTGATCGCCGCGCGCCGCGACGATGCTCTCGATCGCACCCTTGCCGACGCCCTTGATCGCGCCAAGACCGTAGTAAATGACGCCGCCCTGCCCGGCGGTGAACTGGTACGCCGAGCGGTTGACATCCGGCGGGCGAATTTCGAGATCGAGGCCGCGGCAATCGTCGATCAGGGTCACGATCTTGTCGGTATTGTCCATGTCGGCCGACAGCACCGCGGCCATGAACTCGGCCGGGTAATGGGACTTGAGCCAGGCCGTCTGGTAGGAAATCAGCGCGTAGCCGGCCGAGTGCGACTTGTTGAAACCGTAGCCGGCGAATTTCTCCATCAGGTCGAAAATATAGGTCGCGGTTTTCGCGTCGACGCCGCGCGCGACCGCCCCGTCGGTGAAAATTGCCCGCTGCTTTTCCATCTCCTCGGGTTTCTTCTTGCCCATCGCGCGGCGTAACAGGTCGGCGCCGCCGAGCGAGTAGCCGGCCAGCACCTGGGCGATCTGCATAACCTGCTCCTGGTACAGGATGACACCGTAGGTCGGCTTCAGGATCGATTCGAGCGCCGGGTGCGGATACTCGACCCGCGCGCGGCCGTGCTTGCGATCGATGAAGTCGTCGACCATTCCCGACTGCAGCGGTCCGGGCCGGAACAGCGCCACCAGCGCGATGATGTCCTCGAAGCTGTCCGGGCGCAGACGGCGAATCAGATCCTTCATGCCGCGCGATTCGAGCTGGAACACCGCGGTGGTCCGGTAGTCCTGCAATAACTTGAAGGTCGCCGCGTCGTCGAGCGGGATATTCGCGATGTCGAGCTCGTCGTCGCGCCCGGCATTGATCGCGGCCACGGCCCAGTCGATGATTGTCAGCGTGCGCAGGCCGAGGAAATCGAACTTGACCAGGCCGACCGCCTCGACGTCGTCCTTGTCGTATTGCGAAACCAGGCCGCTACCGCCGGGCTCGCAGTAAAGCGGCGTGAAATCGGTGAGATCGCTCGGAGCGATAACGACGCCACCGGCGTGCTTGCCGACGTTTCGCGACAGGCCCTCGAGCGAGCGCGCCATGTCGATCAGCATCGTCACCTCTTCTTCCTGCTGGTACAGCTCGCGCAGCGCTTCTTCGCCTTCGAGCGCCTTGTCGAGCGTCATGCCGACCTCGAAGGGCACCAGCTTGGCGATACGGTCGACGAAACCGTAGGGATGGGACAGCACCCGGCCGACATCGCGAATAACGGCCTTGGCCGCCATGCTGCCGTAGGTGATGATCTGCGAGACCTGGTTGCGCCCGTAAAGCTCGGCGACGTACTCGATGACCTCGTCGCGCCGGTCCATGCAGAAATCGATGTCGAAGTCCGGCATCGAGACGCGTTCCGGATTGAGAAAACGCTCGAACAGCAGCTCGTAGGCCAGCGGGTCGAGATCGGTGATGCCGAGCGCGTAGGCAACCAGCGACCCCGCCCCCGAGCCGCGCCCCGGGCCGACCGGAATCGCGTGTCGCCTGGCCCAGGCGATGAAGTCCATAACGATCAGGAAGTAACCGGGGAAGCCCATGTCGATGATGACGTCGAGCTCGGTTTGCAGCCGCTGCTCGTAGGCTGCGCGGTCGAGCGGCTGAGCGTCGCCCCGCTGGCGGGCGAGAAATTCGAGTCGCTTTTCGAGGCCGGTTTCGGCCACGTGGCGGAAATAGGTTTCGGTCGTGAAACCTTCGGGTACCGAGTAGGCCGGCAGGTAGGCCGCGCCGAGTTCGAGGCGCAGGTTACAGGCCCGTGCAATCGCGACCGTGTTGTCGATCGCCGCCGGAATATCGGCGAACAGCTCGACCATTTCATCGGCCGAGCGCAGGTATTGCTGTGGCGAGTAAATTCGCGGCCGGCGTTCGTCCTCGAGGGTGAACCCGGTGCAGATGCAGACGCGCACCTCGTGCGCTTCGAAATCGTCGGCGTCGACGAAACGGACGTCGTTGGTCGCGACCACCGGCACGCCGAGCGCGCCCGACCAGGCGACCGCCTGCGCGATATAGTTTTCCTCGTGCGGGCGGCCGGTGCGCTGTAGTTCGAGGAAGAAGCGGTCGCCGAAGATCGCGCGCCAGTCGGCGAGAAAACTTTCGGCGAGTTCGACGTTGTGATGCCTGAGCGCGATACCGATATCGCCCTCGAGGCCGGCCGACAACGCGATCAGGCCGGCGTTGGCCTCGCGCAGCCAGGCGGCATCGATGGTCGCGCGGTCGGCGAGCTGGCCGTCACGATAAGCGCGGCTGACGAGGCGCTTGAGATTGCGGTACCCGGCATCGTCCTGGCACAGCAGCACCAGCCGGCTCAGAGGTTCGGCGCGATCGTCGTGACGTACCCAGACATCGGCGCCGAAGATCGGCTTGACGCCGGCGGCGACCGCCGCCTTGAAATGCTTGACCGCGGCAAACATGTTCGCCAGGTCGGTCAACGCGACCGCGCCCATGCCGCGCGCGCGGACCTGCTGCATCAGCGGTTGCAGGCGTACCGTGCTGTCCTGCAGCGAGTACTCGCTGTGCAAATGCAGGTGGACGAACTCGCGACCCATCTAAAGCAGTTCCCGCACCGGCGCGAAGCTGCGGCGGTGCACCGGACAGGCGCCGTGCTCGCGCAACAATTGCCGATGCAGCGCGGTCGGGTAACCCTTGTGACGCGCAAACTGGTACTCCGGATAGCGCCGGTCGAGTTCGACCATGAGCCGATCGCGATGCTGCTTGGCGAGGATCGACGCGGCCGATATGCAGGGCTGGGTCAGGTCGCCGCCGACCACCGCCTCGAGCCGATAACCGTCGACCCGCGGCAGCCGGTTGCCGTCGACGAGGACGCGCGCGGGTTTCAGCTCGAGGCCGAGCAGCGCGCGACGCATCGCCAACAGGGTGGCTTCGAGGACATTGATCGCGTCGACCTCGGCATGACTCGATTCGGCCACGGCCCAGGCGCGCGCGCGGTGCTTGATCTGGCGTTCGAGGATTTCGCGGCGCGCCGGCGACAGGCGCTTGGAGTCGGTCAGGCCGTCGATCGGGCGGCGCTCGTCGAGGATGACCGCGGCGGCGACAACCGATCCGGCCAGCGGGCCACGTCCGGCCTCGTCAACGCCGGCGACGAGCTTCGCAAATGGGAAGTCATCCATATATAATGCGCCGTTCGAATTTCACCCTTGCCACCGATGTCTCGAAAACTGAAGGTCGCCGTGGTTGGCGTCGGCCATCTCGGCCGCTGGCATGCCGACAAGTATGCCGCCTGCCCCGATTGCGATCTCGTCGCAGTGGTCGACAGCAACGTCGACCGCGCCCGGGAGATCGCGCAAAAACTGGGTGTCGACGCTATTTCCGATTATCGCGATGTAATCCCGCTGGTCGACGCGATCAGCCTGGTCGTGCCAACCAGCGGGCATTATAAAATTGCCCGGGAATTTCTTAAAGCGGGAATTCACTGCCTGGTCGAAAAACCGATCACCGAGACCGTCGCCGAGGCCGCTGAGCTGGTCGAACTGGCGGCGCGCGAGGGTGTCGTGCTGCAGGTCGGTCACATCGAGCGTTTCAATCCGGTCATGCTTGGCCTTGCCGAGCGAATTGCGGCGCCGCAATTCATCGAATCGACCCGGCTGGCGCCGTTTACGCCGCGGGCAACCGACGTCAGCGTCATCCTCGACCTGATGATCCACGACATCGATCTGATTCTCGACCTCGTCGCCAGCCCGATCGAGCGGATTTCGGCGAGCGGCATCCCGGTGCTGACCGAGACCATCGACATCGCCAACGCGCGCATCGAATTCGCCGGCGGTTGCGTCGCCAACGTCACCGCGAGCCGCATCAGCCGCAAGCGCGAGCGCAAGCTGCGCGTGTTTCAGAAAGACGCCTACCTCGCCGCCGACCTGCAGGAAAAGCTGTTGGCCGTCAATCGCAAGGGCGAGACCGACAACACCGAGGGCTACAAGGACATCACTCATGAGGAACTTCGCTTCGACGACAATGACGCGCTCAACCTCGAGGTCCTCGACTTCGTCCGCGCGATCCAGAGCGGCGACCGGCCGCTGGTCAACGGCGAAGACGGCCGCCGCGCGCTCGCGACCGCGATCGATATCACCCGCCAGATCAGGACCCTGACATGAAAATTCCGATGGTCGACCTCAAAGGCCAGTACGCCGGCCTCAAGGCCGAAATCGACGCCGCGCTGATCGACGCGCTCGGCGAAACCCGTTTCATCCTCGGGCCGAACGTGCAGGCCTTCGACGCCGAAGCGGCGGAATATCTGGGCATACGCCATGCGATCAGCTGCGCCAACGGCACCGACGCGCTGCACCTCGCGCTGCTGGCCGCGGGCATCGGGCCCGGTGACGAAGTCATCACCCCGGCGTTTACCTTTATCGCCACCGCCGAGGCGATCCGCTACGTCGGCGCGACCCCGGTTTTCGTCGATATCGACGCGGACAGCTTCAATCTCGATGCCGGCCTGATCGAGGCGGCGGTTACCGAGCGCACGCGCGCGATCCTGCCGGTGCACCTGTTCGGCCAGCCGGCCGACATCGACGAGATATCGGCGCTGGCCGACGAACGCGGCCTCCTCGTGATCGAGGATTGCGCCCAGTCTTTCGGCGCCCGCTACCGCGACAAGGCTACCGGCGGCTTCGGCTGCAGCGCGGCGTTCAGCTTTTTCCCGAGCAAGAATCTCGGCTGCTACGGCGACGGCGGCATGGTTACGACCAATGACGACGACATCGCCGCGCGAGTCCGCATGCTGCGCAACCACGGCAGCAGGGAGCAGTACCACCATGACGTCATCGGTTTCAACAGTCGGCTCGACGAACTGCAGGCCGTGATCCTGCGGATCAAGCTCAAGCACATCGACACCTACAACCGCCGGCGGCGCGAGGTGGCCGAGACCTACAACCGGCTGCTCGCCGGCAGCGGCCTGGTCACGCCGGCGATTCGCGACGATCGCGATCACGTGTTCCACCAGTACACGCTGCTGGCCGACGATCGCGACGCGCTGCGCGAACGCCTGCTCGCGCGCGACATCGCCTGCGCGATCTACTACCCGGTGCCGCTGCATCGGCAAAAGGCCTTCGCCGACACCGCGCAGCCCGACCTGCCGGTCACCGAGGAAACCGCGCGCCGCTGCCTGTCGCTGCCGATCTTCCCGGAGATGACCGCACAGCAGATCGAAACCGTCTGCGAGGCCGTGCTCGCGGACTGATGGCGCCGCGGCGGATCATGATTCTCGCCGGCGAGGCTTCCGGCGACGCGCACGCGGCCGAGTTCGTCGCGGCGTTGCGCCGCATCGATCCGGAAATACACGCCAGCGGCATGGGCGGCGCGGCGATGCGCCGCGCCGGCGTCGAGGTTTTTTTCGACTCGTCGATCATCGCCGTCGTCGGGCTGATCGAGGTGCTGAAGCACGGGGGCGACATCAAGCGCGCGATGGCCGCGGTCGAGCAGCGCCTCGAGGCCGATCGGCCGGATTTGCTGATCCTCGTCGACTA
>JBPEYE010000315.1:0-11959 GCA_052030825.1 Gammaproteobacteria bacterium | reverse complement strand
CTGCCCGCATTCGAGACGCTGCGCCTGGCGTCGCTGATGGAAATCGAGACGCACGCGCAATTCATCGCGCTGCTCGACGCCGCGCAGGCGGCCGTGCTGATCGAGGAGGCCCCGGACTCGCTGGCCGCCAATCTCTTCGACGAGCTCGAGCCGGAAATCGCGCGCGAAGTCATGGAGTTGCTCCCCAGCGGGGTCAAGGCCGACATCCTGCAGGAGATGAATCCGCCGGATGCCGAAGAAATCCTGTCGGCGATGACCGACGAGGACGCCGAGGAACTGCGCGAGTTGAGCCAGTACGATCCCGACTCGGCCGGCGGCCTGATGGAACCGAAGACCTTCGTATTCCACACCGACGAGACGGTCGGCACGCTGCTTCGGGCGCTGGCGCAGGAAGACGACGAGTTCGAGGGTTATCGCGGCAAGCACCCGTATATCGTCGACGCCGACGACAAGCTCGTCGGCGTCGTCTCGCTGCGCAACCTGTTGCGTCACCCGCGGCGCACGCCGCTCGCCGACATCATGACCGACGCCATCGCGGTACTTCCGGAAACGCACCAGGACGCCCTCGTCGACCTGTTCGAGGAACACCCGTTTCTCGCAATCCCGGTGACCGACGCCGACGGCGTCTTGCTCGGCGCGGTGTCGCGCGACGAAGTCGCGCAGGCGGAGCTCGAGCGCGTCGAGCAGGAAGCACTGTCGGTGCAAAAAGTCAGCGACGAGCTGCGTTCGATGCCGACCGCGCTGCGCGCGCGCCGGCGACTGGCGTGGCTGTCGTCGAACATCGTGCTCAACATCATCGCCGCGAGCGTGATCTCGGCCTACGAAGAGACGCTCGCCGCGGTCATCGCGATCGCGGTGTTCCTGCCGATGGTGTCCGACATGAGCGGGTGCTCGGGCAACCAGGCGGTCGCGGTCAGCATGCGTGAGCTGTCGCTCGGGCTGGTACGCCCGGTCGACGTGTTCCACGTGCTCCGCAAAGAGCTCAGCGTTGGCATCATCAACGGCATCGTGCTCGGCATCCTGATCGGCATCGTCGCATGGGTGTGGAAGGACAATGCCTTTCTCGGCCTCGTCATCGGTCTCGCGCTGTCGCTCAACACGCTGCTGGCGGTTTCGATCGGCGGCAGCGTGCCGCTGTTGCTCAAGCGCTTCGGCGTCGACCCGGCGGTCGCTTCGGGGCCGCTGCTGACGACGGTTACCGACATGGCCGGCTTCTTCCTGGTGCTGAGCCTGGCGTCGTTGTTCATGACCCAGCTGGTAGCCTGATCCGCCGTGGCTGCTATGCTCGGGGCATGGGTGACGCAACGACATCCTCGCTCGATGACGAACTCGAGGCGTTCTACCAACGCAGCGGTTTCGGCCCGGTCATCGGTGAGCGCCGGCTGACGGTACCGGTGTACACCGGCTGCATGCTGGTGCCGCTACCGAACATCGAGACCCGGCGGCGTTTTCTCAAGTACCACGATTTGCATCACCTGGTCACCGGTTACAGCGTCGGCCGTATCGGCGAGGGCGAGGTCAGCGCATGGGAACTCGGCAGCGGGTCGGCGCGGGTCTCGCCGATGCTCGGCGCAATGAACCTGATCGCGTTGTCGACCGGGCTGTTGCTCGCGCCGAAGCGCATGTGGCGATCCTTTCGGCGCGGTTGCCGCAGCCGCAATCTCTATCCCGCCGCGCGGCGCGCCGCCATCGATCGCGAACACTGGGCGG
This sequence comes from Gammaproteobacteria bacterium, assembly GCA_052030825.1. GTDB lineage: Bacteria > Pseudomonadota > Gammaproteobacteria. Next base: position 10,249 of record JBPEYE010000315.1, on the reverse strand, counting down.
ATCTCGACGCGCTGCGACGCGACACGCTCGAAAGCGTTGCGGATCGGGCGCCCGCGCCACTGCGCGCGCTCGAATTCGGCGCCTACGCGGGCCTCGCCCTCGCGATTCATGCCGCGATCGCGATTCCCGCCGTCATCGCACGCTTCGTCACCGACGTGTCGCTCGGCATGAGCATTTTCCAGGCGGTCAAGCCCGCTAGGCGAACCGATTTATACTGACTCCCCGGGCCGCGGCGCCCGCAGCCATGTTGGGATAAAGATCTCGTTTGCGGCGACCGCAGGATGGTATGCTGCGCCCGGGAGAGGACAGTCGTGATCTTGGCGAAACGAATTTTGCTTTCGATGCTTGCCGGCGTTTTGGCGATCGGGGCATTCGTGTTCGGTGCCGGGGTTGCGGCCCGGGTCGAGTGCCCGCTCGGCGACGCGGTCGCGGCCGACCTCGGCGGTGGCGTCGTCATGCACACCTGCCTGTGGCAGAAGGCACCCGATGAAGTGCTGCGCGTCGGCGCCTTGCTGCTGGTCAAAAACGGCGTCCCGATTCTCAGCGCCCGAACCAATCGGAACGGCAAGCTGCACGGCCTCTTCGTCTCCTGGACCGACGACGGCGTGGTCACCGAACGCGGCGAATATCGCGACGGACGCAAGCAGGGCGTCTGGCTGATCACCGACAAGCACGGTCGGCGCGCAAAACTGTATTACGACGACGGACGCCTGCTCGAACGCTAGCACCGCGCCGACACTTCGACGGGCGTATATGCCGTTGGCGCCGGCAGCCGCTTCGATCAGCCGAACCCCGACCGTTACCGGACGCGCCGGTTGTCGCCGACGTTGATACCCTCAGGCGCGGGATTCGGGGAAGACCTCGTGCAGCACCTCGTAGAAGACGTCGAGTTCGGCACGCTCGACCCCGTGCAGGTCGATCAGTTGCAACAGCATTTGCAGGAATCGCAGACGCACCTGCGGGTTCGCCTTGAGAAAATAGTCGACGGTGTGCAAATCCTCGCGCAGGTCGGCGGTCGATCCTCGGGCGGCGGCATAGAGATGATCGACCTGTTCCCGGTCGAGATCTAACTCGCGCCCCAGGATTCGCTCGAACTCGCGCCGTTCGCGGTCGCCGCTGACCTGGCCCGCCGCGATCAGGTGATAAAGCACCGACGCCAGCGCGACGTGCAGGAGTTCGCTGTCCGGATGGTCGAATAATTTGCTCTCGCCTTCGAGCGAAGCAAACCAGTGTCTCAGTGATTCGAACATGTCAGGGCCGGTCCGGTTTCGACACCGATTATGCTAAAGCCTCACCCGCCCCCGGGCCGTTGACCCAGGTCAACTCGGCTAGAACTGGCCGCTGCGCTTGAGCGCCATGTACTCGTTGATTAGCGTCGCGTGCATGTAGGCTGGCGGCGTGTCGGCGACGATGACGTGGTTGCTGCGTAACTCGGCAAACATCGCCGCCTGGTTTTGCAGGTGCGCGGTGACGCCGCAAAGCCGGAGCGCATCGTCGATCGACGCGACCTCGGCGGCGAGCGTGTCGGTCAGCGCCTGTTGGCGCATCGACGCGATCATGACCAGGTGCCGGCGCGACAGCAGGCGCGCGGCGCTCGCGAGGTCGTCACGGTCCTGCGGCTCGAGCGACGAAATAAAGACGATCAGCGAGCGCCGCGTCTGCCGCGTCATCAGCTGTTCGGCGACCTCGAGGTAATCGCTGGTGGCCGGCGACGAGTCCAGATCGTAAATCTGATCGAGCAGATGGCTGATCTGGAAGCGACCCTTCATCGGCGCGACCCAGCGCGACTGCCCGGCGAAACTCAGCAGACCGACGCTATCGCCCTGGCGCAGCGCGACGAATGCGGAAATCAGCAGGGCGTTCAGCGCATGATCGAAGTGACTGATCTCGCCGTCCTGGGCGCGCATCCGGCGGCCGCAGTCGAGCACGAAGATAACCTGCTGGTCACGTTCCTCCTGGTACTCACGTGAGATCGGTTTGTGAAAGCGCGCAGTCGCGCGCCAGTCGATCTGGCGCAGCGAATCGCCGACGCGGAAATCACGCAGCTGGTGAAAGTCGGTACCCTCGCCGCGGCGCTGGCGCAGCTGCAGGCCGAGATCGACATAGAGTTGATCACTGCCGACAAAGGACGAGCGGAACAGCGGTTTGTAGTTGGGGTAGATCTTGCTCTGCTGCGGTTCACCGTAATAGAAGTTTTTTTCCCATAGCTTCCAGCTCGATGCGACCCGGCAGCCGATGCGGCCGAACTCGGCGAGTCCGCGCGCGACCGGCGTTACCGCGTAGCGCACTTCGGCGAACTCGCCCGGCGCGAGCGCGAGGCGTACCGGCAACCCGTCGAGGTGCAGTTGCGGCGGCGGAAAATCGGTCAGCCAGAGTTCGACCCGGCGCCGGTCATCATTGGCGATCCGAAGACCGACCCGCTGGCGCACGCCGAGCGCAAGATGCTCGTCGAGGCGACGCTCGGCATCGAGCCGCGGCGGCCGTAACGCGAGCCAGTCGAGCAGCGCGATCAGCGCGAGGGTGCCGATGCAGGCCCAGAACAGCACGCGCAGCTCGAACGCCCGCGGCCAGTCGAGACCGCTGGCGAATGCCGACGCAAGCGCCGGCACGAGGGCCAGCGCCAGCAGCAACAACAGGCGACGCGACGGCCTCATGAACGCGGCGCATCGACCTTGTCGAGCAGGCTGCGCAGCACCTCGTCGACGCCGAGGCCATCGATTTCGACCTCGGGGGCGAGGATGACGCGGTGGCGCAGCACCGGCAACGTCATCTGCTTGACATCGTCTGGGGTCACGAAGTCGACGCCGTTGATCAGCGCGATAGCCTTGGCGCAGCGCAGCAGCGCGATGCTGGCGCGCGGTCCGGCGCCGTGGCGCAACAGGGTCGTACCGCGGGTGGCACGCACCAGCGCGACCGCGTACTCGGCGACTTTGTCGTCGACGACAACCGCCGCGCACTGACCCTGAGCGGCCTTGACGTCGAGCAAGATCTCTCCGGTGTCGGGTCTGCCGCTGAAATTTTCGACCGCGTAGCGCGTTGCGATCAGTACCTCGTCGGCGGCCTCGGGATAATCGATGTTGATCTTGATCAGGAAGCGGTCGAGCTCGGCCTCGGGCAGGGCGTAAGTGCCTTCCTGCTCGATCGGGTTTTGCGTCGCCAGCACCATGAACGGTTCGCCGACCGCCATCGACTGGCCGTCGAGCGTGACCTGTCGCTCCTGCATGACTTCGAGCAGCGCGGCCTGGGTCTTGGCCGGCGCGCGATTGATTTCGTCGGCCAGCAACAGGTTGGTAAACACCGGGCCCTGCTTGAGTACGAACTGGCTCTTCGCCATGTCGAACATCACGTGGCCGGTGACGTCGCCCGGCATCAGATCCGGGGTGAACTGGATGCGCTTGAACTCGCCGCCGATGCCGGCCGCCAGCGTTTGCACCAGCAGCGTCTTGCCGAGTCCGGGCACGCCTTCGATCAAAACGTGGCCGCCTGCGAGCAGCGCGACCAGCACCTGGTCGACGACGCGGGCCTGGCCGATCAGCCGGCCGTTGATGTGCGTGCGCAGCGCATCGAGCGCCGCCGGAGTAGTCGAGGAAGTTTCGTTCATAGTGATTGCTCGATACGTTTTAACAGTCGGACCTTCTGCACGAAGGTGGCTTCGGTAAAATCGTTATTGGTCATCGCGCCCGCCACCGCTTCGGCGCGAACGTCGGCGCGCTCGGCAAGCAGCGCCATTTGCCGCGCCGAATCGGCACCCGCAAATTCGCCGAGCTTCAGGCTCGCCTGGCGCATGATGCGCTGGCGCAATGGCGTGATCAGGTACTCACCCTGGTGCCGGTGCCACAGGTAATGTGACAGCGATGAAAAGTGCTCGGCCAGCGCGCGCCTGCGCCTCGCGTCGCGCGGCACGATGCGACCGAATCGACGCGCCTGGTGCCAGATCCACAGCAACACCAGCAGTGCGGCGGCAATCAGCAACTCGGTCGCATGCCGCGTCAACAACGACCACAGCGAATCCTGCAATACCGGGCGCAGGAACGCGAAGTCGCCGCGATCGTCGGCGAGCACCCACAGCAGGTAGGCGTGGTCGTGCTGATCGATACGATAAGAGGTCCAGATCGATGGATCGGAAACCAGGGTCAGCAAGCCCTCGCCGACCTCGAACTGCATCAGGTGCACCCCGTGATCCGAGTACGACCAGCTCACCGGCTGAGGCTCGTCGACATCGAAATCGTCGCCGATGATGTACGGATGCACCAGGATGCGCCGATCGCGAAAATCGATGGTCAGGCTGCCAATGTCGCCGCCGAACTCGACGATCGTCAAGTTGGGTTCGTCGTCGGTACCGCCGAACGCGGGGTCGCGCAGGACGTCCTCGCGCGACTTGCCCTCCTCGAGTTGCCGATTGTACTCGCGAATGGTTTCGCTGAGACTGCGCGCTTCGCCGGCGTCGTCCTGGTTGTACCATTCGACCGAAACGTCGAAGGCGGCGAGTAACAAGTCGTCCTCGTGGTCGACCGAATCCGCGGTGTAAACGACACTGCCGCCGGCTTCCAGCCAGTCGCGGAGCTGGCGCAGCTGGCGTGGCGTGACCACCTGGTTGGCTTCGCTGACGAACAGCGTGCCGACCCCGTCAAGACTGTCGAGCTCGAGCAGGCTGTCGGCGTCGACCACGTCGATGCCGCTACGCGTCATGAATTGCTGCGCCGCGAGGTACGGGTTGCGCAGGGCTTCCGGTGACCAGCGCGTCTCGACGGTTTCCTCGTAGAACTCGATGCTGAGGTACAGGCCATAGCCGAGCAGCGCCAGCGCAATGCCCAGCAGGATCAGCTTGACGGGCGCCTCAGGTCGCTTCATCGGCCAGTTCTCGTGACCAGTCGACACACAGCCGGTCGATGACGTCGTCGGCCGGAACCTGGTGGCCATAGGCCAGCCGCCGCCAGACCCCGGTCAAATCACCGAAAAAGGCGCTCAGGCTCTCGATCCCGCGCGCCCGGACCAGGTCGGCGCACTCGGCCTCGGTATGGCTGGCACGAAACTCGAGCGCATGCCGCTCGATCAGGCGCGCCAGCGATGCGCGGTAAAGCAGTCCGGTCGCTTCGCGAAACTGCCCGGCTCGCCACAACTCGCGAACCTCCGCGGGGACGTCCCGCGGCAGGCTCTCGGGGGTGACGTCGAGACCGAACAGCATTTCGGGCGGCGCCTCGGCGCGCTCGCGCCGCACCAGGCTCCCCAGCGGGCCGCGGTAACGGCGCAACAGGTAAACCACCAGCAGCACAAAGCCGACGATCAGAAACAGCTTGAGCCACCAGGCGAAATGGTTGATGCCGTCGCGAAAATCGGCAAGGCTTTCGAGCCACTCGAGAAGTTCGACAATCCAGTCCGGCACGCTTTCGTCCTCGGGCGCTTCGTCGTCACCCTTGAATCGCCAGCGGCGAACGGTTTTTTCCTCGCCGTAATCGGGCCCGTCGAGGACCGCTTCGATCAGCCGCGACGCGCTGGCGCGGTCGTGATCGACCGCGGCGATAGAATCCTGCGGTGCCAGGCACGCGAGCAGGCCGGCGAGCAGGGCCGCGCCGGCGAGCCCGGCGGCGCGGGATAACTCGCGCCGCTTGCGGTTCGCGAGATTGCGAAAACTGATCTCGATATCCCAGGCCTCGAGCTCGATACGCCGATTGAGATAGAGCGAAAAACCCGCCATCGCGTGGAATGGCATGATCAACACCATCGCCAGCAGCCCGCCGACGGAGTACAGCCATTCGCCGGTCAGCGTCAACTCATCGTAGCGGTCGTAGATTTCGACGTTCCAGCGATCCGGCGTGAAGAACTCGAAGCCAATGACGATGCCGACACAAAACAGCACTTCGAAGCAGAAACACACGAACTGGTTGGAGAGCGCGACGTCGCTGTACTTGCCGTGCAGCACGCGCAGTCGCTCGCGCCGGCGTTTGCCCCTGAGTTCCTCGAGCACCGTCACCGGCGCATCGAAGGCGCGTTGCACCGACAATCGCCGCCACAACAGGTTCGGCAACCAGTCGAAGCGATACACTCGCCAGGCGCGCGCTCGGATCTCGGGATAGGACGGCTGATCGTCGAACAGCTTGCGGCTGGCGATGTAAAGCGGCAGCCGCTCCCAGAAGGGTTTCAGCCACCACAGGATGAACCCGACCCAGAACGGGTGGGTCGGCAACAGGATCGCGAGCGGGATCGCGAGCAGCATAATCGGTAAGGCGCAGGCAATGACCAGCGGTCGATACCACTCGCGCGCCATCAGAAAACCGAGATCGATCGCCTGCCAGCCGGAACGCAGCGCCGGGTTGACCTGGATCTTATCGAGGTTCATAGCGCCGCCCGGAGAACGCGTAAATCAATACCAGCGCCCACAGCAGGCCACCGACCGCGTACTTGACCGCGATCGGCAGCGTTGCGCTCGACGACCAGAAAGCCTCGAGAAAGGCGGCGATGATCAGCATCAGCACGATTCCGTATATCATCGGCACGACCTCCCGCCCCGCCTGGCGCAACGCGTCGAGGCGAGACAGCGCGCCCGGATTCAGTATCGCGTAGCCGAGGCGCAGCCCGGCGGCGCCGCTGAACACGATCGCGGTCAGCTCGAAGGAACCGTGCCCGATCACGAACGGGTAGAACGTCTCGACATAGTCGAGCCGCGTCAGGTGGCCGGCAATGCTGCCGATGAACAGGCCGTTGAAGAGCAGTACCAGCAGCGTGCCGACGCCGAGCAGCATACCGCCGGCAAAGCAGCGAAAGGCGACGCTGATGTTGTTCTTGATGTAGAAGCCGAACATGAACAGGTCGGTCTCGGCTTCGCGCTCGCGCCCGATCTTGCTCGATTCCGGGTCATACATGCGCTCGACGCTGCGCACCTGCGACGCGTCGAGCAGGCTGTAAACCGCCTCGTCGTCGAAATAGGTCCAGCCGCCGGCGAAGAGGCCGGGCAGCACGAAAACGACGAACGCAATCGCGACGAAAACGCGGTGACGGTAGATCGCAAGCGGAAAATCCCGGCGGAAGAATGCGTACAGATTGAGCCGGGTCTCGGCGCGGTAACGGTAGAGCTCGCGGTAGACACCGAGCACGAGCTTGTTCAGGCGTTCGATCAGCGCCGCATCGTAGAGCCGCTCCTGCGCGATCGCGAGATGCTGGCACAGCAACATGTAGTTCTCCGCCAGCACCCGCGTGTTATCGGGCTGCGCCGGATTCTTCAGGGCATGCTCGATTTTCAGCCAGGTCGCCGCGTGCGCCTGTTCGAAGGACTGCTGCTTCATTTCACGCCCAGGAAATAGGCGCCGATTCGATGGAGCCGGTCAACGCCCGCTTCGCTTGCGTCGTGGGTCACGCCGTCGAGGATCGCGGCGAGTTCCTGCTGGCGCGGCACCGACAGCTGACCGCTGCGATGCAGGAAGTCGATGATCGCGCTCTGCTCGTGACGCGCGAGCGGCGTGCTCGGCGCGAGCGGCACGATGTCGCCGAACGCTGCCGGCTGCGACGACTCGCGCACGCTGATGACGAGCGTGCCGGCGGCGATGTCGCCGAGTCGCTGAAAACGGCGATTGCACAGCATCGTGACGAGACCCGCGAGATAAAACAGCGGCAGGAAATCGACCGTGCGCAACAGGTTGCGCACCATCGACGACCCCAGGGTGACCGGCGTCAGGTCGTCATTGATGACCGAGATGCCGAGCGTTCGCTTACCCGGCGTCTGGCCGCGCCAGTAGACTTCGAACAGTACCGGGTAGAACCACTCGACGACGAACAGCAGGATCAGGTAAAACCCGCCGCCGATGCCGCCGAGGCCGAGCGGCAGCATCGCCAGCGTGAGCACGAACACCAGCACCGCGCGGATGCTCAGGTCGATCGCAAAGGCGAAGAATCGCGGGATCGGCCCGACGACCTGTGCTTCGAGTTTGATGCCGCCGGGAATTTCGACGCGGTAACGGGTATCGAGCAATAATCGGGTTCCTAGTCGGCGAGCGTGTGCGCCTCGGCGCCGAACAGTTTAACGTAGATCATCGCGAAGGCGAGTATCGACCAGGGTATCGTCCAGATCCACGCGATACCGAGCGTCAGCAGACCCAGCATATTGACCAGCGATACCAGCCAGACCATGCCGAAGAAGCGAAACCAGCAGCGGGTCAGCGCCTTGCGCGACGTCTCGAGTGCATGCCAGGCGCCCATTTTTTTCTCGACGATCAGCGGCATCGCGAACATGTACGCAAACATCAGGTAGATTCCCGGCAGGACCAGCAGCAGCAGGCCGATCGTAATCATGATCATCTGCAGGATGTAGGCCAGCAACAGCGACGGAATGCTGCCGAAATGGCCGAAGATCGAACCGGCAGTCACCGGTTTGCCGACGGCATGGCGCATGCCCATGATCATCACGCCGAAAACCAGCGGCATCGTACAAATCACGGCGAGCATCTGCACCAGCGAACCGATCAGCGCCGCGGTTTGCGGATCCGCGCCGGTCGACGTCAGGCCGAGGACCACCGGAATGCTGATCAGGATCGCCACCAGGTAAATCAGGAAATAGATAACCAGCGCGATATGGCACTTCAATTTGAAACCTTTCATGCCGCGCCAGGCCTCGCCCAGGGTTTGCAGCATGCGAACTTCGATGTTGCCGGCGATCGCGTCGTCTATATTGCCGCCCTCGCGCTCGGCGAACTGGCCTTGCGAGAGATCGGCTTCGGGGGTTGCATAAATATCAGCCATTTTCGACTCCTTCGTGTCGAGAACACGCTAGTAAGGTGTACGGGAAGTTTGCGGATCCGTCGTGATGACTCGTTGCCTGAAAAGTATAGCAGGGCGTGAGCATAACGCGCCGGCAGGCCGGGTCGCCGCCCCGGGTACGAAAACCCGGCTAGCGCTCGTAGGATTTTTCGCCGAACCCCGGCGGCACCTTGCGGCCGACGATGGCTTCGAGCAGCTCGAGTTCGTCGTTACTGTGGTTGATGACCGGCGCCGGGCGGATGCGGCTGCCGTTGGTCGGTGACGCGTCGATGTAACGCGGCATGTCGTGATTCCGGGTTTCGATGGTTTCGGCGTCGGCCGGATCCGCCGCGGCGGCCAGGCTGACCAGGCCGTAACAGGTGCAAACGTAGGTCAGTTGCGGTTCGACCTCGACGTAGACGCCGGTGCCGCGAATGCCGAGGGTTGCGGTCGACGCGCGCATGCCGACCGGCTGCAACGCATCGCGCCTGGCGAAGACCGACAGCAGCGCCCCGGACAGTACGCGCAGGCTGCGAACCAGGAAGCCCGAACCTCCGATTTCCAGTTCGCCGCCGCCGCGCAGCAAAAACGAATCGCCGCCGACGGCAAAAACGATTTTGCCGTCGGTTCCGGTCGCGACCCGATCGCCGGCGCGGATGCGGGTTTCGATCCCGGCCGGTCGACCGTTGACGAATACCGCGCCGTCGAGCGAATGAATCGAGCGATCATCGGCCAGCTTTTTCGGCTTGCCGCCGAACAGGAAGGCCTGCACGTTTTCGACCGGCGCGAGCGCCAGCGCACCCGCGGCGAGCAGGGTGCCGAGCGCTTCACGGCGTTGCCGGTCATAGTCGTTCATTGCAGTCGCGAATGTTTTTGCGGAGATACGCTTGATGCTAGAAGCTAGCGACGGTCATTTCCAGTAAAACGCGTTACTTTGTCGCCGGCACGATCAGCGCGTCGACGATGCGACAACCGTCACTGCCGACGATGACTGGGTTCAGATCGATTTCGTCGACGCTGTCCCCGAAGGCCTGTACCAGCTGCGAAAATTGCACGATCGCCGCGGCCAGCGCGGCGCGATCTCGCGGCGGCGTGCCGCGGTAACCCGCCAACAGGCGCGCGAGGCGCAGTTCGTCGATCATCGCGTCGGCCTCGGTCGCATCGATCGGCGCGAGCCGACAGGCGCGCTCGGCGAGCAGTTCGATCAGCACACCGCCGCAGGCGAGGACGACCAGCGGCCCGAATTGCGCGTCCCGTTTCATGCCGAGCGCTGCTTCGACGCCGCCGTTCGCCATCGGCATGACCAGCGCCCGGGGCCCCAGTCGTTTTTGCAGATCCGCGTAGGCGGCGTCGACGGCATCGCCGTCGACGAGATCGAGGTGGACACCGCCGACTTCTGACTTGTGCGCGATGCCCGGCATCGCGGTCTTGAGCGCGACCGGGTAGCCGAGCGCGTCGGCCGCGGCGAGCGCGTCGGCCGCGTCTTCGACGGTCCGCCGCTCGATTACCGGCAGGCCGAACT
>JBPEYE010000314.1:0-30031 GCA_052030825.1 Gammaproteobacteria bacterium | reverse complement strand
ACAGGGATGTGCCCGGCAATCCCTCTCTCTCCGCCAGACATAAAAAAGACCCCCGAAGCGGGGTCTTTTTTATGTCTGGTAGATAGAGAGGATTGGTTCGAACTCTTGGTTCGAAAAAATTGCCGGGAGCAATTTTTCGCGAGCGAAGCGAGCCCTGGAGGCCGACCAGAGGTCGGCCGGAAGGGCCGGGCACAGGGATGTGCCGCATCGGCGTACCGCCGGCAATCCCTCTCTCTCCGCCAACCAGCTTCTCCACAGGAGATCCCACTTTGCATCTGATCGCTTCGCGGGTCGAACGGATGTTGCCGCTTTCGCGCCGATCGTCGTCAATTCGATGGCCGCTCGCAGGATCGCTGGAGGGCTCGGTTCTGATTTTCCGGGCTTACAGCGATTTGCGGGTGTCCGGGTATCAGATCGCTGAGCCCGGTCTGATATTGCCGTCCTCCCAGGCATCGACGAGGATGCGCTTGACCGCGTGCACCGTCTCCGCGGTGCCGAGGCCGTACTGCCGGGCGAGCGTTCGCCCGATCTGGTCGATCGAGCGCTTGCCGTCGATCGCCGCCAGCACGCGCGCCTTGAGCAGATGATTGGAGGCGCTGACCGATTGTTCCATCGCCGAGGGTATTGGCCGAGACCCGTCCAGAATCCACGCGGGCAGACCGGTGTGAGCCGGCTCGGGTTCGACATCGCGAACTTTCCGGGCCGAAAAGCTCAGGATCTTTTCGCTGCGTCCGTGCGCGCTATGCGGTGACTGCAGGTAGCCTACGGTTTTCCTCTGGACCGCCAGAATTTCGAAACCTTGTTCGACGACCAGTTCGAGTACTTCTTCTTCGCTGTAACACCAGGTTTCGTCGCGGTGAAAAAACGCGAGGGAACCGGTATTGAGCCAGACGCCGCCTTTCGGCAGGATCCGGTTGACACGCGGGATGAACGCCCGCAAATCCTGCGGAATAATGTCGATGAGCCAGGGTGTGACGACCGTGTCGAAGGATCCCCTCGCGAATGGCGGGTTCAAGGCGTCGCCAAGCACGGAATGAAACTTGCCGTCTTGCAACGGGACGGGCGCGCGACACTTTTGCAATACCGCGTAGGACAACTCGTTGATCGGCGCCACCGGGAACTCGTAAAGCGACAGGCACTCGCCCTGTATGACCCGGCTGGCGATTTGCAGTAGCAGGGGATTGAAATCCAGAATGGTCGAGCGTTCGGGCGCGTATCGCCGATGCAGATCGTAGGCAAGCCGGCCCGCACCCGCGCCCAGCGTCAGCACGGATCCCGGCTTGCCGCGACGATCCGCGCTCAGTACATTGTCGACCGCATGGATGAGCGCCTCGTTCTCGCCGTTATTCCATGACCAGTCGCGAAAGATATTACCGAGGTAGCTCGACAAGCCCTGGTTGCCGGGTAGTTTCCCGCGAAGCAGCGATGCGGCGTCGGCAGGCCAGTCGATTCCGTCGAGATCGAGCGGCGCGAGGATTCGGGCGATCTGGTCGCGATACGCCGTATGTGCCTGCAGCAGTTTGCCGATGCGTTGTCGGCCTCTCGCGCTACCGCTCGCCTGGCGCGCAATTCGCAGTCGTTCCCGCTCGATCCCGTTGGCATGCAGGAAACCGTTGAATCGTGCTTTCCACTCCAGTCTTGCGCTGTCGGGTTCCGCGAACAGCCACGGTATCGGGGCGTTAGCGCATCGGTAAATCGGAAAATGGGCGGCGCATCGCCGACACACCAGTTCCCCGGATACCGCCGCTAACGATGCGCGGGCGGTCGCGCAGACCGGACACGCCAGCAGCGGTCGGAGTGACGAGACCTGGCTCGCGATTCGCTGCGCCGCTTTGCTCGCGGTCATCGATTCGCGCGTAGCCACGACCGCGGGGCTCGCCGATCGCCGATCCGGCAGGGTCCGGTTAACCGCCACTAGACGATGGCTTCGAAAGCGATGTAGGGCGCGACCGCGGCGCCGGTACCCAGCGTCGGATTGTCGAGCACCATACCGAACATGCCTTCTTCGCCATGCAACCCGAGATAGTTCAGCACCACCATCTCCGCCAGCGCTTCGACGCCGTTGGCGAACGGGCTGGATGCGGTTTCGACGTTGCCGTTGGCTCTGAAGTAGCCGAGCTGTTGCGATGCCGCGCCATTGCGCAATACCGGCCGACCGAGCGGACTGTAAACCAGGATGAAGCTGGCGGCGGTTTGTGAATTGTCGGAGCGCCAGCGAAACTTGGTCGTGCCGTTGCCGTCGTCTTCGGGCCGGTCGGTGTCGGCCGAGACCGCGCCGTCGCTGAAACAGTAAACCATCAACGGTTTGCCCAGCTGGGCGGCATACTCGAGCGAAGCACCGATCGCCTGGCCGACGATGAAGTCCTTGCCGTCGGTTTCCGGACGCGGATCCTGGTGGTAGTCACGTCCGCCATATTCGATCGTACCGGCTCCGCCGTAGCCGTTGACGACGATCTTCATCGCCGCGGCCGCTTTGCGGAAATCCCGATCGTTCAGCTCACCGGCCGGAAAGATGCTCTGCAGAATCGGATCCGCCTCGGGGTCGAGATCCTGCGGTGTCACGACCGAATTGAAGGTCGCGGTCGTTTTGTCGTAACCGCACTGCAGCAGCGCCTTGGTTGCCTGCGCCTCGTTGATCCTGCCGAGCTTCAAGGCGCTGATGATCGCGCTGGCCTCGGCCACGCGGCCATCGGGAAAACCGTCGTCGGAGCCGCCGCCGAGCCCGATGGCTTCGCTGCGCGTGCTGACCTTGACCGGGCGCAGATCCGCCTGGATCATCGAGTCGGGTGCACGTGAACGGCCGCCTGAATCGGAATTGCGCGTACCGATCGTCGCCGCGAACTCGCCATTGGCACCGGCCCTCGCAATCCCGTAAACGGGATTGTGCGGGTTGTTCCCGGTGTCGTTTTCCGATCGCGCCGGGATGACGCAGCCGTTGGTATTGGCGCGGGTGGCGGCATTGGTCTTGTCCATCAGGCCGCGCAGCAGCGCGCTGTTGGGATGCATCGCCAGTCCGAACGAGCGGTCGACGCCGACGTTCTGCGGCAGGATCGCGTCCGGCAGCCCGAGCTTGGCATAACCGGATGCATTCAGGAAATCCTCCTGGCCGCCCGGCCCGCCGACGATGACGTTGGAACCGGCGATGTTGGCGCCGCCGCCCTGGTCGAAGGCCAGGAACGGAATCTTGCCGGCGCCCAGCATACCGTTATTGTCGATGACGCATTCCGCGGACTGCGCGTGTGCTTCGCGCGCCAGCAGCATCGCGATGCTGGGTAAAAACACCGTGCTGACGCCTGCAATCAGACCCTGGTTCAGGAATTCCCGGCGGGTCTTCGGGCGCGCGTGGCCGCTTCTGCGGCAGGACTCCTCGATTTTGCGTTCGAAACGACGGCGTCTCGCTTCCTTGTGCCGAAGTTGTCGTCTGTACTTGCCCATAACTACTTCCTCCTTAATTGATCAGTTCACCATCACCGCGCCGCTGGACAAGACTGCGGCACAGCTTGCCTGCAGCGCGGTCTGCGCCGTTGTACCGTTGCAACCGCCGGCGCAGTCGAGATCGTCGATCGTCCGCACGATTTCTGCCCGGACGTCGGGCCGACCCGGCTGGTTGGCAATGTTGTCGCCGATAAATCGGTCGTAGAGCAGGTTTGCCACCTGGTCTTTGCCGTTACCATCGATGACGCAGGCGCCGAAAAAGTCGCCGCAGGTACCGGCGTCGCTGACGATCGCGCCGCAGTAGGTCGTGGCGAGCCGCTGGATCGCGATTTGCTGAGCCGCACCAAAGCTCAGCAGGTCCGAGGTCGCCGGCAGCGAATCCCGCAGTTCCGTATACCTGGCCAGGACCGCGGCCTGATTCGCGTCGATGCCGGTCAGGCTCGACATGGTGTCGTTGATTTGCGAAAAAGTGCGCAGACCGTGCTCCGGTTCGGGCACATCGGGGGCGGGTGCCGGGGGCGAGTCCGGCGGAACCAGTTCGGCCAATCCGAAGCGATTGCCGAGCACCTCGAACTCGAGATGAAACTCGTCCTGGTCGGGCCCCAGTGCCACCGGGATGACCGCGCCGAGGGGAGATAACTCGGTTCCCGATTGATTCACGACCGCATCGATGCGCCGGAACGGCTGGGCGGCCACCGGCACGCTGCCGTTGACGCCTACACGAATATTCTTCACGGCGATGCCGTTGACGTCGCCGACGAACACCGGCCTGGCGAACAGGTATCCGGCAGCATCGAGCTGGGCGACCTGCATATCGATGTATGCGGTTTGACCCACGGCCTCCGACACGTCGAAGCGCATCGTGCCGACGTTGCCGGCCCCGGCGTCGTAATTCTGGCGTACTTCGGCCGCCGTAAGCGCCCGGTTGTGGATGGCGACGAGCTTGAAGACCCCTTGCCAGAGCCGGTTGTTGGTCACCTCGTTACCGAGCACCAGCAACTGGTTGTCGAGCCAGGCCAACTCGTCGGCGACGTTTTCCTCGATACTGAGCTGACCGTTGATGTAGTCCTTGCGGCCCGACGCCGGATCGAAGGTCGCGACGACGTGTTGCAAAACCGTATCGGTTTGCGGGTCGAGCGCCTCGAGGGCCGGCGTGCCGTTGGCGCTGGTGGTCGCGCTGCGGTTCCTCAGCTGGTAATAAATCGAGTTTTGTCCCAGCGTGAAGTTGCGCACCGCGGTGTCCTGCGAATAGCTGACGATGCGGGCGGGACCGTCCTGCGCGGTGTTGTCCGGAATGACCCAGGCTTCGACCGAAAACTCGTTGTTCGGCGTGATCATGTCGAACAGCTTGCGACTGTGCGCCAGGCTGGCCTGGGCTTTACCCGAGACGTTGCGCAGGCCACCGCCTTCGACCCACTCCATGCCCTCGATCTGGAGCGCAATGGGCGTGCCGCTGTTGCTGGTATCCATGGTCACGTCGCCCGCGCCTTCGCTAAAGCGGAACAGGGCAATCGCGTTTGCGTCGGCGCGATTGGCGTTGCCGTTCGTGGCTCGGGCGAAACTGGTCACCGCGCTGACCACCGGCGTGCCGCCGGCGGGCGGTCCGCTGGTGGCGGCCAGGGCGGCCCATTCCTCGATCGCGGCCAGGAAATCGGCCGCGATGCGATCGCAGTTTGCCACGCCCCCACAGTTGTGGCGGTCGGCCTTGGGGCGCAAGTAGAGGCGCGAGAGTTCCGGGTTTACCAGATTGACCTTTTGCTGGCTGATCACGATGTTGTAGGCGGCCGTCGCATCGGCGCTGGCGAACTTCGGGTCCTGCCCGACCAGGTCACCGTGGCAGGCAACACAGCCGTTATTCGGGTTCGTCAGCAGCGGGTGCAGGACGGCCGCGAAAATTTCCTGGTCCGTGGCCGACGGCGGTGGCGTCGTCGGCGTCGAAACCGCGCCGCCGGAACCGGAGCCGCCGGATTCGCCGCAGGCGGACAGGGTAAAAGCGAGTGCGATCAGGCACAGCAATCGCACGGTGCCCGTCGTTTGAGCCGGTGACCGGCTGCCGGTCTGGATGTGTTTGTCTGGAGTCATTTCCGTCCTCCTGTTGGATGCGTTTCGTCGGTGCTCGAGGTCAGGCGATCGTCGTCAATCGCCCATGCAGTGCACCGCAGATTCGGCAAACACTCGCTTCATGCTGCGATTGTTCGTTTCGAAGTTGGTGGCGATGGTCTCGATCGCCTGGATGTCGGCGGCGCCATTCGGTGAGCGGTGACAGACTTTCTCGAACGCCTGCGTGACCTGGCATTTGGCGAATTGCCGCGTCTGCGCCAGTTCCAGGCCCAGGCTCTTGACGCCGGTGCCTTCACCGGAGCCCGGCCCGTTCCAGCCGACGAAGGTATTCGGTCCGATGCGCCAGTAATTGATCCACGAGTCATCGTCGGTCGCGTAGCCGAAACGAAAGGTGCCGGAGTCGTTGAGAAACTTGGGCTGCACCGATCCCGGCGTGTAAACGAGCTGCTGTGTCGTCTCGTCGAAATCGTAATAGGCGTAGGCCCCGGCCAGTCCATCGAGGCCGGCATGACAACTCAGGCAGTCGTTCAGAAAGATGTTGCTGTCGCCCCCCGGCGATCGCGTGACGTCCTGGCGAATCCGGTCCGGATGGGCGGTGATGTCGCGGAAATCTTCCATGTCCATGCACATGAAATTCAGGGTGGCAAACCGCAGCGCCGAACGATTGGTCCCGGCAACGTAGTAGGCTTCGGCGAAGCCGCGGGTGGTCATGATGCCGGCGGTCTCGGCGATGCCGAGGGGCGAACCCGGCAAGTCGGATTGCCGCTGCCTGACGAGATTCGCGGTGTCGCTCAGATCGACGCGGTTCGCCTGCAGGTCGAGATAATGATCGTTATTGGTTTGCGCGTAGGGGATGTTGGTCGCGTTGGTACTGCCGACGTAGACGATGTCCTCGTAGAGCAGCTGATCAAACGGTATCTCGTCCCGGACCATGCCGATTACGGTCGCAATCGCATCGTTCATATCGACGTAGATCGAGCGCTCGCGATTCGTCCAGGGCGATGCGAATTCACGTACCGTGGTGTTGTAAAACGCCGGGTTCTCCATTGCTTCCAGCGCGGCGCCGATGCCGTCGCCGGCGGCTATTTTTGCCGCCATCGAGTCGATGACCGCATCCGCGGGGGGCACGCCCACCAGGCGATCGTGAATGCGCCTGGCCTGCTCGCGGGGTCCGGCGTGAGACAATGACGTTCCCACAGTGAAGAAAAGCACGACCACGAAGCTCAAGCTTCGCAAAAGTTTTCGTTTTACTGGTTGCATTCTGATACCTCACTGTCAATCGATGTGCGAAACCCGATTGCCTTTACAGGCCTGGGGCGAAGTCAATGCCGCTGCCCGGAACCGGTTAACTGCCCGGCCAGACTAAGCCGCGGCCCGTTTGCGGTAATTCGAATGGTTAGAGAATTTTTTGTGACGCACATCTCACTTTGCCGGGGGGTCACCGTTGGTCGACGATATTCGACCGCTCATCCGCCACTGATGCCGAAACCCCGAACTCGCATCGGCGAGATTCGGACATCGGGGCCGTTAGACGTCGATTGCGGTGCCGGGAGCGGATGCGGCAGGCCTGTCCCGAATCGCGCCGGAAGCTCGGTCAGATACCCGGGACGTGACTGACGATGCCGCGTATCCGCGATGGCCGGGGTCGTTTTACAGGGCCGGCTCCGAGGCTTCGACAGATCCGACGCTCGGGCCTTCGGTTGGCGTGGAGCCCGCCTGGCGACGAACGGTTGCAATCCGTTGACCGGCGGTAGGCCGCATTCGGATTGAGATGTAGGTCACAAATATTTAGTAAACCAGGAAATTTACCCCGAACGAGTCGCGACCTAGGCTGGCCCTGACAAAGCGTGGGCATCGGATTCGATCTCCGACGCCAGTCAATGAATTCAGGCGGCCGCGATAATTCCGTGGTTATTCAGGATTGATTACCGGATAAAGGACTATGAAAAAGAAACTACGCAAGACCCAGTTGATTGTTACGTTGCTGATCGTCGGCTGGTTGCCGGGATCGGTGGTTGCCGTCGGAGAGGGTCAAAAGGCGCCCGATTTTTCGGTGCAGAACATTCTCACCGGCAAATATCTCTCGCTGAAACACTACAAGGGCCATGTCGTGTATCTGGATTTCTGGGCCTCGTGGTGCAAGCCCTGCCTCAAGTCCTTTCCCTTTATGGAGCAGCTCAACCAGCAGTACAGCGGCCGCGGCCTCGTCGTCATTGCCGTGGGCCTCGACGAGAACCGCGATGATTTGATGTCTTTTCTGGAACATACCCAACCCGCGAATTTCATCGTTGCGCACAATGGCAAAGGCGATATCGCAACCCGCTACGACGTGCAGGTCATGCCCAGTACCTATCTGATCGGTCGGGACGGCAAAATCATGCTGCGCCACCTGGGGTTCGATTCCCGGGACGAGGAAAAGCTGAAGCAGATTATCGAGCGATCCCTCTAGATTCCCGGGTCAGTCGAACTCCCCCCAAAGCGGGAAACCGGAAATGAGAACAAGGATCGCGATTCTGCTTGCACTGGCGCTCGCCGCGCTGGCCTCGGGTTGCGCGACCAATCTGAAGCCCTGGCAACGCGGCAATCTGGCCAAGGCGCACATGGCGGTCGAGCCCGACACCATGCAGCGCGTCATTCGCGAGCAAATCGTAACCAGCAAGGAGTCCGCCTCGGGCGGCTATAGCGTCGTGGGTGGGGGCTGTGGCTGCAACTGATTCTTATCTCAAGAGCCTGATGACGGCGGCCCTGGCGCTACCCGGAAATGCAGTGGCGGCCACGGTTCTCGATGAAATTCCGGTCAGCTACAAGCGTCTGAATTACGAAGAAGACGAGCTGATGTCGGTCGAGGCGGATTATTTCGAGATGGGGATGCCGATCGACGGCCAGAGTGACCTGCTGGTTTCGGTGGAATTCGAAACCATGTCCGGGGCCTCGCCGGTCTTCCTGCTGCCGGGCCCGGACGACGACGTCATCCAGGTGACCAGCGGGGCTTCGATTACGGATGAACGCACCGCGGTGGGTTTCAAGTATCGACGATTTTCCGAAAACGGGATGCTGAGCCTTTCGCCGGCCGGTTCCACCGAAAACGACTACGATTCGGTTTCCCTGACGGTCGAGTATCAACGGGAAAGTTCGGACAAGGGTACGACTTTCCTGGTTGGCGCCGGCTACGCCGATGATCGCGTCGGCGCCACCGGGCAAGACCTGGACGAGGATAAAACGGGGAACAGTTACTTTGCCGGCGTGACCCGGGTGCTCGGCGCGCAATCGCTGCTGCAGCTCAACTTGTCGCACGCCGTTGATTCCGGGTATCTGAGCGATCCGTACAAACTGGCCCTGGTCGAATCGAACTTCGTTACCGACACCCGGCCCGAAGAGCGGCGGCAATCGGCGATTCTGGTGCGTTACATCGGCTACCGGGAAAGCGCCGAGGCATCGCTCCATCTGGGCTATCGCTACTTCGAAGACAACTGGGGCGTCGAAGCCCACACGCTCGAAACGTCCTGGAATCAGGAGTTTTCCGATAACTGGCTGGCGACCTACAGCCTTCGTTACTACAGCCAGGAAAAAGCCGATTTTTACGCGCCTTTTTTCACGTCGCCGCGGGCGGATGGAAACTATTCGAGCGACTATCGCCTGGCGGGCTATGGCTCGGTGCTGGTCGGGCTCAAGCTCGAAAAGACGTTTACCAGCAATACCCGCGTCAATCTCGGCCTCGAATATTACACCCGTCGTGGCGATCTCAAGTTGAGCGGCGAAGTATCGGAAGATCCCGAGCCCCTCGAAAGCTATATCGTTTCGTTTGGTATCGGCCATTCGTTTTAAGGTGCGGCGATGGCGGTGCAGCTACATCGATTGACCTTCAGAGCCATGGCTTGCCGCAATGAACTCAGCTTGTACTGCAACAATCGAAAGACGGCGAGCGCCATCGCCCGGCATGCGATCCTCGAGGTCGATCGGCTGGAGCAAAAATACAGCCGTTACCTGCCCGACAGTATCGTTAGCATGATCAATGCCCGGGCCGGTCTGCCGGGCATCATCGTCGACCGCGAAACGGCTGCCCTGCTCGATTACGCGCAGACCTGTTTTCATCAAAGTCACGGCCTGTTCGACGTGACCTCGGGCGTGCTGCGCCGGGTCTGGGATTTCGCAAGTGAACGGTTACCCGAACCCGAGGCCGTCGACGAGGTTCTGAAGTTGATCGGCTGGGACAAGCTCGATTGGACGCCGCCGCGAATCACCTTGCCCGTGATCGGTATGGAGCTCGATTTCGGCGGTATCGTCAAAGAGTATGCCGCCGACAGCTGTGCCAAATTGTGTCGCAGTCTCGGTGTCACCTCCGGCCTGATCAACATGGGGGGCGATATCCACGTCATCGGCCCCCGACCGAACGGCAGTCCCTGGACTATCGGCATTCAGGACCCGGGCTATCCGGAGCGAGTGATTTCCAGCGTCGAACTCACGCAGGGCGGCCTCGCCAGCAGCGGTGATTACCAGCGCTGCATGGTGATCGACGGGAAACGCTACAGTCATCTGCTCGACCCGACCACGGGCTGGCCGACACGGGGTTTGCGGGCCGTCAGCGTCGTCGGTCCGAGCTGCCTGATCGCGGGCAGTACCAGCACGATTGCCATGCTCAAGGGAGAAGAGGGCAAGGCCTGGCTCGACTCGACCGGGATGACCTATATCTGGATCGACGAGCAGGGCGAATGCTTCAGCAACGCGCTGCCGTCCGTCAACAGCAAGCGAAGCATGCTGCAGTGATGACTGGCCAAGCGAGGCCGTTGGCGCAAGCATTCCTGGATGCGCCGAGCGATCCAGTGGAGGCATGGCACAGGCATCGTGCGTCGAACGACCTCTTTCACTGCCGCCGCCGAGCGGGCGCCCGCCCGGGCCGGCCTCGAGCCGTGGATGGTTTGAAGCACGCAAAAAAAACCGCGGCCTGGGGGAGCCGCGGCAGGTTGGGATTGGGTAATCCCGGGGAGGAATCGATTGCCTAGCAGCTGTAGCCGAACCAGCCCTGGTTTTGCTTGCCGTCCTTCGGGTCGCAGGTGCCGGTGCCGGCCCAGGCCATATAGGTTGCCGGGTTGGCGTAAACCATGTAGTTGGCCGGATTCATTGCCGCCTGGTACATTGCCGGGTTGAATGCATGCTCGTAAGCCTGCGGGTTCATCCACCAGGTCATCGTCTGCGGATCCATCATGACCTGGTACGATGCCGGATTCATCCACGCCATCATGTTTTCAGGCTTCATGAATTCCATGTAGAACTGCGGTTGCATGAACTGCGTGTAGGTTGCCGGGTTAGCGAACATCGCGTGCATCGCGTGGTGCGTCTTCGGATCGACGATCTTCATCCAGTCGGCCGGGTGCGCGGCATTGAACTGCAGGCCGGTGACCGGCGCGGCGGGGGCGGCGCCACCCATTTGCATCCAGGTGTTGGGATCGAAAAAGTTGAACGTGTAGGCGTTGTTTGCCGGCGCTTGCTCGGCGTTTTCGGACGCTTCGTTGGCCTGACCGGCGATGCTGAAGCTCAGCAGCGCTGCTGCTGCCAGTGAGATGATATAGCGCATGATCATGATTACTCCTCTCGTATTTTGAAGTTTGAAGATTTATCCAGAAATCGCGAGGGAGCATAAAGGATATAAGAAACAACTAATATACTTATGAAGTATTATTCACTATCCCCAAAGGAAGGGGGCCTTCCTTGACGTCGGGTCCGACACGCGGGCCGTCGCGGCTGCACAAAGACTGGCGCATTCGGTGGGTCGAATTGCTCGCCGAAACCATCAGCCCGATGACCTCGGGCAACAGACGGCCCTGTAATTTACGCCGTTCCGGCAATCTGGCCGGGAATTATTCAAGGGCTTCGGCAATAATTCCCGCCAGCAGCGCCTCGACCTCCGCCAGCACCGTCGCCGATTCGGCTCCGGCAGACGGCGACTGATAGGCGACGTAGACTGTGCCCGGCACCCCGGTCAGGACGTAAACGCTGATCGTGAATGGGCAGAGCACGAGATTGTCCGGATTGGCAATCACGAGCTTATGCGAGATCAACGCGTTGCAGAATTCGAGCGTCGTCGCCTGGATAAAGACGTTGTGCTCGAAGCCGAGATCGTTGGCGGTGCGGTCGAGCATGTCGCTCGCGTGCAATTCGTCGTTGATAACCATGCCGCGACCGATAATCGCGTTACGCAGGTTGTCGAGAACGTATTCGTAGTCTTCTTCGATCGCGTGGGTGATGATTGGGTTGGTCGCCATTGCGACAGATGAAACCTTGGCCATGAGCACGCCAATGATTGCTACCACTATCAATTTGTGCATACGCGTGTACCTCCCCAGTATGCGTGTTTGCACATCAGATGATGTCTCATGCCGATGATGCGCGGTCGGCACCATGCGACGGATTCAGGATACCAGCCTGACCGGCGGCGGGCGATACCGGCGGCCGCGAGGTGGCAATACAAGCGAGCCTGCAAGGCGTTCGTCTCCCAACTTGAGTATTCCCATCTTTGCCAGGCTCGCCGAAAATGGGTCAAAAGCCGGAGGAAATTCTGATGCGACTCTACGTTGTCCTGACGTTGCTGATGTCGACCGCTGCGGTCGCGACCGACTACCCGCCAACCAGCGTCGATATGCACCTCGAGCAGGTAACAGCGGACATTTTTTACGTGCAGGGAGCGGCCGGAGTGGCGACCGAAAACGAAGGATTCGTATCGAACTCGGGGTTCGTAATCACCGGCGATGGCGTCGTCGTGTTCGACGCGCTCGGTACACCGTCACTCGCGCACGCGCTGCTGCGGCTGATTCACACCAAAACCGATCAGCAAATCCGGCGCGTCTATACCAGTCACTATCACGCTGATCACATCTACGGCCTGCAGGTGTTCAAGGAGGCGGGCGCACGCGTGTACGCACCGCGGGGCGCCAACGATTACCTCGATTCGGAGACCGCCGCCGAACGCCTCGAGGAACGCCGCTTCTCGCTCGACCCGTGGGTCAATGACAACACCTACCTGGTGCCGCCCGACGAAATTATTTCCCGCTCGAGCAGCTTCACGCTGGGCAGCAAGCGTTTCACGATCAACTACCAGGGCAAGGCGCATTCCGACGGCGACCTGATCATGCTGGTCGAGCCCGATCGGGTCCTGTTTTCCGGCGACCTGATCTTCGAGGGGCGGATTCCGTTTATCGGCAACGGCGATACCGCCCACTGGCTCGAAACGCTCGAGCGTCTCGAAACCACCGGGGTGCACGCGCTGGTGCCGGGGCACGGGCCGGCTTCGTTCGAGCCGGCGGCAACCCTGGCGTTGACCCGGGAATACCTGGCTTACCTGCGCGACAACCTGGGGCGCGGGGTCGAGGAATTGATGAGTTTCGACGAAATCTACGCTGCCATCGACTGGTCACGGTTCGAACACTTGCCGGCCTTCGACGAAGGCAATCGCATCAACGCTTACCAGGTATTTCTGTCATTGGAGAGTGAACTGCTCGGCCAGTAGCGCCAGCCCGCAGGGCGCTTTCGGCCGAAGGGCGATTCGAGTAAGCTGCCCCTTTTTGAAGACGCCGATCACGGGAGTATTTGCAATGTCCCAGCGGGAGAATTTTTTCAATATCGACGCGACCGATCAGGGCATCGCGCGCCAGCTGGCCGACGGCCTGACGACGCGGATTTTTCCGGGCGAGCGGGCGATGGTATCGATCGTGCGCGTCGCGCCCAATGCCAGCGGCACGGTGCATTCGCACCCGCAGGAGCAATGGGGCTTTTGCCTGCGCGGCTCGGGCGTGCGCACGCAGGGCGGCGAGGAAATCGAGGTCGGCGAGGGCGACTTCTGGCGCACGCCGGGCGACGTCGAGCACGGATTTCGCGCCGGCCCCAACGGCGCGGTGATCCTCGATCTGTTTGCGCCGCCGCGCGACGAGTACCGCCAGTCGGGTGCGGGATTCGCCGCCGACTAGGCGCGGTCGTCAGCGAACGACGAGCACCGAGCAGGGCGCGTGGCGCACGACACGTGACGCGGTCGAGCCGATAAAGTATTCCTTCAGCCCGGGACGGTGCGACGTGATGATGATCAGATCGGCGCCGCTGCTCTCGGCGACATCCAGGATCGTGTTGTAGGAATGGCCGTAGCGCACGTCGATGTCGGCCTCGACGCCGTTGCGTTCCGCCGTAGCCTTTAGTTCTTTCTCGACCCCCGCGATCGCCTTTTCGCGGAAATCGGTCGGCAGCTCGATCGCCGCGTAGTTCGGAATGTTCTCGATGACGTGCAGCAACACGATGCGCGAATCTTCGGCGGCGTGCTCCTTGGCGATATCGATGATGGCGTCGCTCTCGGCGAGATGCGCCATGTCGACGGGTACCAGGATTTTCTTGTACATGGCAGTGGAATCCTCAGTCTACGTTGTCAAAGTGGACGATCGGGCGTCGCTTGGGCCCCAGTCTCGCCGTCCGCGTCTTGCCGGTGTTGATCCGAATCAAGCCGCGTCCAATTATCGTCGAACTACGGCCCCGCAGGCAAATCAACGACCCGTGGCGGCCGACAACGCTATCGGTCTCGAGGCTGCGCGCCGGGAAAACGCGGACAATTTGATCCCGGATTGATCGACACGGCACCAGGGCGGTTGT
This sequence comes from Gammaproteobacteria bacterium, assembly GCA_052030825.1. Taxonomy (GTDB): domain Bacteria; phylum Pseudomonadota; class Gammaproteobacteria. The sequence continues at coordinate 15,910 of JBPEYE010000314.1, read as the reverse complement.
CTTGTCGGGTAGCACTGGCAAACGGTGAGTTTTGTCGCCAGGTCGCGCCGATAATCGTGGCCGGTGTGCGATTCGCCTGCCGTGCGAATTCTGATGGGGCTTGCCGTTGTCGCGCCAAGCCGTAAACTGCGACAGCACGGCCTGGAAATTCACGATGAAACCGATTCTCGACAAACCCTTTGGCCTGTTCCTGCTGTGCCTGAGCCTGTTCGGCCTCGAGCTGTTCGCGCTGTTGCTGTTCGCGGAAGCGGGGTGGCTGCAGCGGTTGCTGGCGGAGGACTACAGTTTCATCTCGCGCGTCATCCTCGGCATCTACGCGGCCGCCAGCCTGCACTTCCTGCTCGTCGCCCTGCGCCTGTCGCGCGAATTCGACGCGGTCGGTCGCGAAGCCATCGACGGCGGGCGAGGTCACGTGCCGAGGTATTACCGGCTGCTGCGGCAGGGCGGCAGCGCGACCGACGAAAACGGCGAGTTGCTGCTCGAGGTGCTCGACGGTCGCTGCCGCGGCCAGTATCGTTTCGGTTACGTGATCGCCGACCTGATGCTCAAGCTCGGCCTTCTCGGCACCGTGATCGGATTTATCTTCATGCTCGGCTCGCTGGTCGATCTCAACAGCATCGACATCAATGTCATGCAAAGCCTGCTCGCGCAGATGAGCGGCGGCATGAAGGTCGCGCTGTTCACGACGCTGACCGGGCTGAGCGGCGGCGTACTGCTCAACGTCAAGTACCAGCTGCTCGACTGGAGCGTCGACAGCCTGCTCGACGACGTGCGCGAGCGCACCTGGCGGCTCGGTGCGTCATGAGACGCCGACGCCACCGGATGCCGCTGACCGATCCGTTCACGGATCTGCTGTTCAATACGCTGCTCGGTTTCACGCTGCTGTTCTTCATTTCGATCATGTTCATGAACCCGATCGCCAAGCTCGGCAACATCAACTACAAGGCCGAGTACATCATCACCGCGAGCTGGCCCGACAGTCAGCCCGACGACGTCGACCTGTGGGTGCAGGATCCTTACCGCGAAACCGTCTCCTACCTGCAGAAGGAAGCCGGCTGGCTGAATCTCGACCGTGACGATCGCGGCGACATCAACGACACCGTCATGATCAACGGCCGCCGCATGGTGCACCCGATCAACCAGGAAGTGGTCACGATTCGCGGCATCATTTCGGGGGAATACGTCGTCAACCTGCACTACTACGAATCGCACAGCGACCTGCCGGTGCCGGTTAACGTCAAGATCGAGAAAGTCAATCCGACGCTGCGGCTGGTCTACATCGACCAGATCCTGCTCGATCGCGTCGACGACGAGCAAACCGTGCTGCGTTTCGAGCTCGACGGCAACGGCGAGATCGTCGCGATGAACAAACTCGAAAAAATCCTGACGCCATACCGGCTCGATCCGGCGCAGGTCATGGATCCGGGTTAGGTCAATGGTTCCGTCGATTCTCGCGCTCGCGCTGGCCTATGTCTTCCTGCTGTTCGTGCTGGTACTCGCGGTGCTGCGCAGTGATATTCGCGCGGGCATCAAGGTTGTCGTGGTCGCCGTGTGTTTTGGTTTCTATCTCTGGCATTACGGTGCCCTCGAGGCATATCTCGGCTGGCCGGCGCGCGACGGCCTGCCGCAGAACTTCGAGCTCGTCAGCGTCGTGACGATCGAGCCCGATCTGCAGCGCGACGAGCCGGGCGCGATTTTTCTGTGGGTTCGCGACCTCGACGCCAAGCGTCCGATTCCGCGCTCGTTCCGACTCGACTACGACAAGCGCGTGCATCAGCAGGCCGACGACACGATGCGCCGCCAGCGCCTCGGCGAACGCTTCGTCGGGCGTCCGCGCGCGTCCGGCGGCGATCGCCCGCCGATCGAATTCGAGAAAGTCGAGCGCAGCGCCGAGACGCCCAAATCGGCGGTCAACTAGCCGCGGCGGGCGGTCTCAGCCGGCATAGGTGCTGCGCAGCAGGATAAAGCTGCCGTAGAAATACGGCGCGTCGAGCAGATTGCGCGTCGAGCGCAGAAGCATGCCGCGCGCGGTGGCTCGAACCTCGGCCGAGACGCCCGGCGCCGCGAGCGCGACTTCGAGCCAGCGCGACATCGGCGACGGCAGCACCCGATCGACAGCGATCCAGTCGCCCGGCGCGACCGGGATCAAGGTGTCGCGCTTGTGCCGCCAGCGCCCGTCATGCAGGAACAGCGCCTGCGTTCGCGCGACCAGGCGAGCCGCGATAGTGCGCGCGGCCGCGTCGTCGAAGGCGCGGCCGTAGACGTCGAAGGCGTGCGCGAGCAGCGCGTAGTCCTCCAGCTGACCGGCGATGGCGCCGCCGGCGTGGACGAAACGCACGACCTCGTCGCCGCGCACGAAGTGATCACGCATTTTTTGGTAGAGCGCATGCGCGCGCCTGGCCTGCCGTTCTTCGAGCGGCGCCGCAAGCACCAGCGCCTCGAGCAGCAGCGCGTTCCAGCCGGCGAGGCGCTTGTCGTCGGCCGGCATCGGCGGGCGCGGCTGCTGCCGGAGACGTTCGAGGATGCGACGGTTGCGTTCATCGTCGCCGTTCGCCCCGGGACCGATCAGCGGCCGCGGCAATACCTGGCCCCGCGCCGGATCGATTTGCCAGTGTTTTTCGAGATAGGCGAGATCGTCGGCGGTCAGCAGCGTCTCGAGGTCGGCGCGCGTCCACCAGTAAGCACCACCCTCGACGTTATCGACATCGACCGCCGACAGGCTCGACATGTAGCCGCCGTCGGGATGACGTAACCGCGCCTCGACGAAATCGAGCGTGCGCAGCGCCACGCCGGCGTAGCCGCGGTCGGGCCACAGCCGGTGCGCGCGCAGGTACAGCGACGCGAGCTGCGCGTTGTCGTAGAGCATTTTTTCGAAATGCGGCGTCTGCCAGTCGGGATCGGTGGTGTAGCGGAAAAAACCGCCGTCGACGTGGTCGGTCAGGTGGCGCGCGGCCATCACGTCGAGCGTCAACCGCATGAAATCGGCAACGTCCGGGTCGAGCTTCGGATCGCCGGCGATGACTTCGAGCAGCGCGGCGAGCTGCGGCGCGTTCGGGAACTTGCTGGTGTTGCCGAAACCGCCCTGCAACTCGTCGGCGGCAAGCATCGATTGCGCGACGAAGGCGTCGACGAGGCGCGCCGCCGGCAGATCGGGCGCATCGAGTGCCGAGTCAGGCGGGTCGACCATTTCGCGCTCGAAGAATATTCGCGCGGCGCGGCCCAGCTCGTCGTGGCGCTCGCGCCATTCGGCGTCGAGCTGCTCGAGCACGTACAGGAAGCGGTCGCGCGGCAGGTAGGTGAAGCCGGTGACCGGGTAGCCCTCGGGGGTCAGGAACACGTTCAGCGGCCAGCCGGCCGAACCGCGCACGCGTTCGACGAAGGCGATCAGCCGCTGGTCGAGGTCGGGATCGAGCTCGCGATCGACCTTGACCGCGATGAAGCTCTCGTTCAGGCGCGCGGCGACCGTGTCGTCCTGGTAACTCTCGCGCTGCATCACGTGGCACCAGTGGCACGAGTAGTAACCGATCGAGACCAGCACCAGCCGGTTGTCTTTACGGGCCGCGTCGAAAACCTCGGCCTGCCAGTCGCGCCATTCGACCGGATCCTCGCCGTGCAGCGCGAGATACGGCGACGGGTGGCCGGCGAGCCGGTTGGCCGCGATCGTGGATTGAACACCGAGGCATAGCGACAACAGCAGGACGATCGTGAGAATGAGGCGACGATTGGGCATCGATTGTCGGGGATCAACGAGCTGAACGGGCAGGCGGGCATCATATCACCAAGGTGATATTGAAACTATATTAGAAAATTCTAATATATTTACAAGTTCATTCCCCAGGTGACCGGAACCAGCCATGCGACTCGGATTGCTTGCGCCGGCGTTGCTCGCCGGCTCGCTGCTCGGCTCCGACGCGATAGCCGAGCCACTCGCACGAATCACCGTCGAGCCCACCGTGATGCCGCTCGAGCGCGAACTCGACGGTATCGTCGAGGCGCGCCGCCAGGCGACGCTGTCGGCCGAGGTCGCCGGCAAGATCGAGGCGGTCAACTTCGATGTCGACGACTACGTCAAACAGGGCGAGGTGGTGCTGCGAATTCGTGACCGCGAATACCGCGCCGGCGTCGAGCAAGCGCGCGCGGCGCTTGCCGAAGCCAGCGCGGGCCTCGGCGACGCGCGCCTCGAATTCAAGCGTAGCCAGGATTTGCTCAAGCAAAAACTGATCTCGCGGGCGCAATTCGATCGCGCCGAGGCCGCGCTCAAGGCGGCCGAGGCCCGCCAGGCAGCAGCCGCGGCCGGACTCGAGCGCGCCGAGGAATTGCTCGGCCATACCGTCGTCAAGGCTCCGTACAGCGGCGTCGTCGTCGCCCGCCACGTCGAGCCTGGCGAATCGGTCGGCCCGGGGCAGCCAATCATGAGCGGCTATGCCGAGGGCGAGCTGCGCGTAAGCGCCGACGTGCCGCAGTCGCTGATCGGCAGTTTGCGGGAACGTCGCGAAGCGCGCGTCATCGTGATCGAGAACGGCAAATCGATCGAGGTCGATCAGATTACGATCCATCCGTTCGCGAACCCGCAAAATCATTCGTTCCGGGTACGCCTCGATCTGCTGCGGCAACCGCTGCCGCTGTATCCCGGGATGCTCGTCAAGGTCGCGATCGCGATCGGCGAGACGGAGCGGTTGCTGGTGCCGCAAGTCGCGCTGGTATCGCGTACCGAGGTCAACGCGGTCTACGTCATCGACGCCGACGGTCGCGTCGCGCTGCGCCAGGTGCGCCCGGGCAACCGCTACGGCGAGCGTATCGAGATCCTCGCCGGGCTCGAAGCCGGTGAGACCATCGCGCTCGACCCGGTACGCGCCGGTATCGCGCTCAAGCAACAACTGGCCGACGCGCAATGAGCGAGGGTCTCGGCCCGTCGGGGCGGGTCGCGCAAAGCTTCCTGCAGTCCGAAATCACGCCGCTGCTTGCGCTTCTTGGGCTGTTGCTAGGATTGTTCGCGGTGCTGATCACGCCGCGCGAGGAAGAGCCACAAATCGACGTGACCTTCGCCAACGTGTTCATCCCGTTCCCGGGCGCGACCGCATTCGAGGTCGAGCAGGTCGTCAGCACGCCGGCCGAGCAGGTGCTGTCGGAGATCGCCGGCATCGAGCATGTCTACTCGGTGTCGCGGCCGGGCCTTTCGGTCCTGACGGTTCAGTTCGAGGTCGGCGAGCCGCGCGACCAGTCGATCGTGCGCCTGTACAACAAGATCTATTCCAACGCCGACTGGTTGCCGGCCAATATGGGCGTCGGCCAGCCGATCGTCAAGCCGCGCGGCATCGACGACGTGCCGGTGGTCGCGCTGACGCTATGGAGCCCGGACGAGCGCCGCACATCGCTCGAATTGCTACAGGTCGCGCATTCGCTCGAGGCCGAGCTCAAGCGTGTGCCTGGCACGCGCGACATCTACGCGCTCGGCGGTACGCAGCAGCGCATCCGTATCCTGCTCGACCCGGTGCGGTTGGCGGGCTACGGCATCGATCTCGAGCAGGTCCGCGCCGGCATCGTCGCCGCCAACCAGTCGCGCGATGCCGGCCATCTCGTGCGCGACGACCGCGAAATATCTTTACAGGCGGGCGTGTTCCTGCGCGAGGCCGCCGACGTCGAAAACCTCGTCGTCGGCCTGTCGGCCGGCGTGCCGGTATTGCTGCGCGACGTCGCGACGATCGAGACCGAGCCGACGCAGGCATCGCAATACGTCTGGTTCGGCAGCGGGCCTGCGGCGGCCGACAAGAGTATCGATGCGCCGGGCCGCTTTCCCGCGGTGACGCTCGCGATCGCGAAGAAGCCCGGCAGCAACGCGATCGAGATCGCCGATCAAATCGTCGACCGGTTGGAGCAGCTGCGCGGCATCGTGATCCCCGGCGGCGTCGAGGTCACGGTCACGCGAAACTACGGCGAAACCGCCAACGAGAAGGCGCTGACGCTGATCCAGAAGCTCGCCTTCGCGACCGCTGTGGTGGTACTGCTGGTCGTGTTCGCGCTCGGCCTGCGGGAGGCGGTCATCGTCGGCGTCGCGATCGCGGTCACGCTCGCGCTGACCCTGTTCGCGTCCTGGGCCTGGGGGTTCACGCTGAACCGGGTATCGCTGTTCGCGCTGATCTTCTCGATCGGCATTCTCGTCGACGACGCGATCGTCGTTGTCGAGAACATTCACCGGCACATGGGGCGGGGCGGCCGGAGCCTCGCCGAGGCGATTCCGCTGGCGGTCGACGAGGTCGGCGGGCCGACGATCCTGGCGACGCTGACGGTGGTTGCGGCGCTGTTGCCGATGGCCTTCGTCACCGGCCTGATGGGGCCGTACATGAGCCCGATCCCGATCAACGCGAGCATCGGCATGCTGATCTCGCTCGCGGTCGCGTTTAGCGTCACACCGTGGCTCGCGCTGAAACTACTCGGCGGCAAGACGCACGCGGCAGAAGGAGAGCACGACGGCGACACGCGACTGTACCGGCTCTTCGACCGCCTGTTCCGGCCGCTGCTCGGGCGTGAGCGTGGTCGTCGCAACCGCTGGCTGTTGTGGACTCTGCTCGGCGTGCTGATCGCGGCTTCGGTGAGCCTCGCCGCGGTTCAACTGGTGGTGCTCAAGATGCTGCCGTTCGACAACAAGTCAGAAATTCAGGTCGTCGTCGACCTGCCCGAGGGCGCGAGTCTCGAACGTAGCGCGCGCGTCGTCGCCGAACTCGGCGATCACATCGCCAGCGTGCCGGAGGTCACCGATTACCAATTCTACGTCGGCACCGCGGCGCCGATCAATTTCAACGGCCTGGTACGGCAGTATTACCTGCGCGAAGCCGCGAACCTCGCCGACATCCAGGTCAACCTGCGGCACAAGTCGCTGCGAGAGCGCTCCAGCCACGAGATTGCGCGCGCGCTGCGCGCGCCGCTGCGGGCGATCGGTGCGCGCCACGACGCCAACGTCAAGATCGTCGAGGTGCCGCCGGGGCCGCCGGTGCAGGCGCCGCTGGTGGCGGAGGTCTATGGCATCGACTACGCCGGCCAGGTCGCGCTCGCGCGCGACTTGCGCGCGGTGCTCGAGGAGACTCCCGATATCGTCGATATCGACGACAGTAGCGAGGCCGAATCAGCGCGCCTGATCCTCCGTATCGACCGCGAAAAGGCGACCCGCCTCGGCCTCGACCAGGCCGCGATCGCGCGCGCGGTCGCGACGCTGGTCGGCGGCGAGGACGTCGGTTACCTGCACCGCGACGATTTGAAATACCCGCAGTCGCTCAGGCTCGAACTTGCCGAGGGCGACAAGCGCGATCTGCGCAGCGTGCTCGCGCTGAAGCTGCGCGCCGCCGGCGGAGCGCTGGTGCCGCTGTCGGAAGTCGTCGACGTGGTCGAGAGCCGCAACGACCCGAGCATTTACCACAAGGACCTGCTGCCGGTCGTGTTCGTCACCGCCGACATGGCCGGCGAGCTCGACAGCCCGCTTTACGGAATGTTCGACGTGCTGCTGCGGCTGCGCGATGACTTATTCTCGCCGTTGCTCGATGCGCCGATCGAGCAGTACCTCGTCACCCAGCCGGCAAATCCGTATCAGTACAGCATCAAATGGGACGGCGAGTGGCAGGTGACCTATGAAACCTTCCGCGACATGGGACTCGCGTATTCGGTCGGCCTGATCCTGATCTACTTGTTGGTGGTCGCGCAGTTTCGCTCCTATGCGGTGCCGCTGGTGATCATGGCGCCTATCCCGCTGACCGTAATCGGCGTGCTGCCGGGCCACGCGCTGCTGGGCGCGCAGTTCACCGCGACGTCAATGATCGGCATGATCGCGCTCGCCGGGATCATCGTGCGCAACTCGATCCTGCTGGTCGACTTCATCGAAGAGCAGGTCACTGCCGGTGTCGAATTCGAGGAGGCCGTAATTCAGGCGGCCGCGGTGCGCGCGCGCCCGATTTTGCTGACCGCGCTTGCCGCGGTGCTGGGCGCGTTTTTCATCCTCGATGACCCGATCTTCAACGGCCTCGCAATCTCGCTGATCTTCGGTATTTTGATTTCGACGCTGCTGACGCTAGTCGTGATCCCGGTGCTTTTCTACGCGTTGAAATACCGCCAGCTCCCTGGTCGGCAGGATTAGCATCCAGGATTCTGATGCCTGTTTGATTTAACCCATTTGGGTGATGCGGTTCGTCAGGAATCCGTGTTATAGGATTACCGAAACATAACGGTTCTGACCGACCTGGCATGAAGATCAGGGGTTGCGAACCGGCACAACCACAAAGGCTTTAGCCGATGAAAGTTGACTTACCGACGGGGTCGGGATTCATCGAGGGCCATCCCTGCACGATCGGGCGAGATGGTCAAATCCGGCTTAACGATCCATCCCTCAGCCGCGGGCACGCCGAAATCAGGCTGATCGACGGCAAGCTGCGACTACGGGATCTGGGCTCGACCAACGGCACCTACCTGGTCCTCGATAACAAGCTGGTCGCGATCGACGAGTGCTACGTCGCCCCGAAACAGCGCGTCGTGATGGGCAGCAGGTTGTACACCATCAAGGCGCTGCTCGCCCGCGTTGGAATCTACGTGTCCTATTCGAGCGTTACCGGTCTGATAGTCAGGTCGGAAGTCGCCGATCAGCAATCGGTAATCGTCAAGACCGATCTGGACCAGATGGTGTCGGAAGCCATCGTCAGAATGATCGATTGAACGGTCGAATCACCGGCCGACGCGACCCGCCCGCGATCGTGGGCCCGCATTTGCGACGATTTCCGCAGTACAGGAAAGCCCTTTTTATCTGCTCATTCCAGGTGCCTCCGGCACTTCTCTGCGGGGCTTTCGACCATCGATCGGCGAACTCTTGCGGCCGATCCGGCATTCATCTGCGAACCCCGCGCCGGATCGAGCGATTGGCGACCAGGCGGGAGGTGATAGGTCCTATCGCTATCGGGTTATTAACCTGGTTCGCGCCTTCTGCTAGCTTGCCGGGACAATCATGCGCCGTGTCGCGGCTGCAGGCGAGCTGGAGTAGAGGTATGAACGAGAACCCGCAAGCGGGCCCGGTTTTGGCGGTCGATGAACTCGTCGACGGGCTGATGATCGCTACCTCGGGTTGATCCCGGCAGCCCGCCTATGTCTGTACAAACGGGGACCCCGGAGACACGGCCGATTGAATTCGATCGGCTCGGCCTGGTGCTGTTCGATCTCGACGGCACGCTCGTCGACAGCCTGCCGGATCTCGCCTGGTGCGGCAACGCAATGCTGCGCGAGCTCGAGCTTGCCGAGCGTGACCCGGAAGCGTGCCGCGCCTGGGTCGGCAACGGCGTCGAACGTTTCGTCAAGCGCTTTCTCACCGGTGAAATGCAGGCCGAGCCCGACGCTGAGCTGTTCGAGCGCGCGCTCGAGATCTTTACCCGCCTGTATGCAGAAAACGTCAGCGCGCGCAGTACCGTTTATCCCGGCGTGATCGAGGGGCTCGAGCGGTTGTCCGGGCGCGATCTGCACCTCGGTTGCGTGACCAACAAGGCCGCGAGCTTTACCGCCGACCTGCTTGCCGCGAAGGGCCTGGCGGATTACTTCGAGCTGGTCGTCGCCGGTGACACGACGCCGCGTAAAAAGCCGGACCCGATGCCGCTGCATTATGCCGCCGATCATTTCGGCCTCGACTACGCAAGATGCCTGATGGTCGGCGATTCGGCCAACGACGTGAAGGCCGCGCGCGCCGCCGGTTTCCGCGTCGTTGCCGTACCCTACGGTTACAACCACGGTTATAGTATTCACGATTGCAATCCCGATCGCGTGGTCGCGGACTTGCACGAACTGGCCGAGCTGTTCGGCTGAGGAGAGAGGAGCGAAATGAACCTGAATCGACGCGAATTCGTCCGCCTGCTGGGGCTCGCCAGCGCCGCGGGCCTGTTGCCGCGCGTTGCGTTTTCCCAGAGCGAGGAGGATGGCAAGCTTTACGACGTGCCGTCCTTCGGTAACGCCCGGATCTTGCACATCGCGGACTGTCACGCGCAACTCAATCCGGTCTACTACCGCGAGCCGAGCGTCAACATCGGTAATGGCGATCGCGTTGGCAAGGTCCCGCACCTGGTCGGACAGGCGCTGCTCGACCGTTTCCGAATTCCGGCGGGCGGGATTCGAGCCCACGCCTTTACCCACCTCGATTTCGTCGAGGCGGCGCGGGTTTACGGCAAGATCGGCGGGTTCGCGCACCTGGCAACCCTGGTCAAAAAGATGCGCGCGGAGTACGCGCCCGGGCGCTCGGTTTTTCTCGACAGTGGCGACACCTGGCAGGGATCGGGAACCGCCTACTGGACGCGCGGGCGCGATATGGTCGACGCCGCCAACTTGCTTGGCGTCGACATCATGACCGGGCACTGGGAGTTCACCTACCTCGCGCAGGAAGTCCTCGAAAACGCGGCACGTTTCGAGGGCGATTTCGTCAGCCAGAACTGCCGCGTCAAGGAAAGCGCGATTTTCGATTACGAGCTCGGCGACATGAGCGAGTACAACGAGGATACCGGTCACGTATTCAGGCCCTACGTCATGCGCGAGATGGGAGACTTGCGCATCGCCGTCCTCGGGCAATCTTTTCCGTATACGCCGATCGCCAACCCGGGCCGCTTCATCCCGGACTGGACTTTCGGCATCAATGAGGAAGGCATGCAGCAAGTCGTCGACCAGGTGCGCGACGAGGAGAATCCCGACGCGGTGCTGCTGGTCTCGCATAACGGCATGGACGTGGATCTGAAGATGGCCTCGCGGGTCAGCGGTATCGATGCTATTTTCGGCGGCCATACGCACGACGGCATGCCGGGCGCGGTGCCCGTATCCAACCCGGGTGGCAAGACGCTCGTCACCAACGCCGGTTCCAACGGCAAGTTTCTCGGCGTCATGGACCTCGACGTCCGCGGCGGCAAGCTGCGTGACTATCGCTACCGCCTGCTGCCGGTTTTCTCCAACCTGCTGCCGGCGGACGCCGAAATGGCAGCCTACATTGAAACGATGCGCAAGCCCTACCTGGAGACCCTCTCGGAAGCGCTTTCGGTGCCCGAGGAAGTGTTGTTCCGGCGTGGCAATTTCAATGGCACCTTCGACCAGGTCATCTGCGACGCGCTGCGCATCGAGGGCGATGCTCAGATTTCGCTGTCACCCGGATTCCGCTGGGGCACCACGGTTCTGCCCGGTCAACCGATCACTATGGAGCACGTTATGGACCAGACCTGTATTACCTACCCGGAGACATACGTCCGCGAAATGACCGGCGCGGACATCAAGCTGATTCTCGAGGACGTGGCCGACAACCTGTTCAACAAGGACGCGTATTACCAGCAAGGGGGCGATATGGTTCGCCTCGGCGGACTCGATTACGTGCTCGATGTCGACGCCGAGATCGGCCAGCGAATATCCGGCATGCAGCTTGACGACGGTACGTCGATCGAGGCGAGCAAGTCCTACAAGGTCGCCGGCTGGGCGACGGTCGGTTCGCAGTCGCCCGGACCACCGGTTTGGGACGTGGTCGCGGAATATCTCCGTCGGCACGAAACGATTCGCATCGACAAGCTCAACACGCCGAAACTCAAGAACGTCGCCGGCAATCCGGGCATCGCCTGATCCGGGTGCGGGCGGCGCTCGCTGGCGGCTTAACCCGCTTCGCGGTAGTATTTGGCAATCGAGCATGCTGCGCGCGGAGGCCCGCCCCGATGCAAGAGCAGTTGCCGCGTAAACTCGCCGCGATATTTTACGCCGATGTTGCAGAATACTCGCGACTGACCGACGAGGACGAGGAAGACACCCACCTCAAGCTCGCCGAGGCGCTCGATTTCGTGCGTGACCTCATTCAGCAGCACCACGGCTCGATCGATCATTACGCGGGCGATGCGGTGCTCGCCGATTTCGCGACCGTCACCGATGCGCTCGAATGCGCGCTGTCGATTCAAAACGATTTCGCGCTGCGCAACCGCAACCTGCCCGAGCAGCGCCGGGTGCAGTTCCGTATCGGCATCAACCTCGGCGAGGTCATCGTCGACCGCGACGAAATTTTCGGCAACGACGTCAATATCGCCAACCGGCTCGAAAGCCTGGCCGAGGCCGGTGGTATATGCGTATCCGACACGGTGCGCCGCGCGGTCGGCAACAAGCTGCGGGTCGAATACGAGTTTCTCGGCAAGCAGGCGGTCAAGAACATCCGCGAACCGATTCTGGCCTACCGGGTGCGGCCGCGTGTCGCGGTCGTGGCCGACCCGGCCGAGGCGCCGCTGCGTGGCGAGTTCGAGCTTCCGGAGGAGCCGTCGATTGCGGTTTTGCCGTTTACCAACCTGAGCGTCGATCCCGAGCAGGAGTACTTCGCCGACGGTATTACCGAGGACATCATCACCGCGCTTTCGCGGCTGCCGGGCCTGTTCGTCGTCGCGCGCCATTCGACCGCGGTATACAAGGGCCAGGCTATCGATCTCAAGCAGGTCGGCCGCGAACAGGGAGTACGCTTCATTCTCGAGGGCAGCGTGCGCCGCAGCGGCAACCGGATCCGCATCACCGCGCAACTGATCGACGCCCGCAGCGGCTTGCACCGCTGGGCCGAGCGTTTCGATCGCGATCTCGGCGACATCTTCGACGTGCAGGACGAAATAACCCGCAACGTAACGATCGCGGTCCAGGTCGAGATCACCGCCGGCGAACAGGCACGGCTGTGGGCCGGCGGAACCGACAATCTCGAGGCCTGGGAATGCGTCGTGCGCGGAAACGTATGTTTGCACCGCAACAGCCCGGAGGACAACGGGGAAGCACGGCGCCTGGCAACGCGCGCGCTCGAGCATGATTCCGAATACGCGAACGCCTGGGTGCTGCTCGGCTTCACCCACTACGTCGACGCGTTGTGGAACTGGAGCAGGTCGCACGCGGAGTCGCTCGCCACCGCGCAGGAGGCTGCGCTCAAGGCGATGGATCTCGAAGATTTCAATCCCGATGCGCTATCGTTGCTCGCCTGCGTCAAGACGCAGCTCGGCGAATACGACGAAGCCGTCGAAATCGGCCGCCGGGCGGTCGAGCTGACGCCCAAGCACTCGCCCAACGTCGCGGTCTACGCGATCGCGCTGTTGCACGCGCAGCGTTATCGCACCGCGATCGATGAAATCAAGCGCGCGATCCGCCTGAGTCCGTTCTATCCCGGTTGGTACATGTACGTACTCGGCAGCTGCAGTTTTGCGGTCGGGGATTACGTGCAATCGGCGCGCGCCTACGCGGCCTGCGTCGAGGCGACCGATGCCGAATCGGCGTTCATGCCGGTCGTGCGCGTCTGGCTTGCGATCGCGCTCGCCGCGGCTCGCGCCGATGACCAGGCCCGGCAAGCGCGCGACGAAGTGCTGCGCCTGTATCCCGACTTCAGCATCGACGCCTGGCGTCAGTTTCGGCGCATCGACCCGGCGGTCGAGGAGCGCGCGGTCGAAATCTGGAACCGGCTGGTTGGCGCCGAAGCCTGACCCGCCGGGATTTATTCGTCGAGCTGTTGGGCGACGCGGTGGTTGTGTTCGATATACATGACCGCCGCCTCGACGCGCGAATGGACGTTGAGCTTGCGCAGCACGGCCTTGACGTGCAGTTTGACGGTGCCGTCGGAGATGCCGAGATTACGTGCAATCAGCTTGTTGCCCTGGCCCTCGGCCATGAGTTCGAGAATTTCGCTTTCGCGCGGCGTCAGCTCGCTGAACGGTCCCTGGGTCTGCGCGACCGTCATGTCGCCCTTGACGAAACGCACCAGAACCGAGGTTAGCGGCGGCGCGACCACGGTCTTGCCGGCATGGATGTCGCGCAGCGCGCTGACGAGATCGTCGGGCTCCATGTCCTTGAGCAGGTAGCCGCTGGCGCCGGCCTTGAGCGCATTGAGCAGGTCTTGCTCGTTGGAACTGGTGGTCAGCATCACGATCGGCATCTCGAGGCCGAGTTTCTTGAGCTGCTTGAGCACGCTGATGCCGTCCATGATCGGCATGCGCATGTCGAGTAGAACGATGTCGGGATTCGATTCCTGCGCCAGCCGGATCCCCTCGTTGCCGTTGCCGGTCGCCGCCAGCACCTCGATGTTGCGCCGCTGCAGCAGGCTGATCAGGCCCTCGCGAAACAGCATGTGGTCATCGATCAAGAGAACTTTGAGACTCATTTCACGGCCCCCTGGCGATGCTTTCGAACTTGAGCTGTGACGACGGGATTGCGCGCCGCTCGACGAAGCGATTCATCTGCCGGCGCAACTCGTCGCCACCGCAGGCGTAGTAGTCGCAGGCGTCGAGGCGGCCCGCTTCCAGCTGCTCGAGCAGGAAGTCGTCGACGTGAGCAAGCGCCGCCGAGTCGAGCGGCCGGTAATAAAAATTATCGAGCGCGTCGTTCCACGCGCGACACAGGTTGTTCAGGTAAGGCTTGCCGTCGGCGGCGAACCACAACAGGTGAATGCTTTCGGCGACGTCGAGCGCCATCGCGTGTTCGATCAAACCCTTGATCGAAGCGAAGCCGATGCCCTCGGCGACGAACACCAGCGATCGCGGCGAATCCTCGTCGAGGACGAAGGCGCCGGCCGGCCCATCGAGCGTGAGCAGGTCGTTGTTCTTGGCCGACTCGGCGAGGAACGCGGCGATCGGGTCGTCAGCGAGCTCGATGTGAAACTGCAGGTTCATGTCGTCACAGGGGCAGCTCGCGATGGGATAAAAACCATCGCCGACGTGGTCGACCGAGAGACGCGCGCATTGCCCGGCGAGAAAGCGCAGGCGGCTGGTACGTGGCGTGCGCGCGCTCAGAATCAGTACCCGATCGTCTGGGCGTTCGATTTTCCTGACCCGGATCGGAATTTGCTGGCGCGGTATGTCGGCGGTACTCGATGCTTCGTCGGCCTCGAGAACGATGTCGGTCACCGCCGTGTTGCAGCAGCTCAGCACGTAGCCGACACCTTTCTCGGCTTCGGTCAGAGTGTGATCATGATGGCGTATGCGACGGGTTTCGCCGGACACGATGCGAATCTTGCACAGCCCGCAATTGCCATTGCTGCAACCGTAATTCAGCGCCAGGCCTCCGCGCAGGCCGGCTTCGAGAATCGACTCGGCGCCCTCGACAAAAAACTCGTGACCGCTCGGCAATACGGTGGCCTGGGCAGACATGACGCGAAGGAAGGTCTCTCTGGCGAAAGGTTGATCCATTGTAGCATCGTCGTCTTCGATCCGGGCGCTCGTGGCATCGATGCGCTCCGCGAGCCGGGCTAGCGCGTCGGGTTCGCCGGCGAGCCGATCTATTTCACTCCTGAGCTGCTCGAGCAATTCGCGAAAGCGCCGGTTCAATCGCTTTTGCCGGATCAGTTCCTCGCTCATTGACATGATGCGCATCGTCAATGCGACATTGTCGGGTTTGCGCCGCGCGGCCTCGGGGTTGACAAAGGTCGCCTGCTCGATGATCTGCTCGACCCGTTCGAGCATGCTCGAATCCTCGATTCGAGCGTCGGGGTAAGCCTGCAGCAAATCGGTCAGCAGAATATCACCCTCGAAGGTTTGCAACTCGCCGGCGCGAATCTGCCGCTGCAGCGTGCCCCGCTTGACACCGACCAGACGCGCCGCGCGCGACAGCGATATCCGCCGGGCCACGGCTCAGCCCGTTTGTCCGAGCACCGGCGCGGACGGCTCGGCGCGAAACTGCAGGTGCACGCGGGTGCCATCACCGGGTTCGCTTTCGATCTCGATGGTCGCGCCGATCTCGCGTGCGCGATCGCGCAGGATGTCGAGCCCGAGATGACGACCGCGCGCGGAAACGACACTGGATTCGTCGAAGCCGACGCCATCGTCCTCGATCAGCACGCCGTAGAGCCCGCCGCGATAGCTCAGGTGCACCCGCACCACGGCGGCCTGGCTGTGCTTGCGAATATTGGCGAGGCATTCCTGCACGATGCGCA
>JBPEYE010000313.1:0-2228 GCA_052030825.1 Gammaproteobacteria bacterium | reverse complement strand
CCGAGCGTGTCGTCGTCGGCGTAAATCGTGACCTCGGCGTCGAGGCCGGAACCGATCGCGCCGTCCTGGCGCAGGATCTCGAGCCGGCGCAGGACTTCGTCGCGCACCGGATCGATGCATTGCCAGACGTCGAGATCGACCGCGTCGTCGGCGTAGGCGAACAAGCCGTCGTACCACTCGGCGGTGAACACGCCGAGCGGGTCGCGCGCGCCGGGCATGTGCTCCCAGATTTCGTCGGCGGTGAAGCTCAGGATCGGCGCGATCCAGCGCGTCATCGCCTCCATGATGTGATACTGCGCACTCTGGCACGAACGGCGCGCACGCGAATCCTTCGGCGTCGTGTACTGGCGGTCCTTGATCACGTCGAGGTAGTAACCGCCAAGCGTTTCGGAACAGAAGTTGTGAATCTTCTGCACCGCGATGTGGAACAGGTAATCGTCGTAGATCTGCTGGAGCTCGGTTTGCAGCGCTAGCGTCTCGCCGACGATCCAGCGGTCGAGTGCGAGCAGCTCGTCGGACGCGACGAGATTTTTGGCCGGATCGAAATCGTGGGTGTTGGCGAGCAGGAAGCGAATCGTATTGCGAATCCGGCGGTACGAATCGGCGGTCCGTTTCAGGATCTCGTCGGAGATCGACATCTCGCCGGAGTAGTCGGTCGCCGCGACCCACAGGCGCAGGATGTCGGCGCCGAGCGTCTTGGTGACCTGGATCGGCGCGATCACGTTGCCGACCGATTTCGACATCTTCATGCCCTTGGCATCGACGGTGAAGCCGTGGGTCAACACCTGGCGATAGGGCGCCTGGCCGTGCATCGCGCAGGACGCGAGCAGCGACGAATGGAACCAGCCGCGATGCTGGTCCGAACCCTCGAGATACATGTCGGCCGGAAAATGCGTGCGCGGATCGCGCTGCAGCACGCTGTAATGCGTCGTACCCGAGTCGAACCAGACGTCGAGCGTATCGCTGACCTTGACGTAGTCGGCGGCTTCGTCACCGAGCAATTCGTCGGCCTCGAGCGCGAACCAGGCCTCGATGCCGGCCTGCTCGATGCGTTGCGCGACATCCTCGATCAGCTCGGCGGTGCGCGGATGCAATGCCTGGGTTTCGCGGTGCATGAACAGCGTGATCGGCACGCCCCAGTAGCGCTGCCGCGAGATGCACCAGTCAGGGCGGTTCTCGATCATGCTCTCGATGCGCGCCTGGCCCCACGACGGTACCCAGCGGACCTTCTTGATCTCGGCCATCGCGGTGTCGCGCAGGCCGACTTTTTCCATGCTGATGAACCATTGCGGCGTCGCGCGGAAAATGATCGGGGTCTTGTGCCGCCAGCAGTGCGGGTAGCTGTGATCGAATTTTTCGGCGTGCATCAGCGCGCCGTGCTCGCGCAGCACCTCGATGATGTGATCGTTGGCCTTGAATACGTGCTCGCCGGCGAACAGCTCGGTGCTGGCTAAAAAGCAGCCGTCGTCGCCGACCGGGTTGTAGATGTCGAGGCCGTACTTGAGGCCGGTTTCGAAGTCGTCCTGGCCGTGGCCGGGCGCGGTATGCACGGCGCCGGTACCGGCATCGAGGGTGACGTAGTCGCCGAGCACCATGAGCGCCTCGCGATCGTAAAACGGGTGGCGTAACCGCAGCTGCTCGAGCGCGTCGCCTCCGGCGCGCGCGACCACGCGATAGTCGTCGATGGCGTAGCGCCTGAGCGCCTCCTCGAGCAGGGCCTCGGCAAGCAGCACGCGCTCGCCGTCGAGTTGCACGAGGACGTATTCCTCGGCCGGGTTCAGCGCGACCGCGAGATTGGCCGGCAGCGTCCACGGCGTCGTGGTCCAGATCAGCACCGAAATCGGGCCGTCGCCCGGACCGTCGTCGGCGACGCGCATGGCGCCGACGAAGGCGTCGTCGTCGACCGCCGGGAAGCGCACGTCGATCGCCGGCGAGGTCTTGTCGCGATACTCGACCTCGGCCTCGGCGAGCGCCGAGCCGCAGTCGGTGCACCAGTGCACCGGCTTGTCGCCGCGGGTGACGTGGCCGTTGGCGATGATCATGCCGAGCGCGCGCACGATGTTGGCCTCGGTTTCGAACTTCATCGTCAGGTACGGATCCTGCCAGTCACCGAGCACGCCGAGGCGGATGAAGTCCTGGCGCTGGTTGTCGATCTGCGTGTGCGCGAACTCGCGGCAGGCGCGACGGAACTCGTCGGCCTCGACCTTGACGCCGACCTTGCCGAGCTT
>JBPEYE010000312.1:0-1531 GCA_052030825.1 Gammaproteobacteria bacterium | reverse complement strand
AGATCCAGTCGCTGACCGGCGGGCGCGGCGCGGATTACGTGTTCGTCACCGTCGGCAGCACCGCGGCAATCGAGCAGTCGGTCGACTTCGCCCGTCGCGGCGGCACCATCTGCATCGTCGGCATGCCGCCGTCGGGCGCGATGGCCGCGTTCGAGGCGGTCAATATCGCCGACAGCAGCAAGCGACTGATCGGCAGCAAGATGGGCTCGACCCGCCTGCAGATCGATCTGCCGGGGCTGGTCGAACTCTACGCACAGGGCCGCTTGAAACTCGACGAGCTGATCTCCAACCGCTATCCGCTCGAGCAGATCAACGACGCGATCGACTCGGTCCGCCAGGGCGAAGCGCTGCGCAACGTGATCGTATTTTGAGTCGTCGCGACCGAGAACATCCGGGCGGACCGGAATTCGCATACCCGGACGTTCCGCGTCGGTCCCGAGGCGATTGCGACGGGTCTCGCGCGGTCGCCGTCAACGTCCGCAATGAGGCGCTTCGAAGCTGATCCCCATGCTTTCGTGGATTGCCCATTTCATCGAAAAACATCCGTCGCTGCACCGCGCCGCGCTGGCGCTGTGGCGGATGTTTCCGCCGCGGCTGGCCGGATTCCTCAAGGGCCAGATGGCGCGCAACTGGCTGGTCGGCGCGGTCGCGGTCATCATCGACGATTCGAAGCGGCCGGCCGAAGTGCTGATCGTCGAACACAGCTATCGACGCAAAGGCGCCTGGGGTCTTCCCGGGGGTGCGCTCGATTCGATCGATGGCGATCCCTCGGCCCCCGGGCATGCCGCGTCGCCGGATGACGTGATCGAGGCGGCGTTGCGGCGCGAAGTCGGCGAAGAGCTTGGCATCGAAATCGAAGTGGATCGGCTGTTGCGCGTCGACGCGGTGCCGTACATCGAGGAGGAACCCGGGCCGTACCGGCTGGATTTTTACTACCGCTGCCGGCCGGCGCAGGGGTTTACGGCGCTTCGGCAAGACCTCGCATCGGGAAAGATTCGACCGACGTCGCCCGAAATCACGAACATGCGGCTGGTGGCGCTGTCGGAGCTGTCGAGCTACGACCTGTTTTCACCCGACGTGCGATTGTTGCGCGACGATTTGCCGAGGCTCGAGCCGCAATTGCGGGATTCGATCGCGCCGGTCCGTGAGGGCTAGCGCCCGGTGAGAATCGGTATTTTCCAATGTGCGACCGGCGGCCTGGCGCTCGAGGCGCGACTCGCGCGCCTGCGCGATGCGATAGAAGACGCGCGCGCGGATTCGGAGCAGCCCCTCGAGCTGGTGCTGTGCCCGGAACTGTTCGCCTCCGGCTACAACGTCGCGAACGATCTTGCCGCGCTCGCCGAGCCCGCCGATGGCGCGACCTTCGCGCGCTTTGCGGCGCTGGCGCAGTCGCTCGATACCGCGATCGTCTACGGCTACCCGGAGCGCGATGGCGAGCGCATCTACAACGCCGCCGCGCTGGTCTCGGCCGACGGCGTGCTGCTCGCCAATCACCGCAAGCAACTCAATTCGCCGGGCAGTTTCGAGGAAG
>JBPEYE010000311.1:0-16463 GCA_052030825.1 Gammaproteobacteria bacterium | reverse complement strand
CGTGGAGCACCTGTGTCCCTACCCTCGGTTGATGCGCTGATCGACAAGCTGACCCAGGCACTGACTCCCCATTTTTCCGCGTCGCCCCAACCGATCATCGTCGGCATCGAAACCGGCGGCGTCTGGATCGCCGAACACCTGCACCGTAACATCCGCCCCGATACCGAACTCGGCCGCCTGAACATCTCGTTCTACCGCGACGATTTCACCCGCATCGGCCTGCACCCCACGGTCAAGCCATCGGTATTGCCGACCGGGATCGACGACCGCCACGTCATCCTCGTCGACGACGTCATCCATTCGGGGCGCACGGTACGCGCGGCGATGAACGCGCTGTTCGACTACGGCCGGCCGAAACGGATACTGTTCGCGGCGCTGATCGATCGCGGCGAACGCGAAATTCCGGTCCAGCCCGACTTCGTCGGTGCGCGTCTCGAGCTGGAGCCCGGTAGCCATATCAAACTCGAGGGGCCGGACGATCTGCGCCTCGCGATCAAGAGCGCGAAAGCCGATGGCCAGCGCTAGGCTGCAGCTCGACGAGCACGGCAAGCTCAGGCACTTCCTCAGCATCGAGGGTTTGAACCGGGCGCTGCTGACCGAAATCCTCGATACCGCGGAGTCGTTCATTTCGGTGAGCGACCGCACGATCAAGAAGGTGCCGATCCTGCGCGGCAAGACCGTCGCCAACCTGTTCTTCGAGGCCAGCACGCGAACGCGCTCGACTTTCGAACTCGCCGAGCAACGACTGTCCGCGGATATCCTGAGTCTCAACGTCGATTTCTCGGCGACGGTCAAGGGCGAGTCGCTGCTCGACACGCTGCGCAACCTCGAAGCGATGCAAATCGACATGTTCGTGATTCGCCACCAGGACAGCGGCAGCGCACACTTCTTCGCCCAGCACGTGCGCCCGGGGGTGTCGGTGCTCAACGCCGGCGACGGACAGCACGAGCATCCGACGCAGGCGATGCTCGACATGTTCACGATTCGCCACTACAAGGCGGATTTCTCGCGCCTCACGGTTGCGATCGTCGGTGACATCCTGCATTCGCGGGTCGCGCGCTCGCAAATTCACGCGCTCAACCTGCTCGGCGCCGCCGAGGTGCGCATTATCGCGCCGCGCACGCTGCTGCCGGTCGACGCCGAATCGCTCGGCGTGCAGGTTTACGAGGATCTCGAACACGGCCTCGCCGACGTCGACGTCGTGATCATGCTGCGCCTGCAAAAGGAACGCATGCGCGGGGCGCTGCTGCCAAGCGAGAAGGAATACTTCCGCAAATTCGGCCTGTCGCAAGAACGCCTGCGCCGGGCGCGACCGGACGCGATCGTCATGCACCCGGGACCGGCCAATCGCGGCGTCGAGATCGAATCGAGCGTCATGGACGGCAGCCAGTCGGTCATCCTGCAACAAGTCAACTTCGGCATCTCGGTGCGCATGGCGGTGATGTCGATGATCGTCGGCCAGTCTGGCCTGCAGGCCGGAGGCGACGCGTGAAGCGGATCGTTCGCGGCGGCCTGCTGATCGACCCGGGGGCAAACGAGACCCGCAGCGCCGACGTTTACATCGCCGACGGCAAGATTGCCGCGCTCGACGCGGCGCCCGAGAGTTTCGACGGGGCCGAGATCATCGACGCATCGGGCCAGTGGGTCATGCCCGGGCTGATCGATTGCCAGGCGCGGCTGCGCGACCCCGGGCAGCCGGAGAAAGCCAATATCGAAAGCGAGACCGAAGCCGCGGTCAAGAGCGGCATTACGACGCTGGTGATGCCGCCCGATACGCTGCCGGCGATCGACAACTCGGCGACCGTCGAGCTGATCCATCACCGCAACGAGATGTTCGGCCACCGCGCTCACGTCTACCCGATCGGCGCGTTGACCCGGGGCCTCGGCGGTGACCAGCTGAGCAACATGGCGAGCCTGCTCATCGACGGTTGCATCGCGTTCAGCAACGCGCAGTTCCCGATCGTCAACAACCTCGTGCAGCGCCGCGCAATGGATTATGCCGCCGGGCTCGGCGCGCTGGTCATCATCCAGCCGCTCGACCACGACCTGCTCGGCAACGGCTGCGCGCACGAGGGCGCGATCGCGACGCGCCTCGGCTTGCCGGCGATTCCGGAAGCCGCGGAAACCGCGGCGCTGGCGAAGGACATCGAGCTGGTTGCGCAAACCGGCGTGCGCACGCATTTCGGCCAGCTCTCGTGCGCGCGCTCGGTCGACATGATTCGCCAGGCCAAGGCCAAGGGCTTGCCGATCACCGCCGATTGCGCGATCCACCAGCTGTTCCTGACCGACCACGATATCGGCGAATTCGACAGCAGCAAGTTCGTCATTCCACCGCTACGCAGCCTGCGCGACCGCGACGCGCTGCGGGCCGGCGTTGCCGACGGCACGATCGACTGCCTGTGCTCGGACCACCAACCGCACGAAATAGACGCCAAGCTGCAACCGTTCCCGTCGGCCGAACCCGGCATCAGCGGCCTCGAAACGCTGTTGCCGCTGGCGCTGCAGCTGATCGCCGAAAAAGTGCTGGATCCGGCCGCGCTGGTGCGGTGCCTGACGCTGAACCCGGCGATGATCCTCGGACTGCCGGGCGGCCGCCTCGCGGACGGCGAGCCTGCCGATCTGATCGTCGTCGATCCGGACGCGCACTGGACTTGCCGCGCCGCCGAGTTGATTTCGAAAGGCAAGAACACCGCCTTCGACGGCTGGGATTTCAACGGTCGCGTCAGCCACACGATCATCGGCGGCGAAATCGTCTACGCCGCGAATCGCGAAAGCCAAAAAAGCGCGAATTAGGGGGACAGTATACCTATTTCGCGCCTTTGGCTTAGCCGGATGGCGTCGTTACGCCGAGCGAAATAGGTATACTGTCCCCCTATTATTCTATTAATCAGTCTTCTTCGGACGGCAGGCTCAGCTCTTCGAGATCGCCCTGCTGATTCAGGTTGTGACGCGTGTCCTTGCTGCGCTGGTCGCCGCCGAAATTGATCTTCCACTCGAGGTTGGTGCTCGAATCGGCGTAGGCAAGCGCCGACTTGATCGTGATCTGGTCGGCCTTGTAGAGGTCGTAAAGCGACTGGTCGAAGGTCTGCATGCCGGCCTGGTCGCCTTTTTCCATGATTTCCTTGATCTCGTTGAAGTTGCCGTCGCGCAGCAGCTCCGAGATGTAGGGCGTGTTCATCATGATCTCGACCGCGCAGGCGAGTTTGCCCTGCATGCCGGGCACCAGGCGCTGTGAAATGACGCCCTTCAGGTTCAGCGACAAGTCCATCAGCAACTGTTCGCGCATGTCGGTCGGAAACATGTTCATGATCCGGTCCATCGCCTGGTTCGAGTTGACCGCGTGCAGCGTGGTCAGGCACAGGTGGCCGGTGTCGGCGAAATTAATCGCCGCCTTCATCGTTTCGGAGTCGCGCGCCTCGCCGATCATGATCACCTCGGGCGCCTCGCGCAACGCCTCGCGCAGCGCGTTCTCGTAGGACAGCGTATCGATCCCGACCTCGCGCTGCGAGATGATCGATTTCTTGTGACGAAAGACGAACTCGATCGGGTCCTCGATCGTCAAAATGTGTCCGCCGGCCGAGTTGTTGCGATGATCGAGCATCGCCGCCAGCGTAGTCGACTTGCCCGAACCGGTGGAGCCGACGACGAGCACCAGGCCCGTCTGGTTCATGACGATTTCCTTGAGTATCTGCGGCAAGCCGAGCTGATCGATGGTCGGAATGTCCCACTTGATATAGCGGATCACCATCGATACCTCGGAGCGCTGGATGAAGATGTTGACGCGGAAGCGGCCGACGTCGTGCAAGGTGAAGCCGAGATTGAGCTCGCGGTTGATTTCGAAGTCGCGTACCTGCTCGTCGGTCAGCAGGCTGTAGGCGAGTTTTTGCACCTGCCCGGTCTGGAACGGGTTTTTGGCGATCGCCGAAGTATGTCCCTGGGTCTTCATGTTGGGCGGCGCCCCGGTCACGAAATACAGGTCCGAGGCCTGTTTTTCGACCATGACCTTGAGATAGGGCTCGAGCAGCTTGGTGGTAGGTTCGCGCGACATCGTCGTTCCTCGTCAGATCATGCCGCTCGCGGTCTCGTCGTCCGACTCTTCGAGCTCGAACTCGCGATGATCGTCGACCAGTCCGGACTTGCGTGCGGTATCGCTCTCGAGCTTGATGCGCAGGCGAATATCGTTGACCGAATCGGCGTTGCGCAATGCGTCTTCGTAGGTGATCTTGCGCTCCTCGAAGAGGTTGAACAGGGCCTGGTCGAAGGTCTGCATGCCGGCCTCGTTGGATTTCGCGATCAGTGATTTCATCTCGTGCACATCGCCCTTGAAGATCAGGTCCGCCATCAACGGCGTATTGAGCATGACTTCGATCGCCGGAATCCGGCCGGCGCCGTCGATCTTCGGGATCAGGCGTTGCGACACCATCCCCTTCAGGTTCAGCGACAGGTCCATCAGCAATTGCTGGCGGCGTTCGTCGGGGAAGAAGTTAATGATCCGGTCGAGCGCCTGGTTGGTGCTGTTGGCGTGCAGCGTCGACAGGCACAGGTGGCCGGTCTCGGCGAACGCGATCGCGTGTTCCATGGTTTCGCGGTCCCGGATCTCGCCGATCAGAATCACGTCGGGCGCCTGGCGCAGCGTGTTCTTCAGCGCAATCTCGTAGGAATCGGTATCGACGCCGACCTCGCGTTGGGTGACGAGGCAATTGTTGTGGTCGTGGACGAATTCGACCGGATCCTCGATGGTGATGATGTGACCGTGGGAATGCTTGTTGCGATAGTCGACCATCGACGCCAGCGACGTCGACTTACCCGAGCCGGTGCCGCCGACGAAGATCACCAGCCCGCGCTTGGTCATCGCGATGTCCTGCAGGATTGGCGGCAAATTGAGCTCCTCGAAGCCCGGAATTTCCGAGTTGATGATCCGCAGCACCATGCCGCAACTGCCGCGCTGGACGAAAGCGTTGACGCGGAAGCGCGCGACGCCGGGCAGCGCGATCGAAAAGTTGCATTCCTGGGTTTCCTCGAACTCGGAAACCTGCTTGTCGTTCATGATCGAGCGCGCCAGCATCTGGGTATGGTTCGGCGACAGATTCTGTTTCGACACCGTCGTGACCTTGCCGTCGATTTTCATCGCTGGCGGCGACCCCGACGTAATGAACAGGTCCGACCCATCCTTGCTGACCATCATGCGCAGCAAGTCATGCATGAAACTGATTGCCTTGTTACGGTCCACGATTCGTTCTCCCGATCTCGCCGCTGTCGATCAGAGCGCTTCCGGATTGGCCGCCTTGCGCTGCGCCTCGTCCTTGGCAACGACGCCCTGGGCGAGCAATGCCTTGAGATTCTGGTCCAGCGTCTGCATGCCGACGTTTTGCCCGGTCTGGATTGCCGAGTACATTTGCGCAACCTTGTCTTCGCGAATCAGGTTGCGAATCGCCGGCGTACCGATCATGATTTCGTGCGCGGCGATCCGGCCGCCGCCGATCTTCTTCATCAGCGTCTGCGAGATGACCGCCTTGAGCGACTCCGACAACATCGAGCGCACCATCGCCTTTTCCGCCGCCGGGAAGACGTCGACGATCCGGTCGATGGTCTTGGCCGCCGAACTCGTGTGCAGCGTACCGAACACGAGGTGGCCGGTCTCGGCCGCCGACAACGCCAGGCGAATGGTCTCGAGATCGCGCATCTCGCCGACCAGGATGGTGTCGGGGTCTTCGCGCAGGGCCGAGCGCAGCGCTTCGTTGAATCCGAGCGTGTCGCGGTGCACCTCGCGCTGGTTGACGAGGCACTTCTTGCTTTCGTGAACGAACTCGATCGGATCCTCGACCGTCAGGATGTGGCCGTATTCGCTGTCGTTCTTGTAGTCGATCATGCCGGCGAGCGTGGTCGACTTGCCCGAGCCGGTCGGCCCGGTGACCAGCACGATACCGCGCGGATACTCCGAGATTTCCTGGAAAATCTTGGGTGCATTCAAATCCTCGAGACTGAGGATTTTCGACGGGATCGTCCGGAAGACACCACCGGCGCCGCGATTGTGATTGAAAGCGTTGACGCGAAAGCGCGCGAGTCCCGGAATCTCGAACGAAAAATCGGTCTCGAGATATTCCTCGTAGTCCTTGCGCTGCTTGTCGCTCATGATGTCATAAATCATGTCGTGCACTTGCTTGTGGTCCATCTCCGGAACGTTGATCCGGCGGATGTCGCCATCGACGCGAATCATCGGTGGCAATCCCGCGGACAAGTGCAGGTCCGACGCGCCCTGTTTCACGCCGAAGGCCAGGAGTTGAGCAATATCCATACGGTATCCTTAGTTCTCGCTACGGGGTTTGGTAGAAATCATGGCGGGCTTTATAGTATCGCCTGACAACAAACGATCGATTTTTCGGCCGCGCGCGCGGTTTGAATGACAGTTCAAATATAGCAAACTCTGTGGAGAACATCGGAAAAAATCTGAATGCGGTACGCGACCGGATTGCGCGGGCCGCGCGCGCGA
Organism: Gammaproteobacteria bacterium; assembly: GCA_052030825.1. Classification (GTDB taxonomy): domain Bacteria; phylum Pseudomonadota; class Gammaproteobacteria. The sequence goes on along the minus strand of JBPEYE010000311.1, from coordinate 9,973 downwards.
GTAATCGCGACCCCGAGTCGGTTTCGCTGCTCGCCGTGGCGAAGAAAAAACCGGCCGCCGACATCCGCCAGGCTTACCAGCTGGGGCAAAGGGATTTCGGCGAAAACTACCTGCAGGAGGCGCAGGAAAAAATGCGCGCGCTCGCCGATCTCGACATCCGCTGGCATTTCATCGGCGCGATCCAGTCGAACAAGACGCGCGACATCGCCGAGGGCTTCGCCTGGGCGCATTGCATCGACCGCATCAAGATCGCGCGGCGCCTGTCCGCGCAGCGGCCGGACGAGCTCGGGCCGCTCGAGGTCTGCATCCAGGTCAATGTCGACCGCGAGGCGAGCAAGTCCGGCATCGCCCTCGACGCGGTTGCGGATCTGGCCGCCGAGATTGCCGATTTACCAGGCCTGCGACTGCGCGGCCTGATGGCGATCCCGGCGCCGCGCGACGATTTCGCGGCGCAACGCGAGCCGTTCGCGCGGCTGCGCGAGGCCCTCGAATCACTGCAGCAACGCGGCCTCGGCTGTGATACCTTATCGATGGGCATGACCCAGGATCTCGAAGCCGCAATCGCCGAAGGCGCAACGCTGGTCCGGGTCGGCACCGCAATTTTCGGGGAGCGCAATTGAACCAAAAAATCTGTTTCATCGGCGCGGGCAACATGGCGACGAGCCTGATTGGCGGACTGCTCGGCGATCTCGACGACGCGGCCCAGATCACCGCCTGCGACATCGATCCCGATCAGCTGCAAAGACTCGCCGAGCGCTTCGGTATCCAGACCTCCAGCGATAATTTCGCCAGCGCCCAGCACGCGCAAATCGTCGTACTGGCGATCAAGCCGCAGCTCATGCGCGAGGTTTGCACGGCGCTCGTCGAATTGCCGCCCAACCCGCAGCAGCTGTTCATCAGCATTGCCGCCGGGGTGCCGATCGATGCGATCGATGGCTGGCTCGGTGGCGGCCGCGCGATCGTGCGCTGCATGCCGAACACGCCGGCACTGCTGGGTCTCGGCGCCAGCGGTTTGTTCGCCAATCCAGTCGTCAGCGAGGTCCAGCGGTCGCTGGCGCAGCAAATTCTAGAGGCGGTCGGGATCGCGATCTGGGTCGATGCCGAAGCCGACCTCGACGCCGTGACCGCAATTTCGGGTAGCGGCCCGGCCTACTTTTTCTACTTCATCGAGTTGCTCGAAACCGCCGGGGTCAAGCTCGGCCTGGCACCGGCAACCGCCGCGCGGCTCGCACGGCAGACCGCGCTCGGCGCCGCGACCATGGCGCAGGATGCCGACGTTACCCAATTGCGGGCGCAGGTGACGTCGAAGAAAGGCACGACCGAGCAGGCGATTCTGAGTTTTCAGCAACAGCGACTCGACGCCCTCGTCGACGCCGCGACCGCGGCCGCGCACCGGCGTTCACGCGAGCTCGCGCGCGAACTGACCGAATCCTAGGCGCGCGAGATGGGATCCGGCTACCTGCTTTCACCGTTGATGTTGATCATCAACGTGCTCTTCGACCTCTATATCCTGCTGGTATTGCTGCGCTTTCTGCTGCAGATGCTGCGCGCCGATTATAACAATCCGATTTCGCAGTTCATCGTCCGCGTGACGATGCCGCCGCTGCGGCCCCTGCGGCGTATTATTCCGAGCATTCGTCGCCAGGATACCGCGTCGATCGTCCTCTGCCTGATCCTGATCTTCGTCAAGTTCATGATCCTGCGCGCGCTCGGGGTCAAGGCCGTGCATATCGGCAGCGCGGTCGCGCCGATCCTCGGCGTGAGCTACGGCGGCCTGCTGGTGTACTGTGTTGCCGATCTGGTCGCACTGACCTTCACCGTATTCCTGGTCGCGGTGATCATCCAGGTCATTCTCAGCTGGATCGCGCCGGGCAACTACAACCCGATGATCGGGCTCGTGCACCGGATCGCCGAGCCGGTGCTGCGCCCGGTGCGGCGCTTCATTCCGCCGGTCGGCGGGCTCGACCTGTCGCCGTTGTTCGCGACGCTGATCCTGCTGGTCGCGAAGCTGCTCGTGATCCCGCCGATCGTCTACCTCGGTACCTTCTGACCCGATCGATTGCGGCCGGCCACACCACGAAGTGCGCGTCACTGCGCCCGGCTTTCGCCGGAGCAGGCTTCGCGAAGCAATCTCCCGTAATCGGGCAAATCCATCAAGGTTGCTTCGTCGGCTGCGCCGCCTCGCCATGACCTGCAAATACCCGTTGTCACGGGCGCAGCGGGGGATCTCCGGATGACCGCGTCATTGCGAGCGCAGCGAAGCAATCTCCAAGGATCGGGCGAGATCCGGGAGGTTGCCGCGTCGCCCCGGCTTCGCCGGAGCTCCTCGCAATGACGTGCCGAACCCGGTGCGTGTTACGGCCTAGCCGTCGGGTTCGGCCTTGTGGCGGGCCTGGATGAATTCGGCGTGGGACAGGTAGAGGAGTTCGGCGACCTGGCGCAGCAGGTGTTCCTCGTAATGGTCCTTCTCGCCGTCGGCGTAGACGACCTGCCACATCATTTCGACGATACGCAGCTTCATCGCGTGGTCGTAATGTTCGTTCAACAGCCGCGTCAGGTGCTGTATCGAAACCAGCCTGTCGGCATCCGCCTCGGCCTCCTCGAGGACCGCGTCGAGCTCCGCCGCGGACAGGTCGAACTGCTTCGCGAGCAATTGACGCATGCGTTCGCGTTCGGCACGCTCGACGCTGAAATCGGCCCGCGCGACTTCGACCAGTAACACCGCGGTCGCGACTCTGAGCGCGTGCTCGACGTCAACCGCATCGGCGCTTTCGTCGTCGATCGCGAGGAGGTTTTGCAGAAATTTCTTCATTCCAACTATTGATTGCAAAAATATTGGTTATATGCGAAATTGATTGATTATATCAATAGACTTCGATCTCGATGACCCTGACCGAGTTGCGCTACATCGTCGCGGTGGCACAGAAAAATCATTTCGGAAAGGCCGCGCAGGCCTGTTTCGTGAGCCAGCCTACCCTAAGTATCGCGATAAAGAAACTCGAGGAAGAACTCGACGTGCGCCTGTTCGAACGCAGCTCGAAAAACGAAATTCGCATCACCGAAATCGGTCAGCAAATCATCAACCAGGCCTATATCGTGCTGCAGGAAGCGCAGATCCTGACCGAGATCGCCCAGCAGGGCAAGGACCCGTTGTCCGGCCAGTTCAAGCTCGGCGTCATCTACACGATCGGCCCTTACCTGTTGCCCGGCCTGATCCCGAAGCTGAAACAGAATGCCCCCAATCTGAAGCTGATCATCGAGGAAAACTTCACCGCCAACCTGTTCCAGTCGCTCAAGCAGGGAGCGCTCGACGCGATCATTATTTCCTACCCCTTCGACGAACCCGGCATCGAGACCGCGCCGCTCTACGACGAGCCGTTCATCGTCGCGCTGCCGCGTAACCACGAATGGAAGGACCGCCAGCAGATTCCGCCGCAGGATCTCGCGACCCAGGACCTGATGCTGCTCGGCGCGGGGCACTGCTTCCGCGACCAGGTCATCGAAGCCTGCCCGGACTGCATGTCGGGTAACAGCGAACTGACCCGCACGCTCGAGGGCGGTTCGCTCGAAACGATTCGCCACATGGTCGCCGCCGGCACCGGCATCACCGTGCTGCCGCGCACCAGTATCCTGCACAGCCAGAAAAACGAGTCGCTGATCGAAATCAAGCCGTTCACCCAGCCGTCGCCGCACCGCACCGTCGCGATCGCCTGGCGCAAGCATTTCCCGCGCAAGGAGGCGATCTTCACGATTCGCGACACGATCCAGGACAGCCCGCTCGACGGCGTCGACATCATCAAATCGGTCGCGTGAGCGATGAACTGCGGCGTCAGGACCGCGATCTGATCCGCGCCAGGATCAACCTCGAAACCGCGAAAATTCCATGGCGCGAACTGCAGCGCTGGTTCGCCGCGGGCAAGGTCCTGCGCGTCGACGCCGCGCTCGACCTGGTCGAGGTCGCCGTGAGTATCGAGCAGGACGATCTGGAGGCGGTCGAAGCCTGGACCGCGAACGGCGAACTCTGCCCGGTCGGTGACGCCGAAGCGCGACGCTGGATCGCCGAGGATGCGCTGCTGTGGGCGGTGGTCGTCAAACCCTGGGTCCTCGTCCAGTCCGTCGAAGCGGATTCCTGACGGCGGCGCGCCGCCGAAGCCGCGCACCGGCAGAGTCGTCGCTGGCGACTATAATCAGGGGACAGTCTCGAAGTTCCCCATGGCCGCCAGCTTTCCGCCCACCATCGACCGATTTCAGATTCGACGCATTCTCGGCGAAGGCAGCCAGGGCATCGTCTATCTCGCGCACGATCCCGAGCTCAAGCGCCAGGTCGCGATCAAGTCGGTCAGCCTCGCCGGCGGTCTCGGGCCGCGCGGCGATATCGAACAACTGGTCGCCGAGGCGCGCACGGTGAGCCGGCTGCAGCACGCCAATGTCGTTTCGATCTTCGACATCGGCATGCAGGGGCAAAATCCCTACCTCGTGCTCGAATACATCGACGGCCAGCCGCTGCAACAAAAAATCGCGGCCGGTCTCGGTTTCGACGAGAAGCTCAACATCATGCGCGACATCGTCGCCGGCGTCGCCGCCGCGCACGCCGAGGACATCGTCCACTGCGATCTGAAGCCGGCCAATATCCTGATCAGCGCGCAAGGCCAGGCCAAGGTTGCCGATTTCGGCCTGGCCTGGCTGACCGATCCGGCCCGCAGCAACGGCGATTCGCTCTACGGGACACCGCAGTACATGGCGCCCGAGTACCTCGAAACGCATCGCCACCAAAAGGTCTCCGACGTGTTTTCGCTGGGCCTCATCTGCTACGAGATGCTGACCGGCGAAACGCCCTTCAAGGGCAAGGAGATCTACCAGGTACTCAACGCGATCGCGACCCGCGAGGTCGAGCCGCCGTCACGCAATAGCGACGAAGTCGACGAACAGCTCGACGCGCTGGTGATGAAATCGCTCGCCAAAGACCCGGCCGAACGCTTTGCCGACGCCGGCGAGCTGCTCGCGGCCTTCAACGACTATCTCGCGCTCGACCCGAGCGCACCGCGCCGCGGTCACGGTGATTCGACCGCCGCCTTTCTGTTGCGCCGCATGCGCCACAAGAAGGACTTCCCGGCCTTTTCGCACACGATCAGCGTGCTCAACCAGGCTTCGTCGAGCGAAACCGAAAGCCTGACCGCGGTGTCGAACGCGATTCTCAAGGACTACTCGCTGACCAACAAGGTGCTGCGCCTGGTCAACTCGGCTTACTATAACCGCGGCGGCGGCAAGGTCAGCACGATCTCGCGCGCGCTGGTGATGCTCGGCATCGACACGGTGCGCAGCATCGCGGTCGGCCTGATGCTGTTCGAGCACTTGCAGAACAAGCTGCAGGCGCACCGGCTCAAGGAGCAGTCGGTGCAGGCGCTGTTCAGCGGACTGCTGGCCAATTCGCTGGCGCGTTCGCTCGACATCGCCAACCACGAGGAAGCCTTTCTGTGCGCGCTGCTGCAACAACTCGGCAAGATGCTGGTGCGCTTCTACCTGCACGAGGAGGCGCGCGCCATCGATAAACTGATGGCCGGTAAAAATTGCAGCGAGGCCGCGGCGGCGACCGAAATTCTCGGCACCAGCTACGCGCGTCTCGGCTTTTCGGTGGCACGCGAGTGGGGATTTCCGAAATCGATCACCGACTGCATGCTGCCGCTCGATTTCGACCATTTGCCCGAATCCGCCTCGGGCAACGAAAAACTCAGGCTCGTTGCGCAGTTCTCCAGCGCGCTCGCCACCTGCCTGACGTTGCCGCTGCAGCAGCAGGCACCGGCGATCAATCGCCTGACCGGGCAGTTCGGGCGGGTGCTCGACCTCGACGGCGAGCGCGTATCGAGCCTGCTCGAAAACAGCCACAAGGAGCTGACCCGGTTCGCGCGCCTGATCCAGTTCGACCTCGAAAAGAGCATCTATTACCAGCAAATATCGAGCAGCGGCAGCAACGAACCGGAACCGCCCGCGATCGCGCCGACGCTGGAGATCGGAATCGACGACAGCGTCGAGATTCTGGTCGAACCGGCGGCGACGACCGACCGTACGGCGGAAAAGGCACTGACCGACGGCATCCAGGACATCACCGCGACGCTGGCCGGCGATTACCGCGTCAATCAGGTCATGCAGATGGTCGTCGAAACCGCCTACCGCGCGTTCGACGAAGTGCGGGTCGTCCTCTGCCTCAAGGACAACCGCAGCGGCGAGATCCGCGCGCGCTTCGGTTACGGCGACCGGGTGCAGCAACTGATCGAGTACTTCCGGATCGCGCCCGGCGACCGGCCCGATGTCTTCGGTGTCGCGCTCGCCAACAACGTCGACATCCGCATCGAGAATTCGACCGATGCCAGGATTCGCGACAAGCTTCCGGCGTGGTACCACGAACACGTCGGCGCGCGCTGCTTCACCATTTTCCCGATCGTCGTGCGCGACACTCCGCTCGCGCTGATTTACCTCGACAGCCCGCGGCAACGACCGGTGCGTATCAGCGACGCGCAGCTCGGCTTGCTGAAGACCTTGCGCAACCAGATCCTCGTCGCCATCCGCCACTCGAATTGACCCGACCGGTGCCGCTTGAAAGCGGGAATCCGGCCCCCAACTGGGTTAACATTGACGTTTGTAGCGCGAGGCCGTCGAGCGATGCCGAGAGTCAAAATCTACAGTACCGCGCAGTGCACCCTCTGCAACCGGGCAAAAACCATGCTCGACAAATGGGCGATTCCGTACGACGAAGTCCGGATCGACGACAATGTCGCGGCGCAGCGCGAGTTTGCCGAGATCACGCGCGGCGCGCGCACGGTACCGCAAATCTTCATCGACGATCGCCACGTCGGCGGCTTCTCCGAACTCACCGAGCTGCACATGGATGGCGAGCTTGACGACCTGATGCAATCGGAATAGGTTGAAGCCATGGCCAAAGCCGACAAACCGACATTTCGTATCCAGTTTCACAACAGCAACCGGATCTATGAGCTGTATGCCCACGAGGTCGGTCAGGCGCGCATGGCCGGCTTCATCGAGATCGGCGAAATCATTTTCGGCGAGCATTCGAAGCTGCTGATCGACCCGGCCGAAGAGAAGCTCAAGAGCGAGTTCGGCAACGTCAAGCACACCTACATACCGCTGCACGCAGTCATCCGCATCGACGAGGTCGAGCGTTGCGGCAAGAACCGCATCCTCGACAGCGACGGCGCGATCGTGACCAGTTTCCCCGGGCCGGCGATCGTACCGCAAAACAACTGACGCGCCTGCCGTCGGCAGCGATGCGTATCACCGCCGTCATCCCGAGCTACAACCGGCACGCGACGCTCGCGCGCGCGCTACACTCGGTGCTCGGACAGCGTCACCCGGTCGACCAGGTCGTCGTCGTCGACGACGGCTCGGATGACGCCAGCGCGGCGATGGTCGCGCGAGACTTTCCCGCGGTCGAACTGCTGCGCCAGCCCAATCGCGGCGTCAGCGCGGCGCGCAACGCCGGCATTGCGGCGGCGCGCGGCGACTGGATCGCGCTGCTCGATTCGGACGACGCCTGGCTGCCGCACAAGATCGCCCGCGTGTGCGACGCGATCGCGCGCCACCCCGGTTTCGCGCTCTATCATTCCGACGAAATCTGGATGCGTCACGGCCGCCGCGTCAATCCGAAACGCAAGCACCGCAAGCACGGCGGCTGGATCTTTCGCCACTGCCTGCCGCTGTGCGCGATCTCGCCATCGGCGGCGGTGATCCGGCGCGAGCGGCTGGTCGAACTCGGCGGTTTCGACGAATCGCTGCCGGCCTGCGAAGATTACGACCTGTGGCTGCGGCTGTGCAGCCGTTACCCGGTGCATTACATCGACGAACCGCTGGTCACCCGCTACGCTGGCCACGCCGATCAGCTGTCGGCGCGCTACCCGGCGATGGATCGCTTTCGGGTACGCGCCCTCGCGCGCCTGCTCGACGATGCGACCCTCGCCGCCCCCGATGCGCGCGCCGCCCGCGAAACCCTGCAACGCAAGCTCGACATTCTCCTCGCCGGGGCCATCAAGCACGGCAACCGCGACATCATTGCCGAGTTCGAACCGTTACGCGCCCGTTTCGCCGGCGCGGCCGCGCCGTGAACGCGCGCCTGATCTGGGTCTGCGCGCTGGCCTGCGAAGCGCGGCCGATCATCGATCGCTACCGGCTCGTGAAATCGCGCCGCGATCACGCCTTCGATCTCTACATCGGGCCGCGCATGGCCTGCGTGGTCAGCGGTATCGGTCGACTCGCGAGCGCCGCGGCAACCGCCTGGTGCGCGGCGCGCTTCGACGGCGAAGCGGCGCTCGCCTGGCTCAACCTCGGCATTGCCGGGGCCGCCGATCACGAACTCGGGACCCTGCTTAAGGTCGTGCAAATCGTCGATGCCGAAAGCGGCGAGCGCTACTACCCGGCGCCGACCGGCAAACCGGCCCTGCCGACCGCCGCCTGCCTGAGCCTCGCCCGTCCCGGCGACGATTACCCGGCCGGCCGCCTGATCGACATGGAAGCCAGCGGCTTTGCCGCCAGCGCGTTACGCTTTTCGTCCGCCGAACTCGTCGCCTGCCTCAAGGTCGTCAGCGACAATCCGCGCGCGCAAACCGGACGCGACCGCGACGCGGTGAGCGCCCTGATCGCACACCGGCTCGACGCGATCGACACCGAGGCCATGCGCCTGCTGGCGCTGGCCGACGAAGTCGCCGGGCGCGACATCGATCCCGCCGTCTGGCGCGCGTTGCTGGCCGCCGCGCCATTCAGCGAAACCGAACAAAATCGCCTGCGCAGCCTCGCGCGTTACCTGTTGAGCCGCGAGTACGACCGCGACGCGCTGCTCGCACGGATGGCATCGGAGCCGACGCGACGCGCCAAGCTCGAATCGCTGGCGCGACTGTGTCACGCCGACAGCGAGGGACTCTGAGCTGGCCAGCTGCGTCTACATCGAATCCGGCGTGCGCGATCACCCGCGCGCGCGAGCGCTGTTACGGCGCCTCGACGGTCTCGCGCAGATCGAGATCGAACGCTATGGCGAAGTCTTCAATCCGCGCGCGCAAAACTTTCGTCTGCAGAAACGCAACCCGGCAATGATCATCGCGGCCAAGCCGCGCGGGCGCGTGCTCGCGGCGCCACCCGGCTACGGTCTCGATGGCAATCACCACTACTACTTTTCGCACATGCTCAACTGCGTCTACGATTGTCGCTACTGCTTCCTGCAGGGCATGTACCGTTCGGCGCACCAGGTCGTCTTCGTCAACTTCGAGGACTTTGCCGCCGACATCGAGCACGTCGCGCAAACCCATGCGCCGGAACCGGTCTGGTTTTATTCCGGTTACGATTGCGACAGCCTCGCCTGCGAACCGATGACCCGGTTCAGCGAGTTCTTCGTGCCGCTGATCGAGCGTATCGACAATGCCTGGATGGAGTTGCGCACCAAGAGCACGCAGGTGCGCGCGCTGCTCGCGCGCGAACCGGTGGCACGCGTGGTCGTCGCCTTCAGCTTCAGCGACGCGACCAGCCACGCCCGACTCGAGCACGGCGTACCGTCGATCGCGCGGCGCGTCGACGCGATGACACGGCTGCAGGACGCCGGCTGGCCGCTCGGCCTGCGTTTCGACCCGGTGGTTTATCATCGCGACTACCGCGCCGCCTTCGTCGCGCTGCTCGACGAGATTTTCGCCGGCGTCGACGCCACGCGTCTGCATTCGGTCAGCCTCGGTCCGTTCCGCCTGACCCGCGGCCACTACCGCCGCCTGGCGCGGCTCTATCCCGGGGAGCCGCTGTTCGCGCAGGATCTCGCGGCGCGCGATGGTATCATCAGTTACCCGTCCGAACGCGAGCGCGAAATGATCGAGTTTTGCGAATCCCGGCTGCTCGAGCGCGTGCCGGTAGCCTGCTACCAGCCATGCACCTGGCATGACTGAAGATCGTGTCGCCATCGTCACCGGCGCGAGTTCGGGCATCGGCC
>JBPEYE010000310.1:0-3406 GCA_052030825.1 Gammaproteobacteria bacterium | reverse complement strand
TATTCGCACGTGATGCACATCGTCTCCAACGTCGAGGGCCGCCTGCGGCCGGGGCTGTCGGCTTTCGACGTACTGCGCGCGACCTTTCCGGCCGGCACCGTGTCGGGCGCGCCGAAGATTCGCGCGATGGAAATCATCGACGAGCTCGAGCCGGTCAAGCGGGGCATTTATTCCGGCGCGGTTGGATACGTGTCGTGGAGCGGCAACATGGATACCGCAATCTCGATCCGCACCGCGGTGATCAAGGACGGGCGGCTGTATATTCAGGCCGGCGCCGGAATCGTTTATGATTCGGTGCCCGAGAAAGAGTGGGCCGAAACCATGGACAAGGGGCGCGCGATCTTTCGCGCGGTGTCGCTGGCCGAGGCCGGCCTGCCGTCGCGCGATCCCTGTGGCGACGCCGGGGAGGAGCGGACATGAAAGTCCTGATGATCGACAACTACGATTCGTTCACCTACAACCTGGTCCAGTATCTCGGCGAGCTCGGCGCCGCGGTCGAGGTCGTGCGCAACGACGAGATCGACGTCGACGCGGTGCGCGCGTCGGACGCGAGCCACGTGATGATCTCGCCCGGGCCGTGTACGCCGAACGAGGCCGGGATTTCGATGGCGGCGATCGACGCGCTCGCCGGCGAGCGGCCGGTGCTCGGCGTCTGCCTGGGTCACCAGAGCATCGGCCAGGTATTCGGCGGGCGGGTCGTGCATGCGCGTGAAATCATGCACGGCAAGACCTCGCCGATCCGGCACACCGGCGACGGCGTATTCGCCGGGCTCGAGTCGCCGTTTACCGCGACCCGCTATCACTCGCTGGTCATCGAACGCGACAGCGTGCCGGACTGTCTCGAGGTGACCGCGTGGACCGAGAAGGCCGACGGCGAGATCGACGAAATCATGGGTTTGCGGCATCGCCAATTCGCGATCGAGGGGGTGCAGTTTCACCCTGAATCGATTCTGACCGATCACGGTCACAGGCTGTTGCAAAACTTCCTGCGGCAGCATTGAGCAACGGGGGACCAGGGTGGAAATACAGGCAGCAATCAAGGCGGTCATGGCGCGGCAGGATCTCAGCCGCGACGACATGACCTCGATCATGCGCCAGATCATGACCGGTGAATGCACGTCGTCGCAGATCGGCGGCTTTCTCGTCGGTTTGCGCATGAAAGGCGAGAGCATCGACGAGATTTCGGCCGCGGCGGAAGTCATGCGCGAGCTCGCGACCCGGGTCGACGTCGACAGTGAACATCTCGTCGACACCTGCGGTACCGGCGGCGACGCGTCGGGCAGCTTCAACATCTCGACCGCGAGCGCACTGGTCGCGGCCGCCGCCGGCGCGCGCGTGGCCAAGCACGGCAACCGTTCGATGACGAGTAATTCGGGGAGTGCCGACGTCCTCGAGGCGGCCGGCGTCAGGCTCGACATCACGCCCGAACGCGTCGGCGAGTGCGTCGAAGCGGTCGGCGTCGGCTTCATGTTCGCGCCGGCGCACCACGGCGCGATGAAGCACGCGATCGGGCCGCGCAAGGAAATGGCGGTGCGCACGATCTTCAACGTGCTCGGGCCCCTGACCAATCCGGCCGGCGCGCCGAACCAGGTCATCGGCGTATTCGACGGCGAATTCGTCGAGCCGCTGGCGCAGGTGCTGCAACGACTCGGCAGCCGTCACGTGATGGTGGTGCACGCCGCCGACGGCATGGACGAGATCAGCATCTCGGCGCCGACCAGCGTCGCCGAGCTGAAAGACGGGCAGGTGCGCGCCTACCAGGTTCAGCCGGCCGATTTCGGCATGGCAGTCGCGCCGCTGGAGGCGCTGCGCGTCGACAGCGCCGAGGCCAGCCTCGACGTCATTCGCGGCGTGCTCGCCGACGCGGCCGGGCCGGCGCGCGACGTCGTTTGCCTGAACGCCGGCGCCGCGATCTACGTCGCCGGCCTCGCCGACTCGCTCGCCGCCGGCATCGACGCGGCGCGGGCGGCGATTGCAAGCGGCAAGGCGGCAAAAGTCCTCGACGATCTGGTCGCGTTCACCAACCGCGAATGAGTTCGCCGCCGGCCGACATTCTCGAGCGTATTCTCGCGCGCAAGCGCGAGGAAATCGCCGCCCGCGAGGCCCGGGAGACGCGCGACGCGCTCGCGGCGCGGGCGGCAGCGGCATCGCCGGCGCGCGGCTTCGCCGCTGCGCTGAAAGCCCGCATCGCGGCGGGCGCGGCCGGCGTCATCGCCGAAATCAAGAAGGCCTCGCCGAGCAAGGGCGTCATCCGCGAGGATTTCGATGTGGTCGAAATCGCCGAAAGCTACGAGCGGGGCGGCGCGGCTTGTCTGTCGGTGCTGACCGACCAGGATTTTTTCCAGGGCCACGAGGATTACCTGGTCGCGGCGCGCGCGCGATGCGCGCTGCCGGTTATTCGCAAGGACTTCGTCATCGACGGCTACCAGGTTTTCGAATCGCGCGCGCTCGGCGCCGACTGCATCCTGTTGATCGTCGCCGCGCTCGACGATGTCACCCTGAAAGCGCTCTACGCCGACGCGCTCGGACTCGGCATGGACGTGCTCGTCGAAGTGCACGACGCTGCCGAACTCGAGCGCGCGCTCGCGCTGGGCCCCGAGCTTCTCGGCATCAACAATCGCAACCTGCGCAGCTTCGAGACCCGGCTCGAAACGACGCTCGACCTGCTCGACGCGATCCCGGAATCGAGCCTGGTGGTGACTGAAAGCGGGATCCACACGCGCGACGACGTCGCGCGCATGCGCGCGGCGGGCGTTCACGCATTTCTCGTCGGCGAGGCCTTCATGCGCCAACCCGACCCTGGCGCCGCGCTGCAATCCCTGTTCTTCACCCCGGTCCCCGACTAGCTAGCGGTCTTCTTCACCCCGACTGGATTTCGAAGCGTATTGATTCGGGGTAACCTTTTAACCCGATTGAATTGGGGTCAGAGCAGGTCGGTTGATGACTGCCCGGCGCAATCGCCGGGGTTAGTCGATGCCATTGTCGACGGGCTGCCCGGCGCAATCCTTCGCTTGCGAGGCAGGGGAGGCGGTTGCCTAGCGGGTTCCGAAGACGACGATGGTCTTGCCGTGGGCCGAGATCAGGCCGTCTTCCTCGAGCGACTTCATCACGCGGCCGGCCATCTCGCGCGAACAGCCGACGATCTTGGCGATTTCCTGCCGCGTGATCTTGATCTGCATGCCGTCCGGGTGGGTGATCGCGTCGGGTTCGCGGGCGAGATCGAGCAGCGTCCGCGCGACGCGCCCGGTGACGTCCATGAACGCGAGGTTGCTGACCTTGCGGCTCGTGTTGCGCAGGCGGCTGGCGAGCTGCGACGACAGCTGGAACAGGATTTCGGGGGTTTCCCGGGCCAGTTGCATGAACTGGTTGTAGTGAATTTCGGCAACTTCACAGGGCGTGCGGGTGA
>JBPEYE010000031.1:0-15342 GCA_052030825.1 Gammaproteobacteria bacterium | reverse complement strand
TCCGGCTGGCTGTTGACGCCTTCCGGGTTGACGTAGATCAGGCCCATTTGCACGGCCGCGAGGGGATTGACGAGCGACGTCTCGTCGTTCATGTCGGTGTAACGTTCCTTGGCGAGCCATTCGCGCTCGGAGCCCCAGTAGATATCCTTTTCCGGGTGCCAGATGTCCGAGCGGCCGAAGCCAAAACCGAAAGTCTTCAGGCCCATCGACTCGTAGGCGACGTTTCCGGCGAGAATGATCAGGTCGGCCCAGCTGAGCCGATTGCCGTACTTCTTCTTGATCGGCCACAGCAGGCGCCGCGCCTTGTCGAGGTTGCCGTTGTCAGGCCACGAGTTGGTCGGCGCGAAACGCTGGCTGCCGGTGCCGCCGCCGCCGCGGCCGTCGGCAATCCGGTAGGTTCCGGCGGCGTGCCAGGCCATGCGAATCATCAGGCCACCGTAATGGCCCCAGTCCGCCGGCCACCAGTCCTGGCTGTCCGTCATCAGCGCGTGAAGGTCTTTCTTCAGCGCCTCGACGTCGAGCGACTTGACCGCCTCGCGATAGTCGAAATCCGCGCCCATCGGGTCGGTCTTGGTATCGTGTTGATGCAGAATGTCGAGATTCAGCGCCTTCGGCCACCAGTCCGTGACCGTGGTGTCGTTCGACGTCATTGCCCCGTGCATCACCGGGCATTTTCCTGCAAGTTGGTCTGCGGCTGCGCTCATGATGTAAACCTTTTGGTTGCGTTGGAACCGGCATTTTACGCAATCCGGGCCAATCATCGAAATCAACTCTTGTTATCCGTTCAATAGATCGGAACTATCATCAAACGACGCGAGTGTTAGTTTCCGGAAGCCGAAAGCGTCCCGGGCGGTCGGTGTCGATCGAAATCGAAGGTCGGTAGCGGCGAGACCGGTCAATGATTTATTAGCGGTTCGGCGTTTCAGGATCCGGCTCCCGAGCCGGGCCGGCGGGTGATTGCCCGAAGTGCCGGGGCATCGCGGTCAGCCTTAATATCCGCGCCATCCCGCGTTAAGATTCCCGCCAACCCGGATCGCTGACAGAGACCCCTTGTCCCGCTCATCCCTCCCCGTCGAGGAATGTCTCGACACGCTGAAGCAGCATCTCGCCGCGCGCGACGAAGTGCTGCTGCAGGCGCCGCCCGGCGCCGGCAAGACGACGCTGGTGCCGCTCGCGCTGCTCGACGAAGCGTGGCTCGACGGGCGCAAGATCCTGATGCTCGAACCGCGGCGCATCGCGACGCGCGCCGCCGCGCAGCGCATGGCGAGCCTGCTCGGCGAAACGCCCGGGCAAACGGTCGGCTACCGCATGCGGCTCGAGTCGAAGGTCGGCAAAGCGACGCGCATCGAGATCATCACCGAGGGCATCCTCGCGCGGATGCTGCAGCAGGACCCCGCGCTCGACGACGTCGGCCTCGTGATCTTCGACGAGTTTCACGAGCGCAGCCTCGATTCGGATCTCGCGCTGGCGCTGTGTCTCGCGGGCCGCGCGCTGTTTCGCGGCAGCGACGACGCGCGCCTCAAGATCCTGGTCATGTCGGCAACCCTCGACGGCGAACCGATTGCGCGGCTGCTCGGCGACGCGCCGATCGTCGAAAGCCAGGGCCGTCTCCACCCGGTCGAGGTCGTTTACGGCCGCGCGCGCAGGGCCGGCGACCGGGTCGGCGAACGCATGGTCGCGACCATCGCGCAAGCGCTGGCCGACAATCCGGCCGGCAGCCTGCTCGCATTCTTGCCGGGCCAGGGCGAGATTCGCCGCGTTCACGACGCGCTCGCCGAACGCCTGCGCGCGCGCGGTATCGATGACGTTCACCTCTTCCCGCTTTACGGCAGCCTGCCGTTCGCCGAACAGCAAAAGGCCATTGCACCGCTGACCGGCAACCAGGCCGGCGACCGCAAGGTCGTGCTCGCGACCAACATCGCAGAGACCAGCCTCACGATCGAGGGCGTCGACGTGGTCGTCGATTCCGGTCTCGCGCGCGAGTCGCGCTTCGACCCGGCGACCGGCATGGACGGCCTGCACACGGTGCGGATATCGGACGCGTCCAGCGCCCAGCGCGCCGGGCGCGCCGGGCGGCTGCGGCCGGGCAAGTGTTACCGCCTCTGGTCGGCCGAACAGCAGGATCGGCTGGCGCGCCATCGTACGCCCGAGATTTTGCAGGCCGACCTCGCGCCGCTCGCGCTGCAGCTGCTCGAATGGGGCGTCGATGAGCCCGGCGACCTGTCCTGGCTCGATCCACCGCCCGCCGCCCACTGGCGGCAGGCGCTCGACCTGCTCGAATCGCTCGGTGCGCTCGAAACCCGTAACGGCAGCCGCGTGCTGAGCCGCCACGGCCGCGCGATGTCCACGCTTCCGCTGCATCCGCGGCTCGCGCACCTGCTGTTGCGCGGCGCCGAATACGGCTGTACCGAGCAGGCGACGCTGCTCGCGAGCCTGCTGTCCGACCGCGATCCGCTGGCCGCGGCGAATCCCGATCTCGGCGACCGGCTCGACGTTCTCACCGGCGCCTCGCCGTGCCCGCAAGCGCAGCGCGGCTGGCTCGATCGGACCCGGCAGCTCGCCGGCCGGCTCGAGCAGCAACTGGGGCGCCTCGCGGTAAAACCGGCGCAGGTTCGTCCGCTGATCCGAGTTGAGCAGGTGCCCGGCCTGCTCGTTGCCTGCGCCTACCCCGATCGCATTGCCCGGCGCCGTCACTCGGGCGGGTACCAGCTCGCCAACGGCCGCGGCGCAAGCCTCGCCGGCGCGCACTACCTCGGCAAATCCCGCTGGCTCGCGGTCGCCGCGGTCGGCGGCAGCGACACCGCCAGGGGCGACACGATTCGCTCGGCCGCGGCCCTCGACGCAGCGCTGTTCGATACGCTCCTCGCCGACCTCGTGCACGACGAAACCTTCGCCGAATGGGAGCAACGGGGCGGTCGTTTCGTCGCCGAGACGCGGCGCCGGGTCGGCGCGCTGATCCTGGCGCGGCAACCCCTCGACGAGGTGCCGACCGAGGCGCGCCGCGACGCGCTGCTGCGCTACCTGCGCGACGCGAACCTCGAACCGCTGCCGTGGCGGCCCGAGCATCGCCAATGGCGCGCCCGCGTCAGCCTGTTGCGCGAGATCGACAGCAAGCATGCCTGGCCCGATGTCGGTGACGAAGCCCTGCGCGCGACGCTCGCTACCTGGCTCGGTCCGTACCTCGACGGCGTCGGTTCGCGCCAGGACCTCAATCACCTCGATCTCGGCAAGATACTCCGCAATATGCTGCCATGGGCGTTGCAGCAGCGACTCGACGAACTCGCGCCCGTCCGCCTGCGCGTGCCTTCAGGATCGAAGATCGCGATCGACTACACCGCGTCGCCGCCGGTGCTCGCGGTCAAGTTGCAGGAGATGTTCGGTTGCGAGCAAACCCCGACAATCGCCGGCGGCAAGGTCGCCCTGCTCGTGCACCTGTTGTCGCCCGCCGGCCGGCCGCTGCAGATCACCCAGGATCTGGCCGGCTTCTGGCGCAGGTCCTACCACGACGTCAGGAAGGAAATGAAGGGTCGCTACCCGAAACACCCGTGGCCCGAAGATCCGCTCGCCGCAACCGCGACGCGCAAGACCAAAAATCGATGAGCCCGCTAGCAAACACCGGGTACGGTACTGCTGCGTGGCGAGCAACCGCTTCAGCCGAAAAATTCGTAGACCAGGATGCCGACGCCGAGCGCCATCAGGCCGACGCTCCAGACCTTGAGCCACAGCACGCGACCCCGGATCCCGAGCCACAACAGGGCCAGTCCGATCGGGATCGCCATCGAGTACGACATCAGCAGCATCGCCTCGGTGCTTTCGGGATACGGTTGGTCCGGGTCGACTTCCTGACCCTCGCGATAACGCATGACGCGGCCTGTTCTCGGTTCGGACGTCAGCGCCGCAGTATATCCGATTCCGTTCGGAACGGGTCGGGCGCAACGCCACGGCGTCGATTCGGATCGCCGCAAACGACGCTGCCTGCCCGATTCGGGTCCGGTATACTGACGCCATTACGACTACCGGCAAGCCGGCATGAATATCCAGTTTGACGGCACTTGCGCGCGTCGCCGGCGGCTCGGCCCGCTGCTCTTGTTTCTGGGCTGGTGCGCGATCGCCCTGCCCGCGCTGATCGCAGCGCCGGTCGCGGCCGACGCGCCGCTCAGGATCGGCATCATCGGTACCGGCAAGATCGGCGGCGCGCTCGCGCGTCACTGGGCCAGGTCCGGGCATGCGCTGGTGATCTCGTCGCGCCACCCCGAACGCCTCGCGACCCTCGCGGCCGAACTGGGGCCGAAGGTCCGCGCGGCTACGCCCGCCGAAGCGGCGGCGTTCGGCGAGGTCGTGCTGGTGTCGGTGCCTTACGGCGCGATGCCGCAGATCGGCCGCGATTACGCGAGATTGCTGGCCGGCAAGGTCGTTCTCGACACCGGCAATCCGTTCCTCGGCCGCGACGGGCCGATGGCAAAGGAGGCGCAAGCCAAAGGCGCCGGCATCGCGTCGGCCGAGTATTTGCCGGGCGCGCGCCTGGTGCGCGCGTTCAACTGCATTCCGGCCTATTCGCTCGCCAACCGGGCATTCCGCAAGCCCGACCGGATCGCGATTCCGATTGCAAGCGACGATGCCGAAGCGCTCGAGATCGCGCGCCGACTCGTCGACGATGCCGGCTTCGACGCGGTCGTCGTCGGCCCGCTCGAGCGCTCGCGCGCCTTCGATCTCGGCGGACCGCTGGCGCGCGGCAACCTGTCGGCGGCCGAGCTCGAGCGCCTGGTCGATGAAATGTGGTAGCTGATTCGAGGCCGGGGCGTCGACAACCGGGGACTATGCCCGTTTGCCACCGGCCCCGTTATCGCGTCACGCGACTAGCCGCTCGCCGCTTCCTGCCCCGACTCGCCGCCGGTCTCGATCTCGGTATCGTCGGTATCGCCGGCCGTAAACGAGGTGGCGATCTTGAGCAAGTCGTTGATGATGTACGGCTTGCTGCCGATGATCACCGGCTGCAGCGGGTTGACGAAGCCCTCGGTGAACTGCACCAGCTTGCGGTTCTTGAGCAGGTAGGTACCGTTGGTCGAATCGAGATCGCGCAGCCGAATCCTGCCGTTGATGATGCGGATTTCGGCATGTTGCTTGCTCGCGGTCTTCGAATCGATGTAGATGTGTCCGTCGCGCCCGAGTATGAAAATTCGCCCTTCGAGCGGCTCGAGGTTGACGATCGTCTTGGTTTTCTTAGCCATGTGTTTGCCAATTCCGTTGGCGATCGCATTTGTCGACTTGCCTTACGCCGGGCGCTCGACTGATACGATCGGCTCAGATTACAGGTAACTCATAGGGTAGATCATGGCCGCCGAGTTTGCGCCGGATTGTAAATTATTAACATCCCGCGTCCTGGTTCAATGCTCGGAACTCCTGGAGAAATATCACTCAAACCTCTGATTTCAATAGATAAACCGATCCAGAGCCGACGGCGTCGAGGCGCGCGCCGGCGTTCCCGTGCTGCGACCGGGCGGCCTTGCCAGTGCGATTGTCGCCTGCGCTCGCAAACGATCGAACCTGCAAAATCAATCGTTTTCCGCAATTTTCAGAATCACGATAACGGATCGCCTCGGCACTCGCGGCCGCGTCGCTACGACCGGATCCAGCTTCGTGACCGATCTTGCGCCGCACGGATCGCGAAACCATGCCTGCTGCCACTGGCAAAAAATCGCGCGCGGACCGACAATGCGTACCAGACCCGACCCAAAACAAACTGACGGAGGTCGCCATGACCGACTCTAAAACCATCGACGGCGTCGAAGCCCTCGAGGCCCTGTTCGACGCGTTCAATCGCCATGACCGCGACGCGGTGATGGCCTTTTTCGCCGACGACGCGGTGTTCTTCACCGCCGCCGGCCCGGAGGTCCACGGCAGCAGGGTCGAGGGTAGCGGCGCGATCGCCGAGGCCTTCGAAAACGTCTGGTCGGCGATGCCGGACGCGAACTGGGCGCACCGTGGTCATCTCGTGCACGGCGACCGCGCGGTGTCCGAATGGACCTTCAGCGGCACCGGCCAGGACGGCATTCGGGTCGAGGCCGACGGCGCCGACATCTTCACGCTGCGCGACGGCAAGATCGTCGTCAAGCAGGCTTTTCGCAAGCATCGCAGCTAAGCGACCCGCCCCACCGACGACGATAGTGAGCCGATGAATACGACGCCGAGCCGCCGCCCGAAGCATTGGCCGAAGGCGAGCTACGACCCCCGCTACGACCCGATCGTCGATGCCGGGCCCGGCCACAACCGCGACTACGCGCCGACCTACTGGGTCGACACCGCCGGACCGCCACCCGCGGACGACGGCCCGGTATCGGGCGATTTCGAAACCGACGTCGTCGTCATCGGTTCCGGCTATACCGGGCTGTCGACCGCGATCCACCTCGCTCGCGAACACGGCATCGAGGCGACCGTGCTCGAAGCCAACAAGGTCGCGTGGGGATGCTCGACGCGCAACGGCGGACAGGCGCAAATCTCTTCCGGACGGCTCAAGCGTTCGCAATGGATCAAGCGCTGGGGTGTCGACGTCGCGAAACGAATGCACGCCGAGATCGTCGATGCCTTCGACCTGTTTCGCGACCTGATCGCCAACAACGGTTTCGACTGCGACCCGCAAGAAGGCGGGCATTTCTATATTGCGCACAAACCGGCGGTGATGGCGAAGCTCGAGCGCGAGTCGGAGTTACTCAACCGCGTGTTCGGCTACGGCTCGCGGATTCTCACCCGCGACGAGCTGCACGAACGCTACGTCCGTGACCACGAAGCCGCCGGTGCGATGCACGAACCCGACGGCACGAGTATCCACGCGGGAAAACTCGCGTTCGGCTACCTGGACCTCGCGCGCCGGCTCGGCGCGAAGATCCATCCTGCGAGCCCGGTCATGGGCGTCGAGAGCAAGAACAACCTGCACCGGCTGATCACGCCCGGTGGCGTCGTCAGCGCGCGACGGGTCGCGATCGCGACCGCGGGCTATACCCCGCCGGGACTCGACGAGCTGACCCGCCATCGGCTGATGCCGATCCTGTCCAACTCGATGGTGACCCGGCCGCTGGCCGATGACGAAAGGGAGGCTTGCGGTTTTCGCACCCTATCGCCGTTGACCGATACGCGCACGCTGCGTTTCTACTACCGCTGCCTGCCCGACGGTCGCGTGCAGATCGGCAGCCGCAGCGCGATTACCGGCCGCGACGCCGAAAACCCGCGGCACCTCGCCCTGTTACAGCGTGGCCTCGCGCGCAAGTTTCCGGCGCTCGACGGCATCGACCTCGACTACTCGTGGTGGGGATGGGTCGACGTCAGCCACGACATGATGCCGCGCATTACCCAGCCGGACCCGGACGAGACGATCTACTACGCGATGGGTTACGGCGGTAACGGCGTGATGTACTCGGCGCAGGCCGGCCGCCGCCTCGCGCAGCTCGTCGCGGGCCAGAAAATCGAGGTCGACCTGCCGATCTTCAATTCGCCACTGCCGAGCCACGGCCTTCTGACGCCGTTCCGCCGCTGGGGGCAACGCCTGATGTACGTCCGCTACTACCTCGAAGACGAGGTCTTTTGAGGCCCGGCGACACGATTGTCGGCCGCCTTCGATGCGGCCGGCGGCGCGCGCGTCGGGCAATCCGCGCCGGTGCCCACCACAAGGCAAACACGCATCACGATGTTGCCGGAATCCGCCGATCGAGTTCGGATTCGAGTGATTGCGGCGCAATTTCGAGGTCGTCAAACCCGGGCAACCCGGGATCGGGCAGGTTGTCGTGCCGCAGCAGCTCGATGGGATCGCGGCTGAGCGGCGGGTTCGGCAGTACCGACAGGATTGCGGCCAGCAGATTCCAGACGACAAACGGCACCGGCACGAACAGTCGCCTGCGGCCGAGCCGCGCCGCGAGCAACGCCAGCAACTCGCGGTAGGCGTAGGCGCGCGCCCCCCCGAGTTCGTAAAGCGGCGCGGCGTCATAATCGAGGTTCATAATCGTGGCGATCGCGGCGGCAACATCGTCGACGTGCACCGGTTGCAGCCGCGCGCGTCCGGCGCCGAACAGCGGGATCACCGGGATGGCGCGGACCAGGCCGAGCAGCGCGCCGAGAAAGGCGTCGTCGTGGCCGAAAAGTACGCTCGGCCGCAGGATGATGGCGTCCGGCGCGGTCGCGCGCACGCGAGCCTCGCCGTGCGCCCGCGCGCGCACGTACTTCGACGGCGATCCCGCATCGACGCCGATGCCGGACAAATGCACGAGCCGCGCGCCGGCGACGCGCGCCGCGGCGGCGAGCTGGCCGGCGCCGTCGACATGGATCGCGGCGAAGGATTCGTCGCCCTGCTCGGTATAGAGTCCGACCGCGTTGACGACGCCGGCAGCGGCGTCGACCGCGGTGGCAATCGAAGCGGCATCGCGAACGTCGGCTGCGCAGAGCTCGACGCGGTCGCCGAGATCGGTGAATGGCGCGCGGGCGGGATGCCGCGCGGCGGCGCGCACGCGGAAACCGGCCTCGGCGAGCGCGCGCACGACGCGACGCCCGAGAAAACCGGTACCGCCGAAAACGGTTACCACGGCCCGATCGTCGTCGGTTTTCATAGCGCCCAGGTCGGACGCGGCGCGGTGAGCGGCGAATCCGGCGCGTGGGCCGCGCGCCGCTCAGACGGCGACGACGCGAAACCCCTTGCCCGGATCGAAGGCATAGTGATTGCCGATTGCCGCGACGCCGGGCAGCGGGTCGCGGTAGCACCAGATCGCGTCGCCGATGTCGCGGTAGTTCAAATAGGACGCATCACCCTTGATCGGACAATGCGTCGATTTCGTCGAATCGCTGGTTTCGAGCCCGGCAAGCGTCGCGGCCGGAAAGTAGACGACCGGCGGGTAATCCCCGCCGGCACGATGTTCGCGCAGTTCGATCGCCTCGTCGGATTCGACGATTGTGCGACCGTCCAGAACCACGCGATACCGGCACCGCGCCGGGCGCATCGTCGCGTAATGGTCCTCGGGTTCGTCCAACGCCGCGGCCCGCCGTCAGGTTCGCAGTTCCGGCAGCGGCTCGCCGTCCGCCACGAAACGCAGCGCGACGCCGTTATTGCACCAGCGCTGACCCGTCGGCGGCGGACCGTCGTCGAATACGTGGCCCTGGTGACCGCCGCAGCGCGCGCAGTGGTACTCGGTGCGCGGCAGGATCAATTTCCAGTCGCGCTTGGTACCGACACTGCCGTCGATCGCGGCGTAAAAACTCGGCCAGCCGGTACCGCTGTCGAACTTGGTTGCGGATTCGAACAGCGGCAGAAAACAGGCCGCGCACACGTAGGTGCCATCACGCTTCTCGTCATTGAGCGGGCTGGTCCAGGGGCGCTCGGTCGCCTCTTCGAAAAGTACCCGGTATTGCGTCGGATCGAGCAGTTTGCGCCACTCGGCCGGGGTTTTGTCGAGCGGCGGGAATTTACCGCTGGTCGGGGAAGATTCCATGGCCGCCAGTATACTCCGGTTGACGCCGAACGCGGCGGTCGAGGCCAGCGCGGCGGCGACAAATGTGCGTCGTTTCATGTCGGTCTCTCTTGAATTCGGTCCTGATTCGACCTCGCGGCTGGCGAATAATTCCGCCGCAAATCGCTCCAGGTTGGTGCGAGCGCGACGGTTGCTGCTGCGCGCGCCTCGCGGTTTACCGGCACAATGCAAAAAATTTACCCGAATCGCTGTGAATCAGGTCGCTTCGATTGACCGCCGGCTGGCATAGACTAGCCCTCGTTAGATCAGTATTTACCCTTTCAAAACGGATTTATTAAACCCGGCCATGCGCCGGGTTTCTTGTTTGCAGTTTTCGCCCTAACCATCCGCTGCGCTCGTTCATGCCGGCAGCGCGACGCGCGTGACCCAGCCGTGATGATCGCTGCGCTCGCCATACTGGATGCCGGTCAGTTCGTCGTAGAGTTTACGCGTCAGCTCGCCCGGCGGCGGGGCCTCGACGCCGTAGACTTCGCCGCGGTATCCGATGCGCGCAACCGGACAAATCACCGCCGCGGTGCCGGCGCCAAAGACTTCTTCGACACGGCCGGCGCGGAAAGCCTCGATGACCTCGCCAATTTCGATGCGTCGCTCGTCGACCTTAAGCCCCCAGTCGGCGAGCAGCGTCAATACACTGTCGCGCACGACGCCCGGCAAGATCGAGCCGCCGAGCGGCGGGGTGACGACCGTGCCGTCGATTTTGAAAAAGATATTCATCGCGCCGACTTCCTCGACGTAACGGTGTTCGTTGCTGTCGAGCCACAAGACCTGGTCGAAGCCCTCGGCGCGGCTCTCGGCGCCCGGCAGCAAGCTGGCGGCGTAGTTCGCCGCGGTCTTGGCCGCGCCGAGGCCGCCGACGCTCGCGGCGCGGGTGTAGCGATCCTCGACCTTGAGCGAGACCCCATCGAGCTGGTCGCCGAAATAGGCGCCGACCGGCGACGTCATGATCATGAACCGATAGCGCGTCGCCGCGCGGACCTCGAGCGTGCTCTCGGTGGCAATGATCAGCGGGCGAATGTAGAGCGACTGGCCACGCGCCGCCGGTACCCAGGCATGATCGAGCTCGATCAGTTCGCGAGTTGCGTTGAGCAGGAGTTCGCGTAACTCGGCGGCCGGCATGATCGGGATGCACAGGCGCAGGCTCGAATCGAAAAGCCGCTGCGCGTTGCGATCGGGGCGAAAGAGGCGCGCGATGCCGTCGGCGCCGCGGAACGCCTTGAAGCCTTCGAACACGGTCTGCCCGTAGTGCAGCATCGCGACGCCGGGCTCGAGTTCGAGCGGGGCGTAGGGATGAATGCGCGGCTCGACCCACTCGCCGTCGCGGTAGTCCATGCTGAACATGTGGTCGGAGAATACCCGGCCGAACCCGGGTGCATCGAAATCGACGTCGCCGATCCGGCTGCGCGCGACGCGGGTGACGGGAAAATCGGAAAGCTGCATGAAACCTCTCGAATGAGCCTCGGGCTGTAATGCTCGCCATTGTCGCGCAACACTTCGTCGCGATAAACCGTAACGCGATCACACTGGCGCCGGTCGGCCCGGCGCCCGAAGCGGGCAACGATCGCCGTCCGGTGCCTGGTTGCCAGGCACCGCGCGCTCGCGACCCCGGCGACGACGGGGTAAAGTAGGCGGACGCCCCGAACCCGGAGACCGACCGATGCGCATCCGCGAAATTCATGTCTACCGCAAGGACCTGCCGGTTGTCGACGGACCGTACACGATGTCGACGATGACGCTGCACTCGATCGACACGACGATCGTCAGGCTCGTCACCGACAGCGATATCGTCGGCTGGGGTGAGGTTGCGCCGATTGGCCCGCTCTACCAGCCGCAGCACGCGCTCGGCGCGCGCGCCGCGATCGCCGAACTCGCGCCCGGACTGATCGGGCAATCCTGCCTGACGCCGCTGTTACTGCGCCGGCGCATGGAGGCGCTCCTGAACGGCCACAATTATGCCAAGGCGGCCATCGACATTGCGGTCATGGACGCGCTCGGCAAGCATTACGGGGTGCGCGTCTGCGACCTGCTCGGCGGCGCCGAGCGCGAGCGCGTGCCCGCTTACTTCGCCACCGGCATCGGCGAACCCGACGAGATCGCGCGCCGCGTGCAGGCGAAATTCGACGAGGGTTACCGCCGCATTCAGATCAAGGCCGGCGGGCGCGACGTCGCGATCGACATTGCCGTCGTCCGCAAGGTCTGGGAACGCGTCGGCCATCGGGTGCAGCTGGTCGTCGACACCAATCGCGGCATGACCGCTGCCGACGCGCTGCGACTCTCCCTCGCCTGCCGCGATATCCCGTTCGCGTTCGAGCAGCCGTGCAATACGATGGACGAGGTCGCGGCGATTCGGCCGCAGATTGCGCACCCGATCATCCTCGACGAAAACCTCGAGAGTCTCAACGACGTGCTGCGCGCGATCGCGCTCAAGGTTTGTGACGGTTTCGGCCTCAAGCTCGCGCGCATGGGTGGCCTCGGCGCGATGGCGACGATTCGGGACATCTGTGCGGCGCGCTCGATCCCGCACACCTGCGAAGACAGCTGGGGCGGTGACATCGTCGCCGCGGCGATCGTGCACATTGCCGCGACCGTCGAGCCGCGGCTGCTCGAGGCGGCCTGGACCGCGGGCATCTATATCGAGGACAACTACGACCCCGAAAACGGCATCATCGTCCGCGACGGGCAGTTCGACGTGCCGGCCGGCCCCGGCCTCGGCATTGCGCCCGACGAGGCGCTTATCGGCGAACGCGTCGCATCCTACGGCTGATGCCGGGTGCGGCCACCATGGCCCGCTTGCCAGCGGCTCGGAAAACGGGAAATAATGGCGCGTCGCAAGTGCGGCCCCGGAACCACAGCCATGACGACGATTCGCTTCACCCACACGATCCAGCGCCACGTCAGCGCGCCGGATTGCGAGGTCGAGGCGACGACCGTCGGCGAAGCCCTCGAACGCTATTTCGAACGCCATCCCGGCGTCCGCGGCTACGTTCTCGATAACCAGGGCGCGGTGCGACATCACATGCTCGTGCTCAGCGACGGTCGATCGATCACCGACCGCGAGCGGCTGAGCGATCGCATCAAACCGAACACCGAAATCTTCGTGTTCCAGGCCCTGTCAGGGGGATAAATCATGAGCAGCGAAATCTGGATCGGTACCCGCAAGGGACTCTTCATCGCCAGGCGCAATGGCGGCGGCTGGAAAATCGACGAAACCGCATTTCTCGGGGTGCCGGTGTCGATGTTGCTGGTCGACCCCCGCAGCGGCAACGCCTACGCCGCGCTCGATCACGGTCATTTCGGTGTCAAGCTGCATCGTCGTGCGCGCGGCGACGCCGACTGGATCGAGATCGCCGCGCCGGCCTATCCCGAAAAGCCCGAGGGCGTCTCCGACATCGAGCCGATGCGACATACCGAGATCCCGTGGGATACGCAACTGATCTGGTCGCTCGAGGCGGCGCCGGCCGGACGTGACGGCGAGCTGTGGGCCGGTACGATCCCGGGCGGCCTGTTCCGCTCGCGCGATCACGGTGACAGCTGGCAACTGATCGATTCGCTGTGGCAGAATCCGTTGCGCAAGGAGTGGTTCGGCGGCGGCGCCGACCTGCCCGGGATCCACTCGATCGCGATGCATCCCGCCGATCCGGATCGGATCACGGTCGCGATTTCCTGCGGCGGCGTCTGGGTCAGCGAGGATCAGGGCAATTCCTGGGCCTGCCGCGCCGAGGGCATGCGCGCGGCCTATATGCCGCCCGAACAGGCCGGCAACCCGAACACCCAGGATCCGCACCGGGTCGTGCAATCCGCAGCCGACCCCGACGTCTTGTGGTGCCAGCATCACAATGGCGTCTTCCTGTCCGAAGATCGCTCGGCGAGCTGGCGCGAACTCGAAGCCGTCGCGCCGACCGCCTTCGGCTTCGCGGTCGCGGTGCATCCGGACGACCCGGACACCGCGTGGCGGGTGCCAGCGGCCAGCGACGAGCAGCGCATCGCGCCCGACGGCAAGGTCGTCGTCGCGCGCACCCGCGACCGCGGCGCGAGCTGGGAAGTTTTCGACCGCGGCCTGCCCGCGGCGCATGCCTACGATATCGTTTTCCGGCACGCGCTCGACGTGTCCGCGGGCGCCGCGGTACTGGCGATGGGCAGCACCACCGGCTCGGCATGGGTCAGTGAAGACCAGGGCCAAAGCTGGGACACGCTGTCCAACCATCTGCCGCCGGTCTACTGCCTGCGACTGGTCGACTCGAGCTGATTGCGCTGGCCGCCGGGTACGCGAGGCCGGTTGCGATCCGCCGCGGCGTCGAGACGTCGCCGCGGTCGCGATTCGCCGGCGCCCGGGCGAGAACCCGTCGGCAAGATTCGCGGGGCGGGATTCGGGCCTGACCACCGATGATCGATCACTACTGCGAGCGCGTCGGCCCGGGTCTGCTGGCTGAACCGGCGAACGCGCTCTCCAACCTCGCCTTCGTCGTCGTCGCGGTGTTGATCTGGCGATCGCTGCGGCGCGAACCGGTGTTCGGTGGCCGCGTGCTGGTCGTGCTGCTCATCGCGATCGCGATCGGCAGTCTTGCCTGGCACGGCCTCGCGAAACCGTGGACGCGCTGGCTCGATATCGGCGCGCTGCTCGCGTTCCAGTTTGCCTGGTTGTGGTTCTACACCCGCGGGACGCTCGGCTTCCCGGCGCGCCTCGCCGGTCTGGTGCAACTCGCGTTCGCGTTGAGCCTGCTTCCGGCGGCGACGCAGCCGGCCAGTACCGACGGCTTGTTGCTCTACCTGCCGACGCTTGCGGCCCTGATCGTGCTCGGCGCGCACCGGCGCCGGCAGTCGATGCGCGACCCGAATTTACTGCTTGGCGCGGCCGCAATGTTTGCGCTGGCGCTGGCGCTGCGCACGATCGACCCGTCGATTTGCGCGACGATCCCAATCGGCAGCCACTTCGCCTGGCACCTGCTCGTCGCGCTCGTTGCCGGGCTTGCGATGCGCGCGCTGGCTTCCGATGGTTATGCTTTGCGGCGAGAGAATACGAACTGAACCATTCCGGTCGTTGTCGCGTAACTCATAGCATTCAAATTTTCCCGGAGGAAAAAAATGAGCGAAACCAAACGCCTGACCCTGCCGATCGCGCAACTGGCGCGCGACAACGACGAGTTTCGCAAGGTCATCTGGACCGGCGACGAAGCCCAGCTCGTGCTGATGGCAATCCCCGAGGGCGAGGAAATCGGTGGCGAGGTCCACGAAGGCCATGACCAGCTGCTCTACTTCGTCGCCGGTGAAGGCCGCGCGAAAATTGGTGACGATGAGATGGATGTCGCCGCGGGCGATGTCAGCATCGTGCCGTCGGGCCAGTATCACAACTTCCGTAACACCGGCGAAGGCATGCTCAGGCTTTACACGACCTATTCGCCGCCCGAGCACGAACCCGGCACCGAGCACGCGACCCGCGCCGAAGCCGAACACTAACGACACGATCGCCCGGCGCGGCTAGGCCGCGTCGGCGCGCTCGATACGGGCGCTCAGGTCGACCACCTGCATTTCGAGAAACGCGATCTCGCGGTCGAGGCCAACGAGTCGCGCGCGTGTCGCCTGGCTGGTTTCGCGGCCGTTCAAAACGAGGCGCGACTCGACCACCGAGCGCGTCATGCGCGCTTCCTCGATCGCCAGCCGCAGGTAAATCAGCAGCCGCTCGAGCGGCATCACGTCGTTTTCATCGCTCCGTTTCATGACTTTCGCTCCTGCGCGGATCCCGTCCGCGTACGGCCCCCCGGGGACGTCGAACGCGGGTCAGGATACGATGCCCGCCTGAACGCAGCCTGAAGCGCGTGATCAGGCCCGGCCGTGGTGGCCG
>JBPEYE010000309.1:0-1628 GCA_052030825.1 Gammaproteobacteria bacterium | reverse complement strand
CGGGTATCCAACAATACGCTCGAATCACGCTACGGCGTCGACGGAATTCAGATGCAACAACCACTGCTTTACGATTTTTCAAGCTTCTCGATTACCGTCGGCCTGTTCGTGCTCATCGTGGTCGCCAACGAACTCGGCTACCGAGTCGGTCGCTACATCCAGAACCGTACCGACGACGAGATCAAGACGCTGACCGGCGCAATCCAGGCGAGCATCCTCGGCCTGCTGGCGCTGCTGCTCGGCTTCACCTTTAGCATGTCGATGCAGCGCTACGACAACCGCAGCCAGGCGCTGATCGCCGAGGCCAACGCGATCGGCACCGTCGTGCTGCGGGTCGAGCTGTTGCCCGAGCGGCAGCGCGCGGAAGCCAACCGGTTGCTGCAACAATACATCGAGCAGCGCGTTGCGGTCGGTCGAATCGACCTGACCCGGCGCACCGAGCGACGCGCGTACGAAGTGCGGATCGCGCGCCTGCAAAACGAACTCTGGGCCGTGGCGGTGGCGGCGGCGCAGACCGACCCCCGCCCGGTCACGTCGGGCGCCTTCATCAACGCGCTCAACGACATGATCGACGCCCAGGGCCGACGCAACGCGCTGCTCGAAATGCACGTGCCCGAAGTCGTGCTGTTGCTGCTGTTCGTCGTGTTCATCGCGTCGGGCGGAATCCTCGGATATTCGAGCGGATTGAGCGGTAAGCGCGTGGTCGCGCCGACGCTGATGGTTTCGTTCCTGATCGCGCTGATCGTTTTCATCATCATCGATCTCGATCGACCGCGGCGGGGGCTGATCCAGGTCAACCAGAGCAGCCTGATGATGCTGCAGGGGGATACCGCGAATTGAACGCGACCGGCCGCCACCGCGGGCGCGCATTCGTCGCCGGCGCGAGCGGCGTGATCGGCCGCCAGCTGTGCCGGCTGCTGGTCGACGACGGCTGGGCGGTCGTCGGCACGACGCGTTCGCGCGACCGGCAGGCGCTGCTCGAAGCGCTCGGCGTCCAGCCCGTGGTGGTCGATGCGTTCGATCGCGCTGCGCTGCGCGCCGCGGTCTGTGCCGCGGCGCCGGACGTCGTCGTGCACCAGATGACCGACCTGCCGGCCGCACTCGATCCGGCGGCGATGCCGGAAGCGTTGTTGCGAACCGCGGCGCTGCGCGAGACCGGCACCGCCAATCTGGTCGATGCCAGCATCGCCGCCGGCGCCGCGCGCATGGTCGCGCAGAGCATTGCGTTCGCCTATGCGCCCGGACCCTTGCCGTATCGCGAGGAAGCGCCGCTCGCCGTTGACGATCCGCGCCTCGGCGCTACGGTGCGCGCCGTGCTGACGCTCGAACGGCAGGTACTGCAGGCGCCCTTGGCCGGGGTCGTTCTGCGCTATGGCCGCCTCTACGGGCCGGCAACGGGCTTCGATGAGCGCGCCGAAGCGGGTTGCGCGGTGCATGTCGACGCCGCCGCCGATGCCGCCCGCCGCGCGCTGACCCGCGGCGCACCCGGAATCTACAATATCTGCGAGGACGATCCGACGGTGACGAACGAAAAGGCACGCGATGCGCTCGGCTGGGATCCGCAATTCCGGATTCGGGAATGACCCGGGTCGCGGCGAATGCCGCCGACGAGATCCCTGACCTGTTAC
>JBPEYE010000308.1:0-8095 GCA_052030825.1 Gammaproteobacteria bacterium | reverse complement strand
TGCCCGGGCGCGGACGCGTCGGTCGCGTTGGTCAGCAGGTTGACGAACACCTGCAGCAACTTTTGCGGGTAGCCCGACACCCGCATCCCGGGTTCGACGCAATTTTCGTAATGCATTTGCTTGCCGGCGCGCGACAGCGACACGAGGCCGATCGCCTCGTCAATGACCTGGTCGATGGCGAGCGTCTCGGCGGGCGAATCGTCGGGCGTTCCGGCATGGCTGAAGGTCGACAACGAGCCGACGATACGCGCGATCCGGTCGGTCTGCGTCAGGATCTGCTCGAGCCCCTCGCTGGCACGCGGCGCGTCGCCGAGGTCGGCGCGCAAATCCTGCGCCAGGCAGGCGATGCCGGTGACCGGGTTGCCGATTTCGTGGGCGACGCCGGTGGCGAGCTGACCGATCGACGCGAGGCGCTCGCTGTGCGCGAGCTTGTGCTCGAGCCAGTAGCGTTCGCTGTGATCCTCGATCAGGACCGCGATGCCGCCGCGACCCTCGATTTCGCGGTTGACCTCGGCCTTGAACAGGTTCAGCACGCGGACCCGGTCGCCGAACGGTACCTTGAGTTCGCGCAGCATGTACTCGTCGCTGGCGATGAAGGCGGCCAGGATCCGGTTCCAGGGCTCGCCGATTTCGTCGAGCCGCTGGCCGATGATGCTGGCCTCGGCGATACCGGTAAGTGCGCTTGCCTGCTTGTTCCAGCTCGCAATCGTGCCGGCTTCGTCAATCGAAACGACGCCCAGCGGCAAGTCTTGCAGCACCTGGAAATGAAAGCGGCGCAACGCATCGAGTTCGCTCGACACGCCGAGCAGCTCGCTGCGCGATTTTTCCTGGCTCGATTCGACGAACTGGATCGTGTTGGCAAGCGCCGATTTTGCCGCGCGATCGATTTGCAGGTGCTCGTTGACGATCATCCGCGCCAGCACCGGCCCGACCAGCGCCGAAAGGTTGCGGTCGATTTGCGCGCGCAGCCGGGCGAGGTCGGCCTGGGTGATTTCGCCCGGCGCGAGCCCGAGGTCGGCGAGCGCGCGGCTGACCTCGTTGTGGGCGATATCCTGGCCGACGATGTGGCCGAGCTGCTGCTCGAATTCGGCGACTGATGCCGCCTTGATCTCGCCGGTTGGAATCAGGAAGCTCTCGCGACCGCAGGCTTCGGCGACCTCGCGCTCGTCGTGCGACTGGCGCGTCAGCAACGAGACGATGACGAAGACAAGGCCATTGAGGGTCAACGACCAGAGCGCCGCATCGGTGGTGCTCATCGCGAGCCCCGGGATCGTGAAAAACAGCGTCTCGATGACCCCGGCGCGCTCGAACAGCGGAATGAACAGGGTCAGCGCCCAGATCGAGGCACCGACGACGAGCCCGGCAATGAGGCCTTTCTTGTTGGCGCGCGACCAGTACAGCAGGCCGACGACGCCCGGCAGGCACTGCGCGACGGCGACGAACGAAATCAGGCCGAGGCCGGCGAGTCCCGGATTGGTTTCCTGTACCAGATAGAAGGCGTAACCGATCCCGACGATGGCCATGATCGCAACCCGCCGGCCCCACAGCAGCCATTCGTACATATTGGTGTGCTGTTTCAGCTTGGGCGGAAAACTTGCCGGCAGCACCAGGTGGTTCATGCACATCGATGCCAGCGCGATCGTCGTGACGATGATCATCGCGCTGGCCGCCGACAGCCCGCCCATGAAGGTCAGAATCGGCAATAGCGACGAACCGCTTTCGAGGGTGATACCGAGCACGTAGAAATCGGCGGGGATCGTGATCGCAAGCGACTGGCCCGCCCACAGGATCGGCGGAATCGACAGGTTCAGCAGCAACAGGAATAGCGGAAAGGCCCAGCTCGCGGTCTCGATATTCTTGTGGCGGATACTTTCGACGAAGATCATGTGGAATTGCCGCGGCAACAGGAATGCGGCGGCGAAGGACAGCAACATCAGCGTCGCCCACGGACCCTCGCGCACCGGCTCGAACAGCGCGTGGCTGGCGTCGGGATGTTCGGCGAGGTAGCGATTGAGTTCACCGAACCCGCCGAATACGCCGAACACCGCGAACAGACCGACGATCAGCAACGCGGCCAGTTTGACCAGCGACTCGAACGCGATCGCGACGACGAGACCTCGATGCTTCTCCCGCAGCGAAATGTGGCGCGCGCCGAACAGCACCGAAAACAGTCCGACGGTGATGCAGAACATCAGCGCGATCAGTTGCTGCTCGGTTTCGCCGGTCAGGATTTGCAGCGTGTTGGTGACCGCCTGGATTTGCAGCGAAATGTATGGCAGCGTGCCGGCCATCATCAGCAGCGTCACGAGGATGCCGGCGGCCTGGCTGTGGTAGCGAAATGCAAACAGGTCGGCGAGCGATGCCAGCCGATAGGTTTCGGTCAGTTTCAGGATCGGTCGCAGCAGGATCGGCGAGGCGAGAAAGGCGAGGGTCGTGCCGAGGTAGATCGTCAGGAAATTGAAACCTTCTTTCTCGGCGAAGCCGACGCTGCCGTAATACGTCCACGACGTCGCGTAGACGCCGATCGACAGCGTATAGACCAATGGGTGGCTCGCGATCGAGCGCGGGATCCAGTCGCGGTCGGTCGCGGTCGCGACCAGAAACAGCAGGCCGAGGTAGAGGACCCCGACGACGAACAGTTGCCAGAGCTCAAATTGCATGCTTGCCGAGCAACCGTTGCAGCCAGTAGGCGAGGCCGATGACGCCGAGCCAGACGAGATAGGGTGTGAACCAGGGCGCGTCGGGCGCAAGCCAAAGCCGCAGCAGCGGCGGCAGCAGTACCAGCAGGGCGACGATCAGCACGACGACGGTGATTTCCGTCGGCCGGATTTCGGTCGTAAACAAGCTCACGGTGTTACCCCCGGTTACCGCTGATCCGCCGAAGTGTTACCGATAGTGACGCTTCGGTCAATCGATTTGGCTCGCCGTATGATCCGGATCAATAATGCCCGCACCCCGCGGCGACAGGCCGGGCGGCCGCTTGTCGCTCGCGATCGATTGTGTAAGCATATCCGGACGACATCAACCGATCATTCCAATTCCCGAGGAAGGCACCATGTCCGAGATCAAAACCTATCCCGTGCCGGAGGCTTTCGCCGCACAGGCCAACATCAAGGCAGACGAATACCAGCGCATGTACCGGCAATCGGTCGACGATCCCGAGGGTTTCTGGTCGGAACAGGCCGAGAAATACCTGAGCTGGTTCAAGCCGTGGAGCAACGTACTCGACTGGAGTTTCGATGCCGACGATCTGCACATCAAGTGGTTCGACGGCGCCGAGCTGAACGTGTCCTACAACTGTCTCGACCGGCATCTCGACACCCGCGGCGACCAGGTCGCGATCATCTGGGAAGGCGACAATCCCGAGCGCGACCGCAAGCTCACCTACCGCGAGCTGCACGAGGAAGTCTGCAAGTTCGCCAACGTGCTCAAGGCGCAGGGCGTCAAGCGCGGCGACCGGGTCTCGATCTATATGCCGATGATTCCCGAGGCCGCGGTCGCGATGCTCGCGTGCACGCGCATCGGCGCGATTCACTCGATCGTGTTCGGCGGCTTCTCGCCCGACGCGCTCGCCGACCGCATCAACGATTCCGACTGCCAGGTCGTGATCACCGCCGACCAGTCGGTGCGGGGCGGCAAGCGGGTGCCGCTGAAGGCCAACGCCGACGAGGCGGTCAGCGAATGTCCGGGCGTGACCAGCGTTATCGTCGTGCAGCGCGGCGGCGAGCCGGTCGACTGGACCGACGGCCGCGACGTCTGGTACCACGAGGCAATGGAAGAGGCGTCGGCCGACTGCGAGCCGGAGATGATGAGCGCCGAAGACCCGCTGTTCATCCTTTACACCTCGGGCTCGACCGGCAAACCCAAGGGCGTGCTGCACACGACCGGCGGCTACCTGCTGCAGGCGGCGATGACGCACAAGCTCGTGTTCGATTACAAGGATGGCGAAATCTACTGGTGCACCGCCGACGTCGGCTGGGTGACCGGGCACACCTACATCGTTTACGGCCCGCTGTGCAACGGTGCCACCACGCTGATGTTCGAGGGAATACCGACCTATCCCGACATCTCGCGCTTCTGGCAGGTCTGCGACAAGCACGACGTGTCGATCTTCTACACCGCGCCGACCGCGATCCGCTCGCTGATGGGCGCCGGCGACGAGCCGGTCAGGAAAACCTCGCGCAAGTCGCTGCGCCTGCTCGGCACGGTCGGCGAGCCGATCAACCCGGAAGCCTGGCTGTGGTATTACAACGTCGTCGGCGATGGCCGCTGCCCGATCGTCGACACCTGGTGGCAGACAGAAACCGGCGCGCACATGCTGACGCCGCTACCCGGCGCGATTGCGACCAAGCCGGGCTCGGCGACCTTGCCGTTCTTCGGCGCGCAACCGGTGCTGCTCGATGACGAGGGCAAGGAAATCGACGGCAATCCGGCCGCCGGTAACCTCGCGATGCGCGCGCCCTGGCCGTCGATGATGCGCACCGTGTACGGCGATCACAAGCGCTTCTATGAAACCTATTTCGCGATGTTCAAGGGTTACTATTTCACCGGCGACGGCGCGCGTCGCGACGAGGACGGCTATTACTGGATTACCGGCCGCGTCGACGACGTGCTCAACGTCTCCGGCCATCGGCTCGGCACCGCCGAGATCGAATCGGCGCTGGTATTGCACGAGAAGGTCGCCGAGGCCGCGGTGGTCGGCTACCCGCACGAAATCACCGGTCAGGGCATCTATGCCTACGTCACGCTGATGGCCGGCGAGGAAGGCAGCGACGAACTCAAGGCGGAACTGGTCAAGCTGGTGCGCTCGGAAATTGGCCCGATCGCCAAGGTCAACATCATTCAGTGGGCGCCGGGGCTGCCGAAGACGCGCTCGGGAAAGATCATGCGCCGAATCCTGCGCAAGGTCGCGGCCAACGAGCTCGACAACCTCGGCGATACATCGACGCTGGCCGATCCGGCGGTGGTCGACAACCTGATCGACAACCGCGAAAACCGGTGAACGAACCGGCGCCGCGGTCGCACGGCCCCGGCGCGACGTCTTTCCGGGCCACGCTCGCGTGGCCCTTTTTTCGGCGTCGGCACTTGCATGTTCTCGTTTTATTCTCTAAACTTCCGTGAGATCGAATCGAGAAAAGCACGCTAACATGTTGACTTCACAGGAACAAAAGACGTTGCAGTTCATTCGCAACTATATCGCACAGCACGGTTACGCGCCGAAGTTCAAAGAAATCGGTACCGCGATCGGCGTGCAGTCGCACGGCACGATTCACCGTTACGTGCAGTCGCTCGAGGACAAGGGCTACATCAACCGGGTCAAGAACAACTCGCGCGGCATGAGCCTGATCGATCTGCCGCTGGTCGCGCCGCCGACGATACCGCTCGCCGGGCGCATCGCCGCCGGTCAGCCGATCGAGGCGATCGAGGACCAGCAGGAACTGAACCTCGCCGAAATGTTCATGGGGCCGGACCT
Organism: Gammaproteobacteria bacterium; assembly: GCA_052030825.1. Classification (GTDB taxonomy): domain Bacteria; phylum Pseudomonadota; class Gammaproteobacteria. The sequence continues at coordinate 2,622 of JBPEYE010000308.1, read as the reverse complement.
GTTCGCGCTGCGGGTCACCGGTGACTCGATGATCGACGCCGGCATTCTCGACGAAGATTACGTCATCATCAAAAAGCAGCCGGTCGCCGACGACGGCGACATCGTCGTCGCGATGATCGACAATACCGAGGCGACATTGAAGCGATTCAAGCGCAAAAGCGAGGGGCAGGTGGCGCTGATTCCGGAAAATCCGGAGATGGAGCCGATGATTTACCCGGCCGAGCGCGTGCGCATCCACGGTGTGCTCGTCGGTCAACTGCGGCACTATCGCTGATTGATGCTGCAGTGAGGTCGAGTTGTTAGCAGGATGGCTGGCGGCAGTACACGGGGACAGAGCAGAAATTGCATCCAGACGAGGCCGAACTCGGGTAAGTAAGGCAATTTTTGGTCTGTCCCCGATCTTGCACGAACTGAATAACGAAGCCTCGACGTTGCCGCATGATCGGGGTCAGGCCAATATTTCCGTTTCGGATCAAAAATTACCGCGCGGTCGAAATACGGAAATTTTGCTCTGACCCCCTCGACCCGCCGCCAGCCATCACGGTAACAGCATCAGTGCCAGGCACGAGAAACATAACTAAAGATCGAAATTTCGTAATCGCCGTGACTGCTGTTTGTCTCAGCTCGAGTGCTGCTGGATGATGCGCAGCATTTCGGCGAAGACCTTGGGATTGGCGGCGACGATCTCGCCGCGCTCGAGAAAGTGCTCGTCGCCGGCGTAATCGGTGACCAGCCCGCCGGCTTCGCGCACGATGAGCGCGCCGGCGGCGATGTCCCAGGCGCCGAGCCCGGCTTCCCAGAACCCGTCGAAGCGGCCGGCGGCGACGTAGGCCAGATCCAGCGCCGCCGATCCCGGTCGCCGAATGTCGCCGGCGCGCTCGAAGAATGCCGCAAACAGCCGCTGAAAGCGCGCCAGTTCCTCGGGATTGCGAAACGGAAAGCCGGTCGTCAGTAACGCATTGTCGAGACGGTTGGCACGGCTGACGCGAATGCGCCGGTTGTTCAGCGTTGCGCCGTCGCCGCGGCTCGCGGCGAACAGTTCCTGCTTGATCGGGTCGTAGATGACTCCGTGCGCCAGCCGGTGCTGGTGCTCGCAGGCGATCGACACCGCGTAGTGCGGCACGCCGTGCAGGTAGTTGGTGGTGCCGTCGAGCGGATCGATGATCCAGCGATATTCGCCGGCACCTTCGTGGCTGCCGCTTTCCTCGCCGACGATGCCATGATCCGGATAGGCCTTCGTCAGTTCGTCGACGATGCGCGCTTCGGCCTCGCGGTCGACCTCGCTGACGTAATCGTTGCGCGCTTTTACTTCGACCCGCAAGTCGGGTAGTTTGTTGATCTTGCGCACGATCAGGTCGCCCGCGTGGCGGGCCGCGCGAATCGCGATGTTGAGCATGGGTTGCATCGGGCGCCCGGACGGTCAGCGAGGACGGCGCGCAGTCTAGCAAACGCACCGGCGAGAAACCAGCGAGCGGAACAGGCAATGCAACGCGACAACATCAAGATCGTCATGGTCGGCACGACCCATCCCGGCAATGTCGGCGCCGCGGCGCGGGCAATGTACACGATGGGCTTTGCGCGGCTGGCGCTGGTCGATCCGCAATGCCCGATCGGCGAGGTCGCGATCGCGCGCGCATCCGGTGCGCTGGCCGTGCTCGATCAGCGCGAAACCCACGCCAGGCTGGCCGATGCCGTGGCCGATTGCGAATTCGTCGTTGCGACCAGCGCGCGCCGTCGCTCGCTCGAGTGGCCGACGCTCGACCCGGGGGCGGCGGCGAAGCGCCTGCTCGAGCTCGACGATTCGGCCCGTGCGGCGATCGTCTTCGGCCGCGAAAAATCGGGCCTTAGCAACGACGAGCTGCAGCTCTGCCACGCGATGGTCATGATACCGACCGATTCCCGATTCAGTTCGCTGAACGTTGCCGCGGCGATCCAGATCCTGTGCTACGAGATCTTTCACCGGCAGGCGCCGGCGCCGGCGAGCGACCCCTACGATGCGGACGATCGAGCGGCGACGAGCGCCGAGCTGGAGGGATTATTCGGCCACCTCGAAGCAACCCTCGAGGCCACCGGCTTCATCGATCCGGCGCAACCCGGGCAGGTCATGCCGCGGCTGCGCCGTCTGTACCTGCGCGCCGGCCTGTCGCGCAACGAGGTCAACATCCTGCGCGGCATCCTCGCCGCCAGCGCGCGCGACGGCGGCGACGGGTCGCCGAGCTGAACGGGCATCGCAATCGCCATGCCGCAATCGCCCTACAACCGCTGGCAGTTCGACCTGGCTTACGGCTGTTTCACGTTCTGCGGCCTGGTTGCCCTGCTGATCGGGCTGTTCACCTTCATGCCGTTCGGCTTCGGCGCCGCCGGCGGTTTCGGTTACCTGCTGCTGATACCCCTGACGGCGATGTCGTTCGGCGCGATGCTGCTCGGCCTGATCATGGCGGCACGGCTTTTTCGTCACCGGCCGCTCGTGGTGCTCGCAATCGTATCCCTGCTGTTCGTCGCCGAGATCGTGACCGAGTTCGGCTCGGTGCTGCTGTTCAACCTCGCACCGTTGATCTATGGCCTGGTCGCCTGCGGATTCGGCGGCGCGTGGTTCTTCGCGTTGCGCAAGCGTCACGCGGC
>JBPEYE010000307.1:0-4159 GCA_052030825.1 Gammaproteobacteria bacterium | reverse complement strand
CGATCTCGTCGATGTAGACGATGCCGGTCTGCGCCTTCTCGACGTCGTAGTCGCATTTCTGCAACAGCTTCTGAATGATGTTTTCGACGTCTTCGCCGACGTAGCCGGCCTCGGTCAGCGTCGTCGCATCGGCGATCGCGAACGGTACGTTGAGCAGCCGCGCGAGCGTCTCGGCGAGCAGCGTCTTGCCCGATCCCGTCGGCCCGATCAGCAGAATATTGCTCTTCGACAGCTCGATGTCGTCCTTGATGTGGCCGACTTCGAGTCGCTTGTAGTGATTGTAGACCGCAACCGACAGGACTTTCTTGGCGCGGCTCTGGCCGATGACGTACTCGTCGAGCACCTTGTAGATCTCGTGCGGTATCGGCAGTTTGCTGTCGGCATCCTCGCCGTTTTCGTGGATTTCCTCGCGGATAATATCGTTGCAGAGATCGACGCATTCGTCACAGATGAACACCGATGGGCCCGCGATCAGCTTCCTGACTTCGTGCTGGCTTTTGCCGCAAAACGAGCAGTAGAGCAGCTTTTCGTCCTTATTCTTCGATCTATCGTCACTCATTACCCAACTACCGATATTTCATGCCCGATTGAATTGATAATATTAGACGCTGGAGACAATCACAACCGGAAAAACCGCATTTTGACCGACGATTCGCCCTCCGATTCGAAAAGATTCGCTATTCTGTGGCGCCCTTCTCATCTGGGTCGGCACGCGACGACAAAACTTGATCGATGATGCCGTATTCGACCGATTCGGTCGCGCTCATGAAATTGTCGCGCTCGGTGTCGCGGTCGATGACGTCTTCCTTCTTGCCGGTATGGTGCGCGAGCAGTTTGTTGAGCCGCGAGCGTACCGCGAGAATCTCCTTGGCGTGGATCTCGAAGTCGCTGGCCTGGCCCTGGAAGCCGCCGAGCGGCTGGTGGATCATGACCCGCGAATGCGGCAAGCCGTAGCGCTTGCCGGCGCAACCGCCCGCAAGCAGGATCGCGCCCATGCTCGCGGCCTGACCGGTGCACAGCGTACTGACGTCGGGCTTGATGAACTGCATCGTATCGTAGATCGCGAGCCCCGCGGTGACCGAACCACCCGGGCTGTTGATGTAAAGCGAGATATCCTTGTCCGGGTTTTCCGATTCGAGAAACAGCAACTGCGCAACGATCAGGTTGGCCATGTGGTCCTCGATCGGACCGACGACGAAAATCACCCGCTCCTTGAGCAGGCGCGAGTAAATGTCGTAGGCGCGCTCGCCGCGCGCCGACTGCTCGACCACCATCGGCACCAGGTTGGCCCGGATATCCGCCCGGGATTCGTGCATCGAGACCAGATCGCCGGGGGCGTGCGTTGCTTTCGTCATGGGATTGCCGTCCGTATCGTTACAGGTTGCCACTCATCAGGTCGCTGAAGCCGACCGTTTTTTCCGTCACCTTGGCGCGCTCCAAAATATGGGCGACGACCTGGTCTTCAAGCACCATGCTCTCGACCGAAGCGCGCGCCTGCCGGTTTTGACGGTAATACTCCCGGACCTGGTCGGGCTGCTCGTAGGCAACCGCCATCTCCTCGATCGCGGCGTCGACAAGTGATTGATCCAGCTCGATTTTTTCGGTTCGGATGACTTCGCCGACGAGGAGCCCGAGCTGCACCCGGCGGGTCGCTTCCTCGCGGAACAATTCGTCCGGAAAATTGGCTTCGCCGACCTCGGCGAGGTCGCGGCCCATGCGCTGCGCCGCCTGCGCGCGCAGGTTCTTGATTTCCTCGCCGATGAGCGCGGCAGGTGCGATGATCTCGTTGTGCTCGAGCAGCCCGGCCATGACCTGGTTCTTGACGTGCTGCTTGACCCGGTCATTGCGCTCTTTTTCCATGTTGGCGCGGACGTCCCGCCGCATTCGCTCGAGATCGCCGTCGTCGATACCGAAACTTTTGGCGAAATCGGCATCGATCGCGGGCAGCTCGGGCTCCGACACGCGCTTCGCGCGCAGCCTGAACTCGGCCTTTTTGCCGGCGACGTCCTTGCCGTGGTAATCGTCCGGGAAATTGACTTCGACCGTGCGTTCTTCGCCGGCCTTGATGCCCTCGAGGCCCCGTTCGAATTCCTCGAGCATCTGTCCGGCACCGATCTCGACCGGCATGTCCTTGCCGGCGCCGCCTTCGAACGGCTCGTCGTCGATGCGACCCTCGAAATCGACCAGCACCTGGTAGCCGTTCTCGGCGGCGCCATCCACCTCGCGCCACTGCTTGCGCTGCTCGCGCAGCGTTTCGAGCATCTTGTCGAAATCCTCGTCGGTGACATCGACCAGCGGTTTCTCGACCTCGATCGACGCGAATTCGATGGCGTCGAGTTCGGGATAAACCTCGAAGGTCGCGGTGTAGGAAATCTCCTGCTGGCCCTCGTCGCTGATATCCGCGATGTTCGGCATGCCCGCCGGGCGCACCTTCTCCTGGATCAGCGCCTCCTGATAGGACGACTGGATCACGTCGCCGATGACTTCCTGACGGACGTGGCCGCCGTATTTTTGCTGCACGACCTTGAGCGGCACCTTGCCGGGGCGGAAACCGTCGATGCGAACGGTCTTGCTCAGGTCCTTCAGCTTTTGCTCGACCGCGGCATCGACCTGCTCCGACGGAATCTGTACCGTCATCCGGCGTTCCAGCCCCTCGAGGGTTTCTATCGATACTTGCATGCTGGGTTCTCGTGAGTCCCGCGTCCGACCCGGAGACGGCGCGGTCGCCGGGTCGGGCGCGAGGGATATGGTGCGAAAGGAGAGACTCGAACTCTCACATCAAAGATACCAGAACCTAAATCTGGCGCGTCTACCAATTCCGCCACTTTCGCAGTCGTTACCTCTGATGTTCCATTATAGGAACTCGCCCTGTTTTCACCAGCCCTCTGGCGGCTGGAAACGACGGGCGCCTGCTGTGCAGGCGCCCGGGATATGGGGTGGATGATGGGATTCGAACCCACGACATCAAGAATCACAATCTTGCACTCTAACCAACTGAGCTACATCCACCATAAACCAATTTGGCGCGCCCGGCAGGATTCGAACCTGCTACCCTCGGCTTAGCTTACCACTTCGCCTTTCGACGCCCCGCTTGCGGGTTTGTGGTCTGGACTATCTCTTCACCGTCTCAGGCGTCGCACGTATAGTCTCTACGGAACCCTACGAAAATCGGCCGCCAACTTCACGTTCTTGGCCTGATTATTACGCGGCATTCTTACCCTCAATGTCACCGATCGATTGAAATCTTTCGGGTCAAGATAGTAGCACTCGTCGGTATCTGGACAATAAATGCAATAAATATCGAGTGCATCTTTGTCAACATGCTGCATATGCGTGCCGTTCTTGTCTGCCCAACACGAGCGAAAATGCAGCGTAAGGCTGCCAGTCTTGTCTACCGATTTGTACTTAACCTGTACCCTCTTAAAGCTACAATCTTTGTACGCGACCAAATCAAAAGGTGCGTGTTCGGTTACCGGAAGCAGTATGACATAACCTTGTTCATACAGATCCAATTGAGCCTTCAAAACACCGAGGTCGCCCTTTTCCTTCGTGTGATGCATGAACTACGATGCTACTCACGACCGATGGCTGGGTCAACCAAAGGTTTCCTCGGGATTGCCATCAGCTAGGACATTCAATACCCAACTGTTAAGGTTTCCCCGATACGGTGCGATCCACTTTGTGAGTTCCGTTTCCCCACAAAGGCTCCAATTTACGCGCTATCATGGCGCGTCACCTAAAGGCCGATGCTCTATCCAAATGAGCTACGGGCGCTTGAACCTATCTACACCGATTCCAGAAAACGCGATCGATGCTTTCAATCTGGTCGGGGTGGAGAGATTTGAACTCCCGACCCACTGCTCCCAAAGCAGTTGCGCTACCAGGCTGCGCTACACCCCGAGTCCTGTCATTCGACAAGGCGCGGAATAATACGCCGATCACCCCCGGCGGTCAATCGAATACCCGATACAATTCAATCATTTAGAATCCGCCTCCGGATCAGGACCGGCGCCAGCGAGTGCCGTCGGCGCCGTCTTCGATGACCACGCCGGCGGCGCTCAACTCGTCGCGAATCCGGTCGGCGCGCGCGAAATCCTTCGCCTTGCGCGCTTCGATGCGCTCGGCGATCAGCGCGTCGATCGCGGCGTCACCGAGACCG
>JBPEYE010000306.1:0-1554 GCA_052030825.1 Gammaproteobacteria bacterium | reverse complement strand
CGAGGCCCGGCGCGTGATCACCGGCACCGACATCCTCGGCCGCCTGCTGCGCGATATTGCCGCGCGCGCGGAACCGGCGGGATCCCGCGCCTGATCAGGCCGAATCGCGCGCGCCGTTGACCGCGTCGGCATCCTGGCCGAAGCTCAGCACGTGGCCATCCGGATCCTGCACGCTGAATTCGAGCATGCCGTAATGGGTCACCTCGAGTGGCGTCGACTGATAGCCCTTGCGAATGACTTCGGCGAACAGTGTCGATACGTCGTCGGGATAAAAATAGAAGATCGCCGGCCAGCTGGTGTTGGCGTGCGGATCGACGCTGGTGCGCATGCCCGGGGCCGAGCCGGTTTCGGACAGCATCAGCTCGACGGCACCGGAGCGGATCGTGGCCCAGCGCCAATCGGCGACGAGTTCGCGCGGACTGACGACGTCGAAGCCGAGCGCTTCGCGGTAAAACTCGATGCTGTTGTCGATGTCGGAAACGTTCAGCATCGGGATGAGTCGCGTCAGGGTCATTTGCCCTCCTGGTCGTGGTTGCGTCGAGATCCGGGACCGGGACCTCGGCCGGCCCGACGGCTCAGTCGCCGTCGTTGTTTTCCAGCACCTTACCGAGTACGCGCGACAATTCAACCATCTCGTTGCCGGACAGGTGCGTGCCGAAGCTGGCCTCGATCGCGTCGCCGTAAACCGGCCACATGCGCTCGAGCATTTTTTTCCCGGCCGCGGTAATGCGAATCCGGTTGCCGCGGCCATCCTCGGCGCAGGCTTCGCGCCGCACCAGCCCGCCTTGCTCGAGGCGGTCGATCAGCCGCGACAGGTTGTGCTTGCTCAGCAGCACGCGGTTGCCGAGCTGGTACTGGCGCAGCCCGCCCTCGGCGCCGAGCCGGAGTTCGAGCAGCACGTCATACCAGTCCAGCGGCGGGAGCCCGGCGCGTTTCAGCACCGACTCGACCCGGTCGAGCAGCCGCCGATGCGCGCGGTGCAGATCGATCCAGGCCTGCTGGGTTTGCCTCGAAGGTTTGCGACTCATCGACCCAGCATAGAATTTTATAGTTGCAATTGCAACCAAAGTCGCTTACTATCGTTATAGTTGCAATTGCAACTAACTGATGACAGGAGAATTTGAATGACAGCGACCATTACCCGAGACGAAATCAAGGCCCGGCTCGACCGCGGCGAACCGATCACGCTGGTCGAGGCGCTGCCGCCGAAGTACTTCGACGAAGCGCACCTGCCCGGCGCAATCAATATCCCGCACGACCAGGTACGCCAACTCGCGGCATCGCTGCTGCCCGACAAGTCCGCGCCAATCGCGGTTTACTGCGCCAGCACCGAATGCAACAACTCGAAGATCGCGACCGATACGCTGCGCAGCCTCGGCTATTCCGACGCGCGCGAGTATGTCGACGGCAAACGGGACTGGATCGAGGCCGGCTTGCCGGTCGAATCCAGCGCCCGGCGGCAAGCCGGCTAGGCCGGCCACGAATTCGGCGGATGCCGAATGACACCCGGAAATCGTCCGGGCTCACCCTCCCCCAAAACCCTCCGCTTTGGTC
>JBPEYE010000305.1:0-5156 GCA_052030825.1 Gammaproteobacteria bacterium | reverse complement strand
TCAAGGGCGCCGCCGGACAAGCGATTCAGAACATGAACCTGATGTTCGGGCTCGACGAAACGCTCGGACTCGAAGCGCCGGGGATGATTCCATGACCGCCGCGCACCGGGGCTTCAAGGTTCGCCAGCACAAACCCTGGAAGCTCTGGGCCGGGTTGCTGTTCGTCGTCGGCCTGATGTGCGGCGTTTTCGTGTTCGGCCAGCTCTGGCAATCGTTCGAACTCGAGCGCCTCAAGCTCGAGCGCGAAACTCTGCTCGCGCGCATCGACGAACTCGAGTCGCGGAATCGCAATCTGGTGAAAAAGAATGCGCACCTCGGCGGCGCCAGCAAGATCGAGCGCGATGCCTACGAAGTGGCCAACAAGGAGCTGGTTAGGCTGCAGCAACAGCTGCTCGAGCAGAAGGAAGAACTCGCGTTTTACCGCGGCATCGTCTCGCCCAAGGACGCCGAGCTGGCGGTCAACCTGCAGTCATTCGAGGTGCGCAAGAAGAACAATCAGAATCATTTCAGCTTCAAGATGATTCTGACCAAGAGCGGCAAGGGCACGCGAAAAATCTACGGCGGTGCCGACATTCGCATTCGTGGCGAAAACGGCGGTGGTGTCGAGGAACTGAAGCTGACCGACCTGAGACTTGATAATCCGGGCAAAGACACCAAGTTCGCATTTCGTTATTTCCAGGTATTCGAGGGTGATATCGCGCTGCCCGACGGATTCGAACCCTTCGAGGTCGAAATCGGCATTCGGCCGACGACCAAGAAGGTCAAATCGTTCACCGAGACGATTTCCTGGGCGCGCGTACTGACAGAGGGAGTATAAATGTTTGGCAGAAAGAAGAGTTTTAGTGCGGCACGCATCGATACGCTGGTAGGCCAGGGCACCGAAATCAACGGTGACCTGGTGTTTTCCGGCGGTTTGCACGTGGACGGCACCATCAATGGCAACGTCGTCGCCGAGGAAGGCAGCACGGCGATTCTGATTCTCAGCGAGTTCGGTCGCATCGAGGGCGAAGTCAAGGTTCCGAACATGGTACTGAACGGTGAAATCGTCGGCGACGTCTATGGTTCGACCCGGGTCGAGCTCGCGCCCAAATCGCGGATCAAGGGCAGCGTTTATTACAACCTGATCGAGATGGCGATCGGCGCCGAGGTCAACGGCGGGCTGGTGCACCAGCCGCAGGGCGACCAGATGCCGAAACGACTCGAGGACAAGTCGCCGAGTACCATTGGCGGCGGTGGCGGCCCGAGTGGCGGAGGCTCCGAGCGGCTCGCGGAAAATTGACCGCGGATGATATAATCGCCGTCAGACCAGAGACCCGGTAATCGCAATGGAAGTAATCATCGACGCCAATTTCGGTATTCCCCTCGGCTCGACCCAGGGGGAAACGCTGCTCGGATTCAGCGATGCGGCGGTGCGCAAGATGAAAGCGATCCAGCAGGAAGAAGGCAACCCGGACCTGATGCTGCGGGTGTCGGTCTACGGCGGCGGCTGCTCCGGATTTCAGTACACCTTCTCGCTCGAGGAGGAAATCAAGCCGGACGATCGCACGGTGGAAAAGAATGGCGTCACGCTCATAATCGACCAGTCGAGCTACCAGATGCTGGCGGGTTCCGAGGTCGACTATACCGAGGGCCTCGAGGGCGCGCTGTTCGTGGTCAACAACCCCAACGCGACCTCGACCTGCGGCTGCGGCGCGTCGTTCTCGATCTAGTATCCGGCCAAGTCCGCGAGTTCCGACAAAAGATCCGTCGCGTTAGCGCGAATGTTCGGATCCGGATCGTATCGCGCCTGCTCGAGGTACAGAGCCGCAGCCTTCCCGCCGATCTCGCCGAGAGCATTGATCGCCGTGTTTCTGATCGTCGCATCCGGATCGGAGATGAGGCTCGCCAACGCAAAGACGGCTGCCTCAGACTCCAGGCTCGCGAGCGCTTCGATGGCCGCCAGCCTGACGCCTCGATCCTGGTCGTAGAGGTAGGGTTCGATGCTGCCGACCGAGGATTTGTCGTCATGCGAAGCCAATGCCTCGATTGCCACGATTCGAATCTGCGGATTGGGATCGTTCAGGGTCGTCGACAATATCGGAACCACGGCATCTATGGTCATGTCGCCGAGGGCTTCGATTGCCGCCAGGCGAATCGCGGGATCGTCATTGGACAACATCGGGAATATTTCGGCCAGCGCAAGTCCGGCGGGCTGATTTTCGAGTGCGGCGATTCTGCCCAGCTCCGGATAAAAAATCGATTGCCAGTCTTCGGCCTGCACCGGTGCCGGAGCGGTAGTGAAGGACTCCCGTCTTTCCGGCTCGACCGGCGACGACCGATCCGTCTCCGGGCTCGCCGTCGGCCCGGTGCCAAAGGTAAATTCGAGCGGCTGCCGGCGACTCGCCGTCGAGGACTGGGTCGCCGCCGGCGCGATTATCGTTGACGCATCTTCACGACGGAATTCCGGCATCAGCAGCAGCATGGCGCAGGCAAAAACCGTGATAAACGTCAGCGCGGTAGTTTTTAGGGAATCCATCGAGTCAACCCATGCAGTTAAGAATCCTCTCCCTTGCGGGAGAGGATCGCGATTGAGAGCATTTACAGGTCAAATTCGAAGCAGCCTTCCACGGCGCTCTTGTTGCCCGGATTGCCATAACCGTTGTCTACCCTGACAAGAATTTCGAACTTGTACTCCTCGGCATCAGCCATATCGAAAAAGGCCTTTGGAACCGTCATCGATACTTCGTCGACTTCCGGCTGGACGATGGTTTTGGAGTTCCAGGGCTCCTCGTCGACTTCGACGACGAATTCGTAGTCGATCACCGTGTGTCGTCCGAGCGGCATACCCCTTCTTCTACCCAAGTCCTCGTGCGCGGTGGTAACTTCCTCCCAGACGATCTCGACATCACCAACCGGCCCCGGAACCTGGGTGCATTCGTCGTCGTCATCATTGTAAGGGGTACCGCCAATCGACACGACTTCGGGAGCAGCCGGGATTACGTGGGACACGAAAATTTCGCTTTCGAGTTCTTCCCCTTCGAGGGTTTCCACTTCGATCTCATACCAGCCCTGCGGGAAGCGTTTGAAAAATCGCTCCGGAGAAAGTCCTTCTTCGCCGGGGTCACACTCTTCAGGAAAACAGGGTTCCGCGCTTTCGAAAAACAGCTCGGTTACTCCCTGGCGTTTCAATCTGCTTTTAACGTCAATTTTCATTAACTCGCGATCGTAGGGAGCCTCGATTTCGAGTTCTTCCCAGGCATCGCCGTCGGCAAAAGCGTGGATACCGAGATCGCCATCGGTATCGTTCAGCTCAAAGAAAATCTCGGCTTCGTCGAGCTCGCCGTCGTCGGCATTTACCAACGCGGGCACGGCGGCGAAGACCGTTGCCAGAGCAAATATCGGAAATTGGGTAAGGTTCATTTCAGTGTCTCCTCTGCGTTTGTGCAGTTGTTACAGGTCATCCTGTAACGCGAAGCCTAGGCAGGCAGACTGAAATCATGCTGACCGAAAACTGAAATTCTGCTGAAGAGACGAATCCTCTCCCGTGTGGGAGAGGATTCGATAAGTGCCGGATCGTGCCTAGTCGTCCTCGGGAACCAGGAAGCAGCTTTCGACCGCGCTCTTGTTGCCGAGTAGCTGTTCCTCCTCGTCTTCGTCGACGTACACGGGTTCAACGTCTTCGTAGACGTAGGTTCGGACCAGGATTTCGTACTTGTACTGGGCGCACATTCTCCCCGAGTCGTCGGGGCATTCTTCTTCCGCGTCGGCCAGTTCGAAAAAGTCGTCCGACATATCCCACTCGGTTTGGTCACCCGGAATGATGGCAGTCTGCTTGAAGTCCGTATCGTCGATTTCGACGACAACTTCATAGTAGGCGACATCGATGATGCCGTCGGTACCGAGGGCAATCTCTCTCGGTTCATCGCCGTCAGGCCCGTGCCTGGCCGCATGGGATTCAGTCACCGCGGCCCATTCGAATGGCACTTCTTCGTCCTCCAGCTCTTCGGGATCTACGATCGGAATGGGTTCATCGCCCTCGCCATCACAGGCCTCCTTCGAAGCCATCGGATAGCCGCCGACCGATACTTCATACGGAGCGGCAGGAATCACGTGCGAGAGATAGACTTCACTCTCGCGTTCTTCCCAGTCGAGGGTGTAGCCTTCGATATCGTATTCGCCCTCGGGAAAGCGCCGGAAGAAGCGCTCCGGATCGAGCTCGTCGAAGGTCGGCTCGGCGCTCTCGAAGAACAGCTCGGTCAGGCCCTGCCGGCGCAGGCGGCCGCGAATCCAGATGTTCGCCATCTTGCGGTCGTAGGGGTCTTCGATCTCGAGATAGCGCCACTCGTCGCCGTCGACCTTGCCGTGAATCCCGAGGTCGCCGTCGGTATCGTTGAGTTCGAGGAACAGGCGGGCTTCGTCGAAAGGCACTTCGTCTTCATCGGCAAAGCCCGTTATCGGCGCCGCCATGAGACTTGCCATCGCCGCGGCAATCGGCAGTTTTCTGGTTACCATCATTTCAGTTTCTCCTCTGCTCGGAGCAGTCGTCGCAGGTCATCCTGCAAGACCAAAGCCTAGGAAGAGGGTCTGAAAGACGGCTGATCAGGCGCTGAAATGTCGCTGATCGATAGCTGAAAAATTACTGACGAAGCCGATGGCTAGAAGTTGTAGTAACCGTTGAGGTACAGGCCGTCGTACTTGAGGTCGGTGTCGAAGGTGTCGACGTCGTCGAGCTCGAGCGAGAAGTATTTGTAGCCGCCCTCGACGCCGAGCCCGTTACCCGAGTCGTAGCCGAGCATGATCGTCGAGTCCTCGGCGTTGCTGTCGGACAGCCCCAGGTCGATGAAACTGGCGTTGAGCTTGGCACCGACGTAGAAGCGGCTGTTGGGCAATGCGTAGCGTGCCGACAGGTAAAACAGCGGGATGGTCTCATCGACATCGACGCTGGTGTTGGTCGCGCCGCTGAACGATACCTGGCCGTCGAAACGCTTGAGGTCGACACCGAGATCTAGGTCGAGCCGACTGTTGCCGAGCTGGTAATAAAGCACGAATTCCTCGTGCGACAGGTCGAAGGTCGAGCGCACCTGGTCTCCGGACGTGAACATCTCGCCATTGACGTTGAGATCGGAGTCGAGCGTCGAAATGCCCGAGGTGTCCAGGTCGTGGCCCTGGTAGCGCAG
>JBPEYE010000304.1:0-3607 GCA_052030825.1 Gammaproteobacteria bacterium | reverse complement strand
ATGCCAAGTTGTTCGACGCGATGGCGGGTCTCAACCTGCCGCTCGCCGGCTTCATCGAGCGCGCACGCGAGGGGCGCCACCAGCTGTTGCCGCTTGCCTGGTGCTCGGCCGAGCCGAGCGGTTACGTCACCGAGGACGCGTTCGAGCGTATCGCGGCGATCCTGCTCGACGATCTGGCTGCCGCCACCGACCTCGACGCGGTTTACCTCGATTTGCATGGCGCGATGGTTTGCGAACACATCGAGGACGGCGAGGGCGAATTGCTGCAACGCGTGCGCGGCGTCGTCGGTGATCGGATGCCGGTCGTCGTCAGCCTCGACCTGCACGCCAACGTGACCGAGGCGATGGTTGCATACAGTGACGGCATGACGATCTACCGCACCTACCCGCATCTCGACATGGCGGCGACCGGCGCGCGGGCGTTCGACCTGTTGCAGCTACGACAAACCGCCCCACGCTGGCACAAGGCGATGCGCAAGATCCCGTTCCTGTTCCCGTTGACCGCGCAGTGCACCGACTTCGAGCCGTGCCGCTCGCTTTACGCATCGTTGCCCGAATTCGAGCGAGCCGACGGCGTCGCCGGCATCGACTTCGCCGCCGGCTTCCCACCGGCCGACATCGCCGAGTGCGGCGCCGCGGTGGTCGCCTGCGGCGCCGATGCATCCGCCGTCGAAGCCGCTGCCGAGCAAATTTATCGGCGGGTCGTCGCGGCTGAACCGGACTTCCGTTTCGAGGTATTCGAACCCGTCGCGGCGGTCGCGCGCGCGCTGCAGAACCCGGGATCGAAACCGGTGGTGCTGGCGGATGCGCAGGACAACCCTGGCGCCGGCGCGACCTCGGATACGACCGGCCTACTCGATGCGCTGGTGCGCGGCGGCGCGCGCGGCGCGGTGCTGGCGATGCTGTACGACCCCGACGTCGCCGCGCGCGCGCACGCGGCCGGCGTCGGCGCGACGCTCGACGCAGCGCTCGGCGGCAAGAGCGGGTTTGCCGGCAGCGAACCCTACCCGGGGCGATTCGAGGTCGAGGCGCTCGGCGACGGCCGTTTCGTTTTCACCGGCGCAATGAACCGCAACGCGCGGGCCGAACTCGGGCCGATGGCGCTGCTGCGCGTGTTCGACGATGCCAGCGACGTACGCGTCATCGTCGGCAGCTCGCGCGCGCAGTGTCTCGACCTCGCGATGATCCGCCACCTCGGCGTCGAACCGGCCGCGCAGAAAATCCTCGCGGTCAAGAGCACGGTGCATTTCCGCGCCGACTTCGACCCGATCGCGGCCGAGACCCTGGTCGTACTCGCGCCCGGCGCAAATTTCTGCCGGCTGACCGACATGAAATACAAAAACCTGCGCCCCGGGATCCGGCTCCAACCGCTGGGACCGGTGCACGGGAGCTAGATTAGATCGAATTTTTGCAGGCGTTGCGCGAAGGCCGCGCGCAGCGCCGGGTCGCTGGAATAGCTATGCGCGATGCCGCGCGCCGAGGCATTCTTCTCGAGCCCGCGGATTTCGTCGGCGTAACGTCGAGCCGCGGCCTCGTCCCCCATCTGCAGCATCAGGTCGACCAGGAAATAGCGGCACAGCGGCGAATCCGGCTCGACCGCGAGCCCCTGGCGGAAAATCTCAGCCGCGCGTTCGAGGCGACCGCCGGCGACCTCGATCTGGCCCTCGACCAGGTAATACCAGTTGGCGCGCAGCGGGCACAGCTTGCGCACGCTCTGGTCGTAGTGCCGCGCCGTTTCGTAATCGCCGGCGAAGACGTAGGCGAATGCCGTCAGCGCCTGCATTTCGGCGTTGCCGGGTTCGAGTTCGACGGCCTTGAGGCAATTCTCGATCGCCGCCTCGGGTTCGTGCTTCCGCAGATGGATCATGCCGGCGAGACTGTAAGCTTCGGAATACTCCGGATCGATCGCGCGCGCGCGCCGCACCGCTTTCTCGGCCTCGGCGATCGACAGCTCGAGCGAGTCGCTGAAGCCGGCGTAGTATTCCTGCCAGTAGGTCCAGCCGAGGCTGATCCAGGCGTAGGCATAGCCCGGATCCAGTTCGGTCGCCTCGGTCGCCAGCGCGCGCGCATTCAGGATGTTTTGCCAGACGTAGGTATCCTGCAGATCGACCGCGGCCATGGTCAGCTCCCAGGCCCTGATGTCGGTTGCCCCCCTGGAGCGAACGCGCGCCATGTCGCCGTCATCGAGCTGCACCTTCATCGCCATTGCTATTTCGCGGGTGATGTCGTCCTGCACCGCGAACAGGTCGTCGAGGTCGCGATCATAGCGTTCACTCCAGACAATGGCTTCGTCGCGCGAGTCGATCAGCTCGGCGTTGACCCGAATCCGGTCGCCGCTTTTGCGCACGCTGCCTTCGAGAATGTAACGAACTCCCTGTTGCTCGGCGATGTCCCTGATCGAAGGCTTGTCGGCTTTGTACGGCAGGGTCGAATGGCGCGAAACCGTGCGCAGGTGCTTGAACTTCGACAGCGTGTCGATAATGTCGGCGGTGATGCCGTCGCTGAAATAGGCCTGCTTGGAATCGTCGCTCAGGTTGTCGAACGGCAGCACCGCGATCGACGGCTGGTCCGGTTCCTCGTCATTCGACGATTCCGATAACAGCTTGTCTTCGAGACCGGCCTCGATCAGGCAATCGATGATGTGGTCGTTTTTCGCCGGATCGGCGAACGGCGCATTGTGGCGATAGTAGGCGCGCCAGGCTTCGATGGAATCCGGCATCGATGGCATGTTCTCCTCGCAGAACCGCAGAAATTCGTCCAGCGACCGGCGCGCGTTTTCCAGCCGGCCGAGGCGGATGTTGGCAGCGATCTGGTAGATCCGGATGAAGCCCGGAGGATTGGCGATTTCGGCGATGCTGGCGAGGCAATCCTCGAAACGATCGCAGAAGTAAAGACACTCCGATCTGATCCAGCGGGCCCAGGCGTGGTAGGGGTCAAGTTTGAGCGCGAGTTTGGCCTGTTCCAGCGCGTTTGCAGACTCGCCCCGGATGCTCAGGCAAACCGCGCGCATCGCGATGGCCTCGGTGTCGTTGGGATTAATTTCCAGTGCGCGATTCAGCTGCCGCTCGGCCTCGTCGAACTGATGCGTGAAGGCCAGATGGTTGGCATAGGCGACCTGGATATAGGCGGAATCGGGATCGAGCGCAACGGCCTGCAATATATGCTCAGTAGCCAACTCGCGCGCACGATCGACGTCTTCGGCCCAATGATCCATTACGCTGAGGTCGTGGCAGTAAAAGAGGTCTGCGTGCGCCCGTGCGTTGACGGGATCTTCGGACAGGCACTGGTGGAACTCCTCGATTGCGACGAGGACGCTGTTACGGTCGCCCTGGGCCAGGTGATAACCTCCACTCAGCAATAAATCGTAGGCTCGCGGATCGGATGCTCCCCTGGCGATTGCAATGCGTTGCAACTCGGATTCGATTTTTCCAGTAACCGTCGCGGCAATCGACCGGCTCAATTCCTCCTCGAGGTCAAACAGATCTTCGATCTCGGCATCGTAACGCTTGCCCCACAACTGGTTACCGCTAGCCGCCTCGACCAGCTGGGTCGTCACGCGGATACGTGTCTCTGTTTTACGAACACTACCCTCCACGATGTAATCGAC
>JBPEYE010000303.1:0-15999 GCA_052030825.1 Gammaproteobacteria bacterium | reverse complement strand
ATTCGGCCGGATGACTACAATTTCCAGGCCTGAAAACCGGGCGACTTCTGCAGCGCCTCTCGGATCCTGACGATCTGGTCGGCAGTGACCGGCTCCAGGTCGATGCTGTAACTCGTCGTCATTCCGCGACCCGGCGTACGATTGTAGAGGGTGACGTGCAGCGACCGGTTGAAGATCGTGATTTTACCGGCTTCCAGGCTGAACCGATCGTTGCGCGAGAATCGGTTGTTGCCATAGTCGAAGTCGCCACTACCGATTGGCTTGAAGGTCAGGCGGCTGACGCGGTAACGACCCGGCGGCAGCGAATCGACGATCAGGATATCGCCCCGCAAGGGCAACTTGATAATCGCCTCGTGAGTGATCGACGGATCGTCGATGCCCTCGATATCGTAGACGTAGTAAAAACCGTGCTGGTTCGTCTGCGCTTTATAGGTGACCTCTACCGGCAACAGCAGCAAGGTCGAGTTTTCGGTACTCGGCGGATCGATTCGCAGCCCCGCGCAGGCGGACAGCACGACCGCAAACAGTGCTATTGATACGGTTTTGCAGGAATCGATGAACGGTTTCATGTCGCTTCCTCCTGTTCGGCCGGGCCAACGTGTATCATCGCACGTGACCGGTTTCGTCGCACACCGGGATTTTGCCGGCTTCGCCGGCCGTGGTATCGTTTGCCGACTCGAACGGTGTCGCCGGTATCGACCCGGGCGATAACCTTTGCAATACCCGGGGTAAAGGCGCAGGCTTCGCTGCACCCACTACCAAGCGAGGGACTGTATCATGGTAAGCCAACTCTACGATCGGGTCGCCAGCCGCTACGATAGCGACTGGTCCGGCATTTACGCGAGCGCGCGCGCCCACTGCGTCGAGCAGATCGCCGCCGAGCTGGGCGATCGCGGGCCGGTCGACACGATCGATTTCGGCATTGGCACCGGCAGCGCCCTGCACGATTTACGCCGACACATCGATTTCGGCGAATGCACCGGCTTCGACGTTTCGCGCGGCATGCTGACCCAGGCCAGGCGCAAGCTCGGCGACGACGTGCGCCTGGTCCATTCGGACGCCGTGCGCGCTGCGAACTATGCCGGTCCGGGCTCGGCCGATCTCGCCCTGAGCCACTTCTTGCTGAGCTTCATCGATGCCGATCGGCTGCTGTCTACCGCGCAGGAAATTTTGCGGCCAGGCGGGCTGCTGTCGCTGGCGACGTCGACGCAGCGCTCGCTGATCGAGCTGCACACCGGTCGCTTTCGCCGCGCCAGCCGGCTGTTTCGCGTCAAGCGGTCGCTGCACCGGGCGCACACGCCGCGCGATCACGAGCACTGCCTGAAAATGGTCGAGGCACGCGGCTTCGAGATCGTCGCCGAACGTCTGCACCGTCAACCGGTCCGCTTCGAATCGTTTGCCGACGTCCGCAGCTGGGCGCTCGATTCCGGCTGGGTTGCGTCCAAGCTCGACGACCGGACCGGTTTACGCATCGTCTCGAGCCGGGTCCTGTTCGCGCTGGCGGAGATGTTCTATCACCCGCTCTACCCGGTCGACGCGGTCAACGAGATTTCGATCGTGCTCGCGCGCAAACCCGCGCGAGCGCCTGCCGAGATGGTCGCTCCGGCACTGCACCGACGGGCGCCATCCAGCCCGGAGGCGCGCGGCGTCGGCTAGCGCAGGGTCAGCTGGCCGCGGCGCTCGATCTG
This sequence comes from Gammaproteobacteria bacterium, assembly GCA_052030825.1. Taxonomy (GTDB): domain Bacteria; phylum Pseudomonadota; class Gammaproteobacteria. The sequence goes on along the minus strand of JBPEYE010000303.1, from coordinate 14,311 downwards.
GACGACCGGATAGAATGCACCGACGTCGATCCGCGCCACCAGCTCGAAATCGACCGGCCGACTGGCGTTCGCCAGCAGCCCGGCGAGAAAGTTGATCCCGCCGAGCAGGTTGGCGCGGGCGCGTACCGTGACTTCAGCCTCGCCGTAGGGCGCGATCGCCGGCAAATCGCTGGCAACGCCGTCGATGACCTCGCTACCGTCGAGACGGATTCGATAGGTCAACCCGTTGATCTCCAGCGCCTTGCGATTCGGATTGGTGATCCGCAGTACGACGTCGAACTCGGGCGACAAATCCTCGGCATTTCTCGGCTTGACCGCGAGCAGCGAGACCGTCGGCTCGGTGAAATCCTGCGGCAGCGTGGCGCAGGCGACAACCATCGGCAACACGAGTAGGCCGAGCCAGACCCGGCGCTTGATTGATTGCATAATTTTTCTCCGCGACGCCGGATTCTAATCCAGGGAACGACGAACCGCATGTGTTTTTGTCGCGGATGCACCCGCGACGAGGCATCGTCGCGGGAGCTCAAATGCCGCCACGCCTAGTGCCCGAGCGGCATGGCGCGCAAACCGTAAAACCACGCCGTCGCCGGGTACTCGATCGCGTAAACGTCGGGAGTCGACGCAATCGGCCACTGCATGCGCAGGCGATCGTGCTTGACGAGCGGCAGCCCCGGCAGGCGCTAGCCTAGCCGCTCGGCTGGATGCCGCAGACGATCGCGGTTGCCGGTTCGTCCGTGCGGTTATAGACCCAGTGCACCGTGTTCTTGTCTTCCGGCATCGTCTCGTCGACGCCGGCCCGATACGTCGTTTCGCCATCCGGCCGACCCTCGACCCAGGTACCGTCGACCATGTAGACGAGGCCCGGGCGGGTATAGTGATCGTGCTCGCGGATGTGACCGCCGGGCTGGATGGTTACCGCCCGCATCCGCAGGATCAATCCCTCGAGACCGAGTTGCGCATTGAGTGAATCCGCATCGATGGTGCCGAGTTCGGTTACGCTGACGCCCTTGTGTTCGGTCGGACCCTTCATGCCGGCATACAACTGGCTGCCGGCGCAGCCGACGACCATGCCGAAAAGCGCGGCGCCGACGACCATTTTACCCGACGCTGGACGAATTTGACTTTTCATTTCACCGCCTCCCGCAAATGGATAAGTGCCCGTTTTCATTGTAGGATTTAAAATTCGGTGCAAGCTAATGATCATTTTTCATTGGCTGCATGAAAAAAATTCACCCACGATGAAGCGGCAATTACCCTCCTTTCCGTCGCTACGTGCATTCGAAGCGGCCGCCCGCCTGCTCAGTTTCAAGAAGGCCGCCGCGGAACTCTGCGTGACCCAGTCCGCGATCAGTCACCAGGTCAGGCTGCTCGAGGAATTTCTCGAAGCACCGCTGTTCATTCGCCATCCGCAGCGCGTCGAACTGACGCTGCGCGGGCACGAATATCTCGAAATGGTTTCGCACCTGCTCGACGGACTCGAATCGGCGACGCAACGGGTCAAGGGCAGCTCTCACCGCGGACCGCTCTACCTGCAGGCCTCACCGGCATTTGCGTCGTACTGGTTGCTGCCGCGGTTGATCCGCTTCAACCGTTTTTACCCGGAAATCGATGTCCACGTCGCGACGATCGCCCGCGACGATGCGCCGAACGAGCACCCCTTCGACGTTCGGGTCAACTGCTCCTTCGAAGTGCCGCCTGACGCCGGCGGCGAGCGTTTCATGCAGTCGCCCCACGTGCCCGTGTGCAGCCCGCGATTGCTCGAATCCGGCCCGCCGATCGGCGCGATCGACGATTTGTTTCACTACCCGTGCGTGCAGGCGGAAGGCCGCTGGGATATCTGGGATCGCTGGTTCGCCAGTGTCGAGTACCCGCGGCCGCCGACCCTGCACGGGCCGCGCTTCGAAAACACCTACCTGGCGATCAAGGCCGCCGAGGAAGGTCTCGGCATCGCGCTCGGGCCGCTGGCGATGATCGGCGAGAAGCTCGAACTCGGCCGGCTCGTCATCGCGCTCGACCTCCGCGGCGCATCGGCGCTCTACTACACGCTGAGCTGCATCGACGGCTGGCAAAACAAGCCGCGAATCGTCGCCTTCCGCCAATGGCTGCACGACGAACTCGGCGAATGCTCCGGCATGGACATGTCGGCCCACGCGCACGCGCTGCAGGCAATCTGAACGGCGCCACGACACCTTCGGGCCGCGGCACCCGCCTGCGCCCTCGGCGATCAGTACTTTTCGCAGTGAAACTTTTCGCGGTGCGTACGTTTGATGTAGTGATCGCCCCAGACCATGACTTCCCAGGCACCCCCCGGATTCGGGAAGGCAAAATTCTGGCCGATTAGCTCGAGCCCCTTGCGCACTTCGATGTACACGATATCGGCCGAACCCGGCTTGATCGAACCGCGGTAGGTCGCCGGCTGACCGCGCACCGCCAGCCGCCATTCGAGGTCTTCGCAATCGACAACCCGGGGCGGCAATACCTGCGACGTCACCAGACCGAATTTCAGGAACAGATTCGCCTGCTGGTTCAAAAAGAAAAGCTGACGCTTGAAGTCATACGGATGCTGGGTCGCGACGTTGATCCGAATGCGGCTGATCACGTTCGTTGGAACCTGCTGGTTTTCGTACTCCCGGAGCGAGTGAAAGGCAACAGACTGCTCGCGAACGAATCGTTTTTGCCCAGATCGACTGTCCGGGTGTACCTCGGCCGCCTTCGCCTCGATTCCGGCAAGCACCTCCGGCGGGATCTTCACGCTGGCGGCTCCGCCGGCGAGCGGGACGAGCAGCAAGCCTAACAGGGCCGGACGAATGGGAATTTTCATCGCGTTTCTCCTGTGGTCTTGTCGATGGAGAGACGTTCCACCCGTTGCTCTCTCCAAACCCGCTCACGATACGCCTGCCCACCAGGCGCGGCAACAGCGCTAGGCGCCGCTGCACTGCGCGATGGGGGCGGTCATGATCGACGGAATGATGCTGCTAGCGCGATATCGAAGCGCGTGGGCCAACCGGATGGATTCGATACGGGGACCGTGACGCTCGATCGCCTATCGGAACGGCTGTAGGAAAATTCTTACAGCACGAGTCGATACTGCCCGATAGTAAAAAACGATCGAAGCGCGATAATCTAACTTTCACGCAAGGACTGGCCCTTCATGGATACGCCGTCTCACCAGGAACCCGCCTCGACCGATCGCCTGCTGACGAGCCTGACGCTCGCCATCGAGGAAGCCAGGCTGGTGCGCTCGATCATCGAATCGAAAGGCATCGCCGATCGCCTCGAGGTCGAGGCGCCGGTATCGGAGCGCCTCGCGCACATCAATCGCGAGATCGAGTATCTCGAGGCCAAGCTTGCGCAGCTGCGCAGTCGCGCCAACCGCGCCTGAGGCCGGTCGAAGCCTGGCCGCGGCCCGCCCGCCGGCAGGCCGTGTCAGATCAGCAGGATGAGAATTATGATGATCAGCAGCAGGTTGGTCGTACTCAAACCGGCGCCGGCCGGCAGCGTCTCAAGCTTGCCGTCGAGGGCGACGACCTGGGGATCGGTCATCCGCGCGACGCGCGCAGCGGCCTGCGCCGGCTCGAGACCTCGCTCGACCAGCTGCCGCTCGACGCGTTGACGCACGAGCTCGATCGCAACGCCCGGGGCCGTCGCAGCTTGCGCCGCCGACTCGGCGGTCGAAACCATTCCCGCCTGCGCCGGCAACAGCACGAGCCAGAGAATCCCGATCAAGGCCAGTTTTCCGCAATATCGCATCCTAGACTCCGGTGTCGGTTGCAGTATCGATATCCGGATATTAGTTCATTTTCGCCGCCCTGGCTCGCCATCGACCGGCAGACCGAATCGAGGTCGTTGGTGTAATATCCCGCAAATCCCGGCGGCGCTTGCGACGCGCCGGGTCAACCACTCAAACCGGAGTCAAAGTCACGATGGAGTCTGCGAACGACAAGCCCCGCAGCGCGCGCGAACTGGGCATCATGCAAGGCTTTCCGCCGCCGCCGGACAAGCGTCCCGGTCCATCCAACTGGGATTTGCCGCCGTTCAATCGCTGGTCGTTCATGCACATCCGCAGCCTCTTTCCGACGGTCGACGTCGAGGCCGACGGTGACCGGCCGCGGCCGCTGCCCGAGGGCGCACGGGACCTGTCGGCGGTCGAGTTGCGCGATCATGCGGGTGACACGATCGCGCTGCCGGCGTTTCTCGAACGATCCTATACCGACGGCTTTGCCGTGCTGCACCGCGGCCGAGTCGTCAGCGAGCAATACTTCAACGACATGCAGCCCGACACGCCGCACCTGTCGCAATCGGTCGCGAAGTCGATCGTCGGCTCGCTCGCCGGTATCCTGCACGCGCGCGGGCTGGTCGACCCGGACGCGCCGCTGACCGCCTACGTGCCCGAACTCGCGCATTGCGGTTACCACGACGCGAAGCTCGCGCATGCGCTCGATATGACCAGCGGCGTGCGCTTTACCGAGGATTACAACGCGCCGGAATCGGACATGACCCGCATCGACATTGCCGCCGGCTGGCGGCCGGTGCCCGACGGCGATTCGCGCTCGACGATCCGCGACGTCATCCTGTCGCTGCCGAAGATCCGCGAGCACGGCGACCATTTCGAGTACAAATCGATCGAGACCGACGTCGTCGCGTGGGCGCTCGAGCGCGCCGCCGGGCGTTCCCTCGCGGAACTCGTCAGCGAGCACATCTGGAAACCGATCGGCGCCGAGCACGATGGCTTCTTCACCGTCGACCAGGCCGCGACCGCGCTCGCCGATGGCGGCTTCAACGCGACCCTGCGGGACTACGCGCGCTTCGGCCTGATGATGCAAAACGACGGCCGCGTCGGTAACGCCGAGGTGGTGCCGAAATCCTGGGTCGACGAGTGCGCGCGCGGCCGCGTGCCGGTCGAAATCCCGCCGTACTGCGACATCTGCCCCGACGGCGCCTACGGCAATTTCTGGTGGGTGCACAACTCGGTGAAGGGCGACTTCATGGCGCGCGGCGTGTTCGGCCAGATGATCTACATCGACCGCGCCGCCGAGCTGACCATCGTCAAGCTGTCGACCTGGCCCGATTACCTGATTCCGAATTTCACCCGCGACGCGCTCGCCGCGTTCGCCGCGATCCGCGATCATTTGATCCGGACCTAGGCGGCTGCCGTAGCTCTCGAAACTGACCGGCTAGAATTATGATCGAAATCGACAACCTGACCATGTCTTTCCCGATCGCCAACGGGCAGCTCGACGTCCTGCGCGGCGTCGACCTCGCACTGCGCGACGGCGAAACCGCCGCCATCGTGGGGCCGTCGGGCTCGGGCAAAACGACGCTGCTGCTGCTGCTCGCCGGGCTCGAACAGCCGCATTCCGGCGCCATCCGCATCGACGGAGTCGCGCTCGATACGCTCGACGCCGACGGGCTTGCCGACCTGCGTCGCGATCGGCTCGGTATCGTATTCCAGTCCTTCCACCTGGTGCCGAGCCTGACCGCGCTCGGTAACGTCGCGCTGCCGCTCGAGATCGCCGGCGCCGACGACGCCGAGGCACGCGCCGCGGCAATGCTCGAGCGCGTCGGCCTCGGTGAGCGCGGCGAGCACTTCCCGATGCAGTTGTCCGGCGGCGAGCAGCAGCGGGTCGCGATCGCGCGCGCGCTGGTGCACGCACCCCCGGTGCTGCTGGCCGACGAGCCCACCGGCAATCTCGATCTCGAGACCGGCGCGCGAATCATCGAACTGCTCTTCGGCCTGCATGCCGAAAGCGGTTCGACGCTGGTGCTCGTAACCCACGACGAAGCCATCGCCAGCCGCTGCCAGCGGGTGCTGCGCCTGCACGAGGGCCGCCTGGTCGAGGACGCCGCCCGGCATGCGCTTCCTGCTTGAACTGGCCTGGCGCGACCTGCGCGCGAGCGGTCGTTCGCTATGGGTTTTCTGCGCCTGCCTCGCGCTCGGGGTCGCGCTGGTATCGGCGAGCGGCAGCCTCTACCGGCTGGTCGGCGCCGGCCTGCTCGCCGACACGCGTGCGCTGATGGGCGGCGACCTCGAAGTCGATTCGAAAACGCCGCTGCCGGCCGCCGCGCTCGACTGGATGCGCGCCCGCGGCGAGGTGTCCCGGGTCACCGAGCTCTATACCATGCTCGGCACCAGCGACGGTGGTTTTCTGCGCGTCGAGCTGCAGAGCATGGACGCGAACTATCCGCTCTACGGCACCCTGCGGCTCGAACCCGCCACGCCGCTCGCGCAGGCTACCGCCTACGACGGCAACCGCTGGGGCGTCGCGGTCGACCGCGCGCTCGCGGCCCGTCTCGACATCGGTCTCGGCGACACGGTTTTTATCGGCGCGCTCGAGACGGAGGTGCGCGCGCTGGTCGTCGAGCAGCCCGACCGCAATCTGACCGCCGACTGGCGCGGCCCGCCGGTGTTGCTCGCCGACGGCGCGCTCGAGGCTTCGGGTCTGATCCAGCCCGGCAGCCGGGTCGACTACGATTACCACGTCGCCACCGACACACCGACGGCGCGCTGGCGGGCCGACTTTTACGCGCGCTTTCCCGACGAGCGCTGGGAAGTGCGGACCTTCGAGGATCGCAGTCAGCGCATTGCCGAGCGGCTCGGCCAGATCGCGTCGGGCCTTTTGATCATCGCCTTCAGCACGCTGTTCATCGGCGGTCTCGGCGTCTTCAACAGCATCCAGTCCTACCTGCAGCGCAAACTCGGCACGCTCGCGACGCTGCGCGCGCTCGGCATGCGCAACCGCCGGCTCGCCACCGTTTATCTGCTGCAAATCGGCATGCTTGCCGGCGGTGCGAGCCTCGCCGGCTGCGCGGTCGGCAGCTTGCTCGCACTCGCCGGCAGCGCCGCGGTCGCGGCCGAGGTCCCGATCGACACCACGCTGCTGGCGCTGCCAGGGCCCAACCTCGCCGCGCTGCTGTTCGGCCTGTTGACGGCCTATACCTTCGCCCTGCCCGCGATCGGCCGCGCCTTGTCGGTGGCGCCGGCGATCCTGTTTCGCGACGGTGGCGTCGAACTCGCGCAAACGCCCCGCGGCTGGTGGCTGGCAGCGCTTGCCGGCGCCGTGCTGATCGGGCTGCTGGTGCTGCTCGCACTGCCCGACCGGTTGTTCGGCGTCGGTTTCATCGGCGTGATCGCGCTGCTGCTGGTATTGCTCGATCTGGTCGTGCGCGGGCTGCGCCACTGCGCGCGGCGGCTCGACCGACCGCGCCGCTTCCGCGGGCGCCTCGCGCTGCGGCTCGCGCTCGCCAACCTGCATCGGCCCGGCACGCCGCTGCGCGCGTCGCTGCTGTCGCTGGGCTCGGCGCTGACGCTGATCGTCGCCTGCACGCTGGTGGTCGCGTCCTTGCTGCGCGAAATTCATCTGACGATCCCGGCGCGGGCGCCGGCGCTGATTCTCTACGACATCAACCGCAACCAGCTCGAAGACGTCGGCGCCGCCATCGCCGCCGCCGACGACAACGCCGAGCTGTTGACCGCGCCGCTGGTGCGCACGCGACTGGTCGCGATCAACGGTCGGCCGCTGGCCGAGCACGCGTCGCTGGCGGCCGACCTCGATGCCTATCGCGACGCGGTCAACGACGATTTCAAGCTCAGCTATCGCGGCGGCAACATCGATGGCCTGACCCTGGTCGAAGGCGACTGGTGGGCGGCCGACAATGCCGCCGAGCCGCCGCGGCTCGCATTCGAGGACCGCGAAGCGCGGCGCCTCGGGGTCGCCGTCGGCGATCGCCTGAGCTTTGCCGCGGAGGATCGCGAAATCGACGCCGAGGTCGTCGCGATTCACCGCCAGAAAGGTCTGCAGACGCGCTTCTGGTTCGAGGGAATCCTGTCGGATGGCGCGCTCGAGCCGCTGATACACCGTTATGTCGGCACGGTTTACATGGCGGATTCGGGAACCTTCGAAGCCCAGCGCCGCATCGCCGAGGTGGCGCCCAACGTGATCTCGGTACGCACCGAGACGCTGCTCGCGACCGCGCGCCGCCTGCTCGGCCAGGCCAGCGCCGGGCTCGCGGTGGTCGCCGCCGTCAGTCTCGCCGCGAGCCTGCTGGTACTCGCCAGCGTGATGGCCGCCGGACGCAGCCGCCAGGTCTACGACGCGACCGTGCTCAACACGCTCGGCGCGCGCCTGTCGACGATTCGCCAGAGCCTGCAGCTCGAATACCTGCTGCTGGCGCTGATCACGTCAGTGTTCGCGCTCGCGCTCGGCGCCGCGATCGCACTGCCGCTGCTGCACTGGCGGCTCAAGCTGCCCGGCGACGACCTGCTCTGGCTCGGACTGCTCAGCGCGGTCGCCGTCAGCACGGTTTCGCTCGGGCTCGGCGCGCGCTACCTGATGCGCCGCCTGCACACGCAGCCCGCCGCGCTGCTGCGCGCCCCTAATTAACGCGTTGGTATTGTCGAGGTCCGAATCCAGTTCGGATCAGGCGCGGGTGCTGGGGGGATGCGGGCTGGCCGGGCCGGGCTGCAGGCCGGCGCCGGCGGCGGGTTCCGGGACCGGGGTATCGCGCCGGACCCAGCCGAGCACCATCACCGTCATCGCCGGCAGGAAGGTCAGCGTCACGACCGCCGCGCCGGCGAGACCGAACAGCACGATCGCACCGACGCCGCGGTAGAGCTCGGTGCCCTCGCCCGGCATGAACACCAGCGGCGCGAGGCCGAAGATCGTCGTGAACGCCGACATCGCGATCGGACGCAACCGTGATTCGACCGCCTCGCGCACCGCGTCGGCCGGGCTCATGCCGCCGACGCGGTAATTGTCGGCGGCGCGATGCACGATCAGGATCGGGTTGTTGACCACCGTGCCCATCAGGATCAGGAAGCCGAGCATCGAGATCATGTCGAACGGCTGGTGCACCGCGCCGAGGCCGATCATCGGCAGCGCCGCGCCGGCCGCGTTCAGCAGTGCGAGGCCGGCAATGCCACCGGCGACGCCGAGCGGAATCGTCGTCATGATCAGCAGCGGAAAGCCCCAGTGGGTGAAGATCGCAACCATCACGAGGTAGACCAGGATCAGCGCAACCAGGTAATTGCCCCACAGCGCCTGGCGGGTTGCATCGAGCGCGTCGCTCGCGCCGGAAATCTCGACACTGACGCTCGCCGGGATCGCACCGCTGTCACGCAGGTAGCCGAGCACGTCCTGGCGCACGATCTCGACGCCGGTCTCGAGCGCAACCGTCGGCGGCGGGATGATCGACAGCGTCACCGTGCGACGGCCGTCGATGCGGCGCACGGTGCTGGTGTCGACGGTTTCGACGACGCTGGCAATACTCGACAGCGGCAGTACGCCGCTGCGCGTGTAGATCGGCAGGTCGAGCAGTGCCCGCGGCGCCGCGTCGGGTCCCTCGTCGCTGAAGACGTACATGTCGATCTTGTCGTCGGCGAGGAAGAACTCGTCGACGAAGGCGCCGTCGGTCAGCGCGGCGACGGTAAAACCGATGTCGCTCGCGGTCATGCCGAGCTCGGCGGCGCGTTCCCAGTCGGGATGAATCTCGATCAGCGGCTGCGACAGCGACAGCGTCGCCGGATTGGCCTGGATACGCGGGTTGCCGAAGACTTCGCGAGCGCGGTTGTAGGCCGTGGTCGCGGCGGCATAGATCGGCTCGAGTTCGGGACCGGAAATATCGAGGTTGATGCTGCGGGTGCCGCCATCGTTGCTGGTGATGATCGAGCCGCGCGTCGTGAACGAGCGCATGCCGGCGTACTCGGCGTACTTGGCATCGATCGCGTCCATCAGCGCGTCGGTCTGCGACTTGTCCTTCGGCTCGCTGATCAGAAACAGGCCGCTGGCGCGGATCGAGATGATCAGGTAATCGAGTGCCGGCACCCGGGTCTCGCCGCGGGCGAACTGCGCCGGGTCATCGTCGAGAAACTGGAGAAAGTAATCCTGCACGTCGTAACCGATTTCACGCATCGTCGCGAGGTTGTAGCCGGGCGGCGCGTTCATACGGCCGAACACCTTCGGCTCCTCGCCCGGCGGCAGGTACTCGGCCGGCGGGGTCAGCGTCAGGATGATCGCCGCGCTCAGGCTCGCGGTCGCAAGCATCACCGCGACCCGGCGCAACGGCGTCGCGATCAGCCAGTCGATCGCGGCCAGGATTCGTCGCCCGCCGGCCCGCGCCGGGTTCGCGCCCGCACCGCCGTCGACGTCGCGCAGGGCGAAATTCGCCGCCGCGGTCGGCACCACCGTGATCGCGACCAGCATCGACACCAGGATCGTCGCCGACACGCCGATCGCGATATCGCCGTAAAGCTGCCCGGCTTCTTCCTTGATGAACACGATCGGGATGAACACCAGCACCGTCGTCATCGTCGATGCGAGCACCGCCGGCCACACCCGGCGCACGCCGGTGATCGCGGCCTGCAGACGCTTCAAGCCCTTGCGCCGCTCCCACTCGATGCTCTCGAGCACGACGATCGTGTTGTCGAGCGTCATCCCGATCGAAAACGCGACGCCGGCGAGCGAGATCACGTTGATCGTTCGGCCGAAGAGCAGCAGCCCGAGAAAGGCCGAGATCGTGCAGATCGGGATGCCGATCACGCCGACCAGCGTCATCCGCCCGGAGCGCAGGAACAGGAACATGACCAGCGTCGCCAGCACCGCGCCGAGCGCGAGATTGCGCCACACGGTTGCGATCGATTGCTCGACGTAGACCGTGTCGGTCGCGTTGAGCCTGAGTTCCATGCCGGCCGGGTTGAGCAACTCGGCGTTGATCCGGTCCATTTCCGCGAACATCGCGTCCTTGATGTCGATGACGTTCGAGCCGAGCTCACGGTTGACCGCGAGGAACAGCACCGGCTTGCCGTTGACGAAAGCTTCGCGCTCGACCTCGAAGTGGTCGAGGCGCACGCGGGCAACGTCGCCGAGGCGGATCACGGCGTCGCCGCGACGGTCGAGAATCAGGTCGTGCAGCGACTCGACGTCACCGAAACGGCCGATTGTCCGCAACAGGTAACGCCGCTTGCCGGCCTCGAGCTCACCGCCGGTGACGTCACGGTTGCGCGCGCGTACCGCGCTGCGTACGTCGGCGACGGTCAGGCCGCGCTCGGCCAGCGCCGCCGGATCGAGCAGGATCTGCACCTGGCGGTCGGCGCCGCCCCAGACTTCGACGCTGGACACGCCGGGCACGGTTTCCATGCGCGTGCGCACGTTGTCGGAAACGTAATCGCGCATCATATCCATGTCGAGGCGACGCGGATTGCCGTCGAGCGGCGCGACGCGAAAATACATGAACGAGTTGCTCGAAAAGGCTTCGGCGTTGATCCGCGGCTGGTTGACCGTGTCCGGGTAGGACGGCACCTGCGACAGCGCGTTGTTGACCCGGATCAGGGTTTCGTTGATGTCGACGCCGGGCGGAAACTCGAGTTCGACGCGCGCGCTGCCGGTCGACGCGGTCGACTCGATCCGGGTCAGGCTCGGAATGCCGCGCAGGAATTCCTCCTGCTCGATCAGGATTTCCTTTTCGATGTCCTGCGGCGTCGCGCCGGGCCAGTTGGTGCGCACTTGCACCTCGCGCACGTCGAGATCGGGAATCATCTGCACCGGCACGTTGAGCGTCGCGGCGATGCCGAGCACGACGACGACCCCGACGACGACCGTCATCAGCGTGCCGCGATTGATGATTTTTTCGAACATGTCCGGCCGCCTCAGGTTTCGCCGATGACCCGCACCTGCTGACCATCGCGCAGCGCCTCGTTGCCGCGAATCACGACGCGCTCGCCGGCGTCGAGGCCATCGAGAATCTCGACGCTGCCGTCGAACACGAGCCCGGTCCTGACCACGCGTTCGTGGACGACCTGGCGGTCGCCGTCGATGCGCGCGACCCAGACGATGGTGCGCCCGTCGGGATAGCGAATCAACGCGTCGCGCGGCACGACCTCGGCCTCGCGGTCGGTGCCGAGGCGTAAAACCGCGCGCACCGACATGCCCGGCGCGAGGCGGCCGTCGCGGTTATCGATTTCGGCACGCGCGACGAAGGTGCGCGCGTCGGGGTCGCTGACCGGCACCACGCGCGCGATCCGGGCGTCGATCGTTCGGCCCGGCAAGGCGTCGAGCGCCAGGCTCATCGGCGTGCCCGCATCGACGCGCCCGAAGTAGCCCTGCGGCACCGCGAGATCGAGTTCGAGGCGGTCGGTCGCGACCAGCACGAGCACCTCGGAGTCGGTATCGACGCGCTCGCCGGGATCGGCGTTGCGCGCGGCAATGACGCCGGCGAAAGGTGCCTTCAAGGCATGCCGCGCGAGCTTGGCGGCGGCATAGGCGCGCTCGGCGCGGCGGCGCTCGAGGGTCGCTTCGCTGCGCTCGACCAGCGCTTCGCGGCTGCGCGCCTCGCTCTCCGGAAAAGTCTTGTCGGCAACCAGTCGTCGTGCCTCGGCGGCGCGCCGTTTGGCATCGTCGAGCTCGGCAACGGCTTCGTGCTCGGCGGCGACCGCCTGCGCCAGCTCGAGCCGCGCGAGTTCGTCGTCGAGGCGGAACAGTACGTCACCGGCGCTTACGCGCGCACCGGCATCGACCGCGAGGCTGACGACCCGGCCCTCGACATCGGGCGACAGCCGCGCGGTATAGGGCGATCGCAGCGAACCCGACAGGCGCAGGGTTTCGACGATCGCGCGACGCTCGACCGTCGCCAGCTCGACCGGCGCAACCTGCGCGGCGATCGCCGGCAGCCATGCGGCGAGCAGTACGGCGGCGAAGGCGCCGCGAGCCCGGCGGTTTGGGTGTCGTCCCAACATGTTGCAGTCCCTGTCGGTTGATGCCGGGTGCGAAGCTCCGGCAAGCTCTGTAAACTACCACAATTCGTGCCCGCGGAGCGGATATTTTGGCGTGCCGGCGCGGCGTGAGCTTCTCGTTTAACATGGCGGGAATGCCTGTTCCCCGGTTGCAGACAAGTTTCATGATGAACCATACCCCGACACACGGCGCCGCCGGCGAAACGGCATGAGCAAACTCCTGATCGCGCTCGCGTGCGTCGCCCTGCTGATCGTGTTGCTGCTCGTCTGGCAGGCGCAGCAGTCGCGCGCCGGCGAGCCGCCCGGCCTGTTCGACGGCCAGCTCCGCCCTTGCCCCGGTCCGCAAAACTGCGTCTGCAGCGAGTTCCCCGATGACGACGCGCACTATACCGCGCCGCTCGAAATCACCGGGATGGCGCCCAAAGACGCGATCGATTTACTCAAGACCGTCATCGGCGATCTCGGCGGTGAAATCGAGATCGACTACGGCGACTACGTCGCCGCGGTTTTCACTTCCGACCTGCTGGGTTTCGCCGACGACGTCGAGTTACGCGTCGACCGCCCGGCGAACCGGATCCACATTCGTTCGGCGTCGCGCGCCGGCTACGGTGACTTCGGCGTCAACCGCGAACGCGTCGAGCAGATCAAGCGTCGTTTTCGCGAAAAGACCTGAGCGTGGCGCAGCGGCGACCGTCGCTACCGACCCGGCTGGATTCGCTATAATCATTCGACCAGGGAACCCGGTAAGCAAGATGCAGACAGGCAAATTCCAATCCGTGCGCCACGGCGGTGTGCTGCTGGCGCTCGCGCTCGCCGCCGGTTGCGCCGGTGGCGGCTCGAAGCCGATCGTCGACCCGGCTGGCGTCGACATGGGCCTTTACCAACACGATCTCGCCGAATGTCAGCAGGTCGCCGAACAGGTCGACCAGAAGGCCGGCGCCGGCGCCGCCGGCGGCGCGGTCGTCGGCGGCCTGATCGGCGCAATCACCGGCGACAGCAACCGGGTCAAACGCTCCGCCGGTGTCGGCGCGGTGCTCGGTGGCGCCAGGGGCGCCGGCGCGACCCAGCGCGAACGCGACCGCGTGGTCAAGAACTGTTTGCGCAACCGCGGCTACCAGGTGCTCAACTAGCGGGCGATACCGGTCGGTCCCGCCCGCGACGAGAGCCGCCCGGTGGCATCGACCAATCGTCAACCCGGTTCGATCGCGAAGACCCGGTTCGACGGCAGCCGCACCAGGGTGACGTCGATGATCGTCGTGCGAAAACTCTGCAGCAGCGCGTTGACGTCGTCGCGCGTCAGCTCGAGGCTGACCGGGACGTAGGATATTTCGCCCGAGTCCGGTTCGTGGCCGGTGATTTCGACGCTGAGCGGCGCGACGTCCTGCAACAGTTCGCGCCATTTTTTGCCGCGCTTGACGAATTGCTGGGTGCGCAGATAGAAGGTGATCGCGCCGCGGTCCTTCTTGTTACCGTGATGGTCCTCGATCATCGTCTCGAGGCGGACCGCCGACGCGTCAGCCCGGCTCGATCGCAGGTTGATGTCGAAGTGTGCGACCGCTTGACCGTACTGGTCGCGCAGGCGAAAGA
>JBPEYE010000302.1:0-3796 GCA_052030825.1 Gammaproteobacteria bacterium | reverse complement strand
AGGACAGCACCGACTCGAGCCGTTCGCGCTTGTGCGCGTCGAGGGTATGCAGCGTCTTGACCAGCTTGTCGGTCGGCAGCGCGAGGATGATGTCGGCCTGGTCGTCGACGTCGGCCATGGTCTCGACGATCGCGGCGATTTCCTCCGGCTCGAGATGCTTCAGGCGCGCGTCGCTGACGTCGTCCTGGGTTTCCAGCAGGACCGCGCCGAGCTCGCCCGGTTCGATCAGCGGCCATAGCGTCTCGCGCTGCTGCGACGGCAGCGAATCGAGCAGCATCGCGATCTCGGCGGCCGACAGGTCGCTCAGAATCTTGTTGATTTCGGTGGTGTCCGCCTGGTCGAGGGCGAGCGAGATGTCCTGGCGAAGCTGCTCGGTTTCTTCCTCGGCCATCGGCGCCTATTCGCCTTCGCCGAAGCGATCGTTGATCAGCTCGACGAGCGCATCGCGGCACGCCTGTTCGTCGGCGCCGTCGATCTCGAGCTCGAGCTCCACGCCCTTGCTGGCGGCGAGCATCATCACGCCCATGATGCTCTTGGCGTTAATCCGGTTGTCTTTCTTGCTGAGATGAACCTCGCTTTCGAAGCGGCTTGCACAATTGACCAGCTTGGATGCGGCGCGCGCATGCAGCCCGAGCTTGTTGACGATCGTGATTTTCTCGCAAATCATTCGAGGTCCCGGTGTCGGATCGAGAGCTTACCACGCTCGCGCCGCAAATCGTCGGCGATACGCTCGGCAAGATAAACCGAGCGGTGCTTGCCGCCGGTGCAGCCGATCGAGATCGTCATGTAGCTGCGGTTTTCCTGCTCGAAGCGGGGGATCCACTGGCGCAGGAAAGCCATGATCGAATCGTGCATGGCGCCGACCTCGGGATAGGTCTCGAGGTACTCGACGACCGCGGCGTCGCGGCCGGTCAACGGCCGCAGGTCTTTTTCCCAGTGCGGGTTCGGCAGGCAGCGCACGTCGAAGACGAAGTCGGTATCGCCGGGTATGCCGTTCTTGTAGCCAAAGGACTGGATCAGCAAGCCCATTTCGGCACCGGATTGCGCCAGCAGGCGTTCGACGATGAGCTGGCGCAGCTCGTGAACGTTCAGATCGGTCGAGTCGAGCGCAAGGTCGGCGTTGGCGTGAATGTCCTCGAGCAGCTTGCGCTCCTCGCGAATGGCGTCGGCCAGCGGCAGTCCCTTGCGCGAAAGCGGATGCTTGCGTCGGGTTTCGCTGAAGCGCTTGAGCAGTCGCGAATCGTCGCAGGTCAGGAACAGCACCTTGAGTTCGAGCGGATGCGCGCCGAGCCGGCGGAGAATGTCGTCGAAACGTTCGGGCCCGTCGAGTCCGCTGCGGGCATCGATCGAGATCGCGAGCGCATCGTAAGGCCGGGGGCTCTCGTCGATCATGCCGTCGACGAGCTCGGGCAGCATTTTCAGCGGCAGGTTGTCGATGCAGTAGTAGCCGGCGTCTTCGAGCGTGTGCAGCGCGACCGTCTTACCGGAGCCGGACAGGCCGCTGACGATTACCAGTTTCATGGGGTCTCACGTTCGGCTGATTGGCCGCACCCGGTCAGTCCTCGGCGTCGGCAATGATGCGCGCTATCTCCTCGCGGCTGCCCGCCTCGCGCACCGCCGCGCACAGCCCGGCATCGGAAAACAGCCGCGCCAGCGACGACAGGATCATCAGGTGCTCCTCGGTCGCTTCCTCGGGAATGATAATCGTGAAAACGAGGTCTACCGGCTGGTCGTCGGGCGCCTCGAAATTGACCGGCTCGCGCAGGCGAAAAAAGCAGCCCAGCGTCTGCTCGAGTTCGGCGAGGCGCGCGTGCGGAACGGCAAATCCCTGGCCGAGGCCGGTGCTGCCGAGGCGTTCGCGGTTCAGCAGGTTGTTGTAAATCGTCGATTCGGGCAATTGCGTCTGATCGGCGGCGATGTTGGCGATCAGTTCGAGGAGCTTTTTCTTGCTCGTAACCTCGGTATCGAGAAAGATTCGCTGCGGGGAAAGAAGTGCCGAGATGGTCATGACGCGCGGTTGACGGGCGGATTGGCTGAGCGTTGCGCGCATCTTATGCCAATTCGCACAGTATTCAAGTGCAACGATTCGCGAACCGGTGGATCGACGGGGGAGCGAACTCACCCCGTCATCGAAACTTAAAGCGTCAACTCGGCGGCAGAACCCTTGAGGCGGTGACTCTTGAGTTTTTCCTTATATTTTTTGCCCTGGCGGTCGAGTTTGTCGACGAGCCCGTCGATGGCGGCGTACATGTCTTCCTGAACGTCGTCGGCGTAAAGATTACTGCCGCTGACGTGGAGCGTGGCCTCGGCCTTGTGGCGGAGCTTCTCCACGGTCAGTACGATGTGAATGTCCAGCGCCTTGTCGAAGTGCCGGTCCAGGCGTGCGACCTTTTCGTTGACGTAGTTGCGCAGGGATTCAGTGATATCGACGTGATGACCGCTCAAACTGACTTGCATCGGTAACCTCCTCGGCTGTGTGATCCGCATCGCTGCGAATCGTTAATGTCTCAGAAGAGACGTTTACGCTCATTGGACGGGGGTATATTCAACGCTTCACGGTACTTGGCGACCGTTCTGCGGGCAACGTTGATCCCCTGTTCTCCCAATAAGGTTGCAATCTTGTTATCGCTCAACGGTTTGTCGGGCTTCTCCGCGGCCACGAACTTCTTGATGATCGCGCGAATTGCGGTGGCCGAGCATTCGCCACCGTCGGCGGTGCTGACGTGGCTCGAAAAGAAGTATTTGAACTCGAGTATACCACGCGGCGTGTGCATGTATTTCTGCGTGGTCACGCGCGAGATCGTCGACTCGTGCATGTCGAGCTGCTCGGCGATGTCGCGCAGCACCATTGGCTGCATTGCCTCCTCGCCGTATTCGAAGAAGGCGTGCTGGCGCTCGACGATTGCACGCGCGACGCGCAGCAGCGTGTCGTTACGGCTTTGCAGGCTCTTGATGAACCAGCGCGCTTCCTGCAAATGATCCTTGAGGTAAGTGTTGTCCTCGCTGCTGTCGCTGCGCTTGATGAGGCTGGCGTACTGGTCGTTGACCCGCAGGCGCGGCGCGTTGTCCGGATTGATGTTGACCACCCAGCGACCGGCCTGCTTGCTGACGAACACGTCGGGGACGATGTACTCGGCGTGGTTCTGGCTGATGCTGTGTCCGGGGTGCGGGTTGGTGGTCTGGATCAGCTTGATGATTTCGGCCAGCTCGGTGTCGCTCGCCTGCAGACGGCGCTTGAGCAGTGCGACGTCGTTGCCGGCGAGGTGCTCGAGGTATTTGTCGACGAGCACCCGCGCCTTGGCCAGGTGCGGCGTATCCGCGCTGTACTGGCCGAGCTGGATCAGCATGCACTCGGCCGGGCTCGACGCGGCGACGCCGACCGGGTCGAAGCGCTGGACCAGATGCAGCACCGCCTCGACCTCGTCGAGTTCGAGCGAATCGTACTGCTGCACGAGACCCTCGTGGATGTCTTCGATCGATTGCGTCAGGTAACCGCTGTCGTCGATCGAATCGATGATCGCCAGCCCGATCGCGTAATCGGTCTCGGACAGGTGCGCACAGTCGAGTTGCCAGGTCAGGTGGTTTTTGAGCGTATCCTCCGCGCCCGCCTGGTTTTCGAACGGATCGCGGTCATCGCGGATCGAGGTGGACGTCGACGCGCTCGACCCGGGGTAATCGTAAATGTGATCCCAGCGGGCATCGATCTCGAGTTCGTCCGGCAGCTGCTGTTCGGCGCGATTCTCGCTGACCGTCGATTGCGCCAGCTTGAGGTCGGTCTGGTCCTCGCCGTTGGCGC
>JBPEYE010000301.1:0-8445 GCA_052030825.1 Gammaproteobacteria bacterium | reverse complement strand
ATCGCGACCCAGGAACCGGTGCTGAACTCGGGTTCCTCGTCGTCGCCGCCGAGCTTGATGTTGCCGTATTTCGACAACGCCATGACGACCATGATGACGAGGAAGCCGGTGCACAGCAGCAGGTAAAACCAGTCGAGCGCGGTCAGCGAGTAGTTGACGAGACCCTGCGCGGCGCCGGTCATCGAATCGGGAGCGGCGACCCCCCAGATGGCGATCGCGGCGCAGAGCGCCAGCGAAACGATCATTACCGTGTGCATACCAGATCCCCCTCGGTCCGTTCTTATTGTGCTGGCGAATGCCACAGGTGCACGCCGACATCGGTATCTGGCCCCAGCATTGCCAGAACCGGCGAACTGCTGAATGGCCGCCAGAATAACAACGATCAACCGGCACTGTCCAATCTGGTGCGAATCGGGCGCGCGTTGACGCGACCGCCGGATTCGGCGGGCTGGTATCGGCCCGCGATCAGGTTTCGCGCGCGGCGATAACGCCGATTTCGACCAGCAGGTCGGGGCTCGCGAGACGCGCCTCGATACAGGCGCGCGCCGGCGCGTCGCCTTCGGGAACCCAGGCGTCCCAGACCTCGTTCATGCGCGCGAAGTGGCCCATGCTCGCGAGCCAGACCTGCGCCGACAGGATCCGGTCCTTGCTCGAGCCGGCCTCGTCGAGCAGGCGCTCGATCTTGGCCAGCACCTGTTGCGTCTGCGTCTCGACGTCGGCATCCGGGTCGTCGGCGACCTGGCCGGCGAGGTAGACGGTGTCGCCGTGGATGACGATCTGGCTCATGCGGGTGCCGGTATGGTGACGGGTGATACTCATCGGGATCTCCTTTAGCGATTGACAACCAGGATGTCGCGCGGGTATTCGGTGATGTATTCGCTGCCGCGCTCGGTGACGACCACCGAATCGCCGATACGGCCGCCGAGACGGCCGTCGACGCTGATGCCGCCGTCGACCGCGAAGGTCATGCCGGGCTGCAGCACGGTCTGGTCGCCGAGTTTGAGCTCGGGCGCTTCGAGATAGGCCATGCCGATCGAGCGGCCGGTGCGATAGCCGGTCTCGTAACCGCGTTCGTGGTAAACGGCGTTGGCGGCCTCGGCGACCGATTCGGCGGTGACCCCCGGTCGCATCGCCGCGATCGCCGCCTGCTGCGCATCGATCGCGGCCTGCTGCACCTCGGCGGCCTCGTCGGCGACTTCGCCGATGAAGAACATGCGGTCGAAGCCGAGCCGATAGTGCTTGAATTCGGCGAGGTTGCAAAAGCAAAAGTACACCGGGTCACCGCGCTCGAGCGGCTTGACGCTGGCGCGGCGGTGGACCATCGACGTATCGCGCCCGGACTGCATGATTTGCAGGTTGTGGATCACCGGCGACACGAAGGCTTCCCAGCCCTTCGCGGTCAGGAACCCGGCGGCCTTGCGGGTACCGGCCTCGATCACCGCGAGCGCGGCCTCGTACTCGGGCACGCCCTCGGCCAGCGCGCCCTCGGCGGCCCGCATCATTGCGCCGGCGATCGCGCCGGCCTGACGCATGACGTCGATTTCCGCGGGCGACTTGATCATCCGCATCGCACCGAGCAGCGGCGCGATATCCTCGAGCCGCGTGTCCGGCATCCGGTCGTCGAACCAGGTGCGCACCAGCGGCGGCAGCGCGGCGCGCTCGACGCCGATCGCGCCGCGGTGATCGCCGATCACGCGCGCGAGCACCTTCTCCCAGCGGTTGGGGCCGGCATCTTCCCAGGTCTCGACGTGCTCGACCCAGGTCATCGCCGAAACCATCTCGCTTTCCATCAGCGGCGTGATCACGACCGGATCGGCGTCGGGGCGCAGCAGCAGAAAGGTCGGGCGGCCGAATTCGACCGAGAGGTAGCCCCAGAAGCCGGCGAGGTAGGCGATCGAGCTCTCGTCGGTGACGATCGCGAGATCGATGCCGGCATCGCCCAGGCGGGACTGGAATTCGAGGGTGCGTTGGCGCGCCTGTTCGAGCATCGGGATACCCGCGTGACGTTGACGGTCGGCTGTGTATATCATACCGGCCCCGGCAGCGAAACTTTTTCGACGATGGCTTCTGCGACCGTAATCGACCCGCCGCGCAGCGAGATTCGCTTCGACGACGGCCGCCACTGGCGCGCCAAGCTCGGCTTCGTGCTGCTCGCGACCGAGCAGACCGTCGAGGACGATGTCATACGGCTGTGCCCGGACGGCGTCGGCGTGCACTTCACCCGCGCCGCGATTCCGGATTCGATTACCAGCGAGACGCTCGCCGCGCAGGTCGACCTGCTCGCCGACTGCGCGCGCACGCTGCTGCCCGACGGCAGCCTCGACGTGGTCTGCTACGCCTGCACGTCGGGCAGCCTGGTCATCGGCGAGGAACGCGTATTCGCGGAACTGCATCGCGGCGCGCCGAAGGCCGCGGCCACGTCGCTGATCACCGGCGTGATCCGGGCGTTGCGCGCGGTCGGCGCGCGGCGCATCGTGGTCGCGACGCCGTACCTCGACGAGGTCAACGCGCGCGAGGTCGACTATCTCGAAAAGGCCGGATTCGACGTACTCGCACTCGGCGGCCTGAATCTCGAAAAAGACAGCGACATGGTGCGGGTCGCGCCCGATTATATCGCCGAGTTTGCGTTGTCGCTGGATCACGCCGATGCCGACGCGCTGTTCGTCTCCTGCGGCGCGCTGCGCACGCTCGACGTGATCGACGAAATCGAGATTCGCGCCGGCAAGCCGGCGATCTGCTCGAACCAGGCGATGGCCTGGGACTGCCTGCGGCTCGCCGGCATCGACGACCGCATCGAAGGCTTCGGCCGCCTGCTATCCAAATTCTGATGAGGAGGAAATCCTGATGAGCGACACTTTTATTCGCCTGTTGCCGGAGGGCTCTTCCGCCGGCCTCGCGCCGTCGGACATGGTCGATGCGGCGGCTTTCACGACCGACGACAGGACCGAGCTGAACGAAACCTTTTTCGCCACCGCCGACGAGAGCATCCTGACCGGCGTGTGGGAATGCGCGCCGTGCCGCGAGGAGATCGACGCCTACCCGGAGCACGAGATGATGACGGTGCTGTCCGGCGCGGTGCGGCTGACCGACGCGGACGGCAACAGTGACACGTTCACCGCCGGCGACACCTTCTTCATCCCCAAGGGCGCGCGCGTCGTCTGGGAGATAACCGAGCGCCTGCGCAAGTTCTACATGATCGCGCGTTGAACGATGCCGAGCGGGTCGGCTACTTGATCGTCGCGTCCCTGCCGCCGTCGGCGAGCGTGATGCGCACGTCGTCGTCGCGCGCGAGCTCGGCGACCGATTTGACCAGCTTTTCGCCCTTGCTGATTCGCGCGTAGCCGCGGGCGAGCGTCCTGTCCGGATCGAGGGCTTCGAGCGAACGGACCTGCAGCATGACGCGGTGTCGCGCGCGCAGCAGGCTTTGCCGCATCGCCGCGACCTGGCGCTCGAGCAGGTGCCGCACGCGCTCGTCGCGACGGCCGATCGCGACGCGCGGGTCGTGTTGCACCAGGCCGGCGTAAGCGAGGCGCAAGCGCAGCCGGTAGTCGCCGAGCCGCTGGCGTTGCTGCGCGAACAGCTTCCCCTGCGCGTGCTGCAACCGCAGCCGCAGCTGCGCAAACTGGCGCGTCGGATGCTGCTGATTGAGCCGCAGTACGAGATGGGCGAGGCGTTCGCGCGCGCGCTCGAGGCGCAGCTCGATCTGGCCGAAGAGCCGCGCGACGCGGTCGTCGATGCCCTGCATCAGTTCGTTGATGTCCGGCGTCACCGTCTCGGCCGCGACCGACGGCGTCGGTGCGCGGTGATCGGCGACGAAATCGACGATCGTGAAATCGATCTCGTGGCCGACGCCGGTGACGACCGGCAGCGGAAAGGCGGCGAGGTCGCGGGCGAGCGCTTCGTCGTTGAAGCACCACAGGTCCTCGAGCGAGCCGCCGCCGCGCACCAGCAGCACGACGTCGCAACCGCCGTGGTCGCGCACCCGCGCGAGCGCGCGGCGGATCTCGGCCGCGGCGGTCTCGCCCTGCACCGGGGTCGGAAATACGAGCACCGGGATGTGCGGCGCGCGCCGGCGGATGACCGACAGCACGTCGCGGATCGCCGCGCCGGTGGTCGAGGTCACCAGCGCGATGCGCTGCGGGTGCGTCGGCAAAGGCTTTTTTCGCGCGGCCTCGAACAGGCCTTCGGCGGCGAGCTTCGCTTTCAACTGCTCGAAGCGGCGCATCAGCTCGCCGACGCCGGCGTCCTCGAGGTGATTGACGATCAGCTGGTACTTGCCCTGCGGCTCGTACAGCGTCGCCTCCGCGCGGACGAGTACCTTTTGCCCGTTTTGCGGTTCGAAGCCGACGCGGCTATTGTGGCCGCGGAACATCGCCGCGTTGACCTGCGATTTCTCGTCCTTGAGGGTGAAATACCAGTGCCCGGACGCGGGCCGTGCGAAGTTCGAAATCTCGCCCTCGACCCAGATCGTGCCGATGCCCTGCTGGAGCATCGTCTTGACCTCGAAGTTGAGCGCCGAGACCGTCCACACGGTATCGGGCCGGGGTTGCCTGGGCTGCATCGGACCGGATTCGAATCGAACCCGCAAAGTGTACCCGACTCGCGCGAATTCCAATAATCTCACTGTCGCTCGCCCGGGCATTTCATTATAATCGCGCTTTGCGACTGCCCCGGAGTCCCCATGCGCATCAGCCAGGAAGCTCTCACCTTCGACGACGTCCTGCTGGTCCCGGCGAAATCCGACGTCCTGCCGAACGACGCCCAGCTCAAAACCCGCCTGACCCGCAGCATCGACCTCAATATTCCGCTGGTATCGGCGGCGATGGATACCGTGACCGAATCCGGCCTCGCGATCGCGATCGCGCAGGAAGGCGGCCTCGGCATCGTGCACAAGAATCTGTCCGTCGAGGA
This sequence comes from Gammaproteobacteria bacterium, assembly GCA_052030825.1. Lineage (GTDB taxonomy): Bacteria > Pseudomonadota > Gammaproteobacteria. The sequence continues at coordinate 3,534 of JBPEYE010000301.1, read as the reverse complement.
GCAGGCCGACGAGGTGCGCAAGGTCAAGAAGCACGAAAGCGGCGTGATCAAGGACCCGATCACGATCTCGCCGACGACGCTGGTGCGCGAAGTGGTCGCGCTGACCGAGCAGCGCAACATCTCCGGTCTGCCCGTGATCGGCGACGACGGCCTCGCCGGTATCGTCACCAAGCGCGACGTGCGCTTCGAAAAGAATCTCGACCAGCCGGTCACGTCGATCATGACGCCGCGCGAAAACCTCGTCACCGTCGGCGAGGGGGCCGACAAGGACGAGGTGCTCGATTTGCTGCACAAGCACCGCCTCGAGCGCGTGCTGGTGGTCAGCGAGGCCGGCGAGCTCAAGGGCATGATCACGGTCAAGGACATCACCAAGTCGACTTCGTTTCCGCTCGCCTGCAAGGACGAGCACGGCCGCCTGCGCGTCGGCGCCGCGGTCGGCACCGGCGAGGATGCGGAGGCGCGCGTGCGCGCGCTGGTCGACGCCGAGGTCGACGTCATCGTCGTCGACACCGCGCACGGCCATTCGCGCGGCGTGCTCGAGCGGGTCGCGTGGATCAAGCGCGAGTTTCCCGAGATGCAGGTCATCGGCGGCAACATCGCGACCGCCGCGGCCGCGCGCGACCTGGTCGAGGCCGGCGCCGACGCGGTCAAGGTCGGCATCGGCCCCGGCTCGATCTGCACCACCCGCATCGTCGCCGGGGTCGGCGTGCCGCAGATTACCGCGATCAGCAACGTCGCCGAGGCGCTCGCCGATGCCGGCGTGCCGCTGATCGCCGACGGCGGCATCCGCTTTTCCGGTGACATCGCCAAGGCGCTGGTCGCCGGCGCCTACGCGGTCATGATCGGCAGCATGTTCGCCGGCACCGAGGAGGCGCCCGGCGAGGTCGAGCTGTTCCAGGGCCGTTCGTACAAGTCCTACCGCGGTATGGGTTCGATCGCGGCGATGCAGAAGGGCTCGAGCGACCGCTACTTCCAGGCCGACAACGCCGACGAGAAACTCGTGCCCGAAGGCATCGAGGGGCGCGTGCCCTACAAGGGGCCGCTCGCCAACACGATCTACCAGCTGCTCGGCGGCGTGCGCTCGAGCATGGGCTATGTCGGCTGCCGCACGATCGAGGAAATGCGCACCCGCCCCGAGTTCGTGACCGTGACCAACGCCGGCATGACGGAATCGCACGTGCACGACGTGACGATCACCAAGGAAGCGCCGAACTACCGCGTTTGATGGGCGACCTGCACGACGACAGGATCCTGATCCTCGATTTCGGCTCGCAGTACACGCAGTTGATCGCGCGGCGCGTGCGCGAGGCCGGAGTTTACTCCGAGATCTACCCGTGGGACGCGGATTTCGCCGAGATCCGCGATTTCGGCGCGCGCGGCTTCATTTTGTCGGGCGGCCCCGAATCGACGCTCGACGCCGACCGTCCGGAGGCGCCGGCGGAGCTGTTCGAGCTCGGCGTGCCGATCCTCGGCATTTGCTACGGCATGCAGACGATCGCCGAGCAGCTCGGCGGCAAGGTCGAGAACGTCGGCAAGAGCGAGTTCGGTTATGCGATGGTGCGCGCGCGCGGCCACACCGAGCTGCTGCGCGACATCCAGGATCACGCGAACGCCGAGGGTCACGGCATGCTCGACGTGTGGATGTCGCACGGTGATCGCGTCGCCGAGCTGCCGCCCGGGTTCAGGCTGATGGCGAGCACCGACAGCGCGCCGATCGCCGGCATGGCCGATGAAGCGCGTCATATCTACGGTCTGCAATTTCATCCCGAGGTCACCCACACCCTGCAAGGCCAGGCAATCATCGCGCGCTTCCTGCACCAGATCTGCGGCTGCGGCTCGGAATGGACGTCGGCCAATATCATCGACGCGACCGTTGCCGACGTGCGCGCGCAGGTCGGCGGCGACGAGGTCATCCTGGGGCTGTCGGGCGGGGTCGATTCGTCGGTCGTCGCGGCCCTGTTGCACCAGGCGATCGGCGACCAGCTGACCTGCATCTTCGTCGACACCGGGCTGCTGCGCTACCGCGAGGGCGACCAGGTCATGGAAACCTTCGCCGAGCACATGGGCGTGCGCGTGATCCGCGTCGACGCCGAGGACCGCTTCATGGCGAAGCTCGCCGGGCTGACCGATCCCGAGGACAAGCGCAAGGCGATCGGCAATCTGTTCATCGAAATATTCGAAGAGGAAGCCGGCAAGCAGAACGACGCGTGCTGGCTTGCCCAGGGCACGATTTATCCCGACGTCATCGAGTCGGCCGGCGCGCGCACCGGCAAGGCCCATTTGATCAAGTCGCACCACAACGTCGGCGGCCTGCCCGAGGAGATGAAGCTCGCGTTGCTCGAGCCGCTGCGGGAACTGTTCAAGGACGAGGTCCGCCAGATCGGCGTCGAGCTCGGCCTGCCGCGCGACATGGTCTACCGCCACCCGTTTCCGGGACCGGGGCTCGGCGTGCGTATTCTCGGCGAGGTCAAAAAGGAATACGCCGACACGCTGCGGCTCGCCGACCACATTTTCATCGAGGAGTTACGCAACCACGACCTCTACGACAAGGTGTCGCAGGCCTTCGTCGTGTTCCTGCCGGTCAGGGCGGTCGGCGTGACCGGCGACGGCCGGCGCTACCAGCACGTCGTCAGCCTGCGCGCGGTCGAAACCATCGACTTCATGACCGCACGCTGGGCCGATTTGCCGTATCACTTCCTCGATCACGTTGCGCGCCGCATCATGAACGAGATCGAGGGTATTTCGAGGGTCGTCTACGACATCTCCGGCAAGCCGCCGGGCACGATCGAATGGGAATGAGCGACCAGGCCTGGATGCGTCTCGCGATCGCGCAGGCGCAGCAGGCGGCACAGATCGACGAGGTGCCGGTCGGCGCGGTGCTGGTCGACGAGAATGGCGAGCTCCTTGCCGCCGGCTTCAATCACCCGATCCGCTCGAACGATCCGAGCGCCCACGCCGAGATCGTCGTGCTGCGCGCGGCGGCGCAATCGCTGACCAATTACCGGCTCCCCGGCACGACGATGTACGTCACCGTCGAGCCGTGCACGATGTGCGTCGGCGCGCTGGTGCACGCGCGCGTCGCGCGCATCGTCTACGGCGCGCCGGAACCGCGCGCCGGCGCGATCGAGAGCGCCCAGAAACTTTTCGAGACCGGCAAATTCAACCACGTCCCGGAAATCGCCAGCGGTGTGCTGGCGAAGCAGTGCGCCAAGCTGATGACCGACTTCTTCGAGTCCAAGCGCAAATCGAAATCGGATCCCGAGTGATTCCGGTTTGCAGGCTTTCATTTCACGTAAAGACGCGAAGGACGCAAAGCGCGCAAAGTTTTTACCTTCGAGTGAGAATAATTCCGCGTCTGACCCTGGCAGGCCTCGCAAAAAAATAACTTTTAAAGGGTATCTGTCGTGGTTTTGTGGCCTGCAAGACGAGGCCTTCGCCAAAATTTCACGCCAAATTGTTCGGAATCTTCATTGTATCTAAAAGGGATATGGACGCGATTCAGGCATTTTGTTACTTTTCAGCGGCGTATCGGTC
>JBPEYE010000300.1:0-7347 GCA_052030825.1 Gammaproteobacteria bacterium | reverse complement strand
CGGCGAGCACGATCTCGTAGACCTCGCGCTGCGCGCTCGAATAGCGGCCGTTGATCGGAAAGGTGCGGGTGATGTCCGAAGCGTAGCCGTCGACCTCGCAGCCGGCGTCGATCAGCAACAGATCGCCGTCGTTGAGCGCGGCATTGTTGTCCGTATAGTGCAGAATACAGCCGTTGGCGCCGCCGCCGACAATCGCCGAATAGGCGTGCTGCGCGTTGTTGCGGCGGTACTCGTGGTCGAACTCGGCGGCAATCTCGTATTCGAACATGCCGGGCGCGACCAGCCTCATCGCGCGCTCGTGGGCGCGGACGTTGATCGCCGCGGCGCGGCGCATCAGGCGCAATTCTTCGCGGCTCTTGTAGAGCCGCATGTCGTGCAGGATGTAGTCGAGCGAGACGAACTCCGACGGCACGTGCACGCCGGCGCGCGACTGTGCTTTGATATGGTTGACCCAGCCGATCAGGCGCTTGTCGAAGTCCGGGTAGTTGCCCATCGTGTAGTAAATACTGTCGGTGCCCTCGAGCAGCCCCGGCAGGATGTCGTCGATGTCGGTAATCGGAAACGAATCATCGGCGCCGTAGATTTCGATCGCGCCTTCCTGCCCGGCGCGACGACCATTCCAGGTTTCCTGCTCCGGATCGCGCTCGCGACAGAACAGGATGTACTCGCCGTGTCTGCGCCCGGGCATCAGCACCGCGACCGCGTCCGGTTCGTTGAATCCGGTGAGGTACAGAAAGTCGCTGTCCTGGCGAAACGGGTAGTGCGCGTCGCGATTGCGGACGATCTCGGATGCCGACGGCAGAATCGCGATGGTGTTTTTACCCATCATCTTCATCAGCTGGTTGCGGCGGCGCTTGAATTCGGCTGGTTTCATTGAATTTTCTACTACTCTCGCAATCCGGGGAGGCGACAACGGTACGCGGTCCTCTCGATCGCTGCTAGTGCACGGTTTCCGGTGGCTCGAGCGGATTCAGGGTTTCGTGCAGCAACAGCGTCGCCATGCGCACATGCTCGACGACTTCGAGATACTGCTGCTCGGCCTCGTCGCTGGCCTCCTCGTCGTGGCTGAGCTTACTGATTTCGAGCAGGTCTGACAAACACTCCCGCGCCGCGTCGTCGAGCGCTTTCGAGGCGTGGGCGGCGCTCGCACCGAAGCCGTAAACAAACCCCTGGCACCAGGACGACAGCGCCAGCAGGCGCTCGTCGAACGCGGCGCTGTCGTCGGGTAGCAGCGGGGTAAACTCGAAGTCCTCGCCGGCCAGCTGCTCACGGGTCGTCCGATAGAGCGCATCGAGCACGGCAAGTTGTTCGGCGGCGTTCGCGTCCGCCGGGTCGGGAGTCTCGTCGAGGCTGTGGACAAGCCAGGTTTCGGGCGCGGCGTTGTCGAGCAGCAGTGCGCACAGCGTACCGTGTGCTTCGGCCGCGCCCGAATTCGCGCCGAGGCGCTCGAGCGCGCGCTGCACGGCGTCGAAATCGATCATTGTAGAAAACCCGCAGAATTGTATACTTTGCATTTTATCACCCTCGCCCGGCCGCCAAAACCGCCGGCCGAGCGGTCGCGGCGGGCACCCGAAAGCAGCATGGCTTCAGACAAAGACGCTTACACCGAAGACGACCTGCGCCAGCTCGAACGGCGTATCGACGAGCTGATCGAGACCGTCAGCACCCTGAAGAGCGAAAACACCAGTTTGCGCCAGCAAAAGGACAAGCTCATGAGCGAACGCTCGCAGCTGATCGAAAAGACGGAAATGGCGCGCAGTCGCGTCGAAGCGATGATCTCCAGGCTGCGCTCGCTCGAACTCGGCTCATGAGCGACGCGCAGCCGATCAACATTTCGATCCTCGACAAGGATTACAAGGTGGCCTGCCCGCCGGGCGAGCAATCGGCGCTGCTCGAATCGGCCAAGTATCTCGACAGCAAAATGCGCGAGGTACGCGACAGCGGCAGTATCATAGGCGCCGAGCGCATTGCCGTGATCACCGCGCTCAACATCGCCAACGACCTGCTCAAGGCAAGCCAGGTCGACAGCGAACTCGGCAACGAATTGCCGCCGCGACTCAAGGACCTCGAAGCAAAGATTTCACGCGCACTCGAACAGGCGCGCCAATTGGAAATCTGATACCTATTAGAATTTTGTATTTTACATTTGCCCCGCTTCGGGCCATAGTTGATTGCATACCGACTACGGTGCTCGTTAGCGACCTTTCATAATCCTTGAGCCTATTTATCAATCTCGGGGACGTCCGTGTCGCCGCTGGTGTGCAAGCCTGACACGTCGGGAAGCCTGAAGCGGCAACCAATGACCCCACCTGAACCTTCGGTTCAAGGTTGATAGATTTGCGACGACACCGTGGTTGGTATCTCGATTCCCCCGGTGTCCCCATCCCACCGGACCGATGCGCCTTCAGGGCGCTTTTTTATTGCAGGAACAGGCGGTAGGCGTCGTTGTCGGTCTCGTCCCAGTACGGGATATCGATGCTCTTCAGGAACGCGTTGAACGACTTGTGATCACGCCGGTCGACCTGGAAGCCCATCAGAATCCGGCCGAAATTCGAGCCGTGGTTACGGTAATGGAACAGGCTGATGTTCCAGCGATCACCGACCTTCATCAGGAAATTCAGCAACGCGCCCGGACGGTCGGGGAACTGGAAGCGGTAGAGCAATTCGTTGTCGACGCTGCTGCCCGGATGCCCGCCAATCATGTAGCGGGTGTGCAGCTTGGCCACCTCGTTACCGGTCATGTCGACCACCGGGTAGCCCTTCGCGCGCAGCCGCGCGATGAGTTTGTTCTTGTCCTCGATGCCGTGGGTCAGCTCGATGCCGGCAAACACGTGCGCGAGATTGTCGTCGGCGTAACGGTAGTTGAACTCGGTGATCTGACGCTTGCCGATCAGCCGGCACAGGCGCTTGAAGCTGCCCGGGCGCTCCGGAATCTCGATCGCCAGCAGCGCCTCGCGGTCCTCGCCGACCTCGGCACGCTCGGAGACGTGGCGCAGGCGATCGAAATTCATGTTGGCCCCGCAATTGATCGCGACCAGGGTCTGGTTCTCGATCGCGTGGCTTTCGACGTATTTCTTGAGCCCGGCGAGCGACAGCGCGCCGGCCGGCTCGCAAATCGCGCGCGTATCCTCGTAGGTGTCCTTGATCGCCGCGCAGATCTGGTCGGTCGAAACCAGGATGACGTCGTCGACGAGATCCTTGATCATCGCGAAGGTATGCTTGCCAACCTGGCGCACGGCGACGCCGTCGGCGAAGATGCCGACGTCGGGCAGCTTGACCCGGCGGCCGGTCCGGCGCGCCTCGTAGAAACAGGCCGCGTCATCCGGCTCGACCGCGATGATGCGCGTTTCCGGCTTGACCGCCTTCATGAAGCCGGCAATGCCGGCAATCAGCCCGCCGCCGCCGACCGCGACGAAGATCGCGTCGATCTGGCCCGGGTGCTGGCGGATGATTTCGTGCGCGATCGTGCCCTGCCCCGCCATCACGTCGTAGTCGTCGAACGGGTGGATGTAGGCGAGCTTTTCCTTTTTCGCGAGCTTTTCCGAATGTTCCCTGGCGGCATCGAAATTTTCGCCGTTGATCACGACCCGCGCGCCGTAGGCCCGCACCGCGGTGACCTTGATGTCGGGCGTGGTGGTCGGCATCACGATGGTCGCTTTCAGGTGCAGCTTCTTCGCTGCCAGCGCGACGCCCTGCGCGTGGTTGCCGGCCGACGCGGTAATCACGCCCCTGAGTTTCGGGTTGGCCTGCAATTCCTGGTAAATCTTGTTGAACGCGCCGCGGCACTTGAACGAGAACACCGGCTGCAGGTCTTCGCGCTTGAGGTAGACGTCGTTGTCGAAGCGCCGCGAGATCTTCGGCATGTAGTCGAGCGGCGTCTCGCGGGCGACATCGTAGACCCGCGCGGTCAGCACCTTTTCGAGAAACTTGTCTTTTCGCATGGCCCGTCGTTGCGTCGCGTCGAATCGTCAGCTGGAAATACGCGCAATGGCTTGCACGCGTCGCGCCTGATTATCATAATTGCGCGGGATCGAAGCAACCGCTAAATCCATGAATTCCGAAGACAAGAAGCGTGTCGCCGCCGCCGCGGCGCTCGCCTACGTGAACCCCGATTCGGTCGTCGGCGTGGGCACCGGCTCGACCGTGAACCACTTCATCGACCTGCTGGCCGAGCGCAGTGGCGATCGCGTCCGCGCCGCGGTGTCGAGCTCGGAGGCGTCGAGCGAGCGTCTGCGCGGGTACGGCATCGAGGTCGTCGATCTCAACGACGCCGGCCGGCTCGACCTCTACGTCGACGGCGCCGACGAATCCAATCGCGCGCTGCAGCTTATCAAGGGCGGCGGCGGCGCGCTGACGCGCGAGAAGATCGTCGCCGCGGCGAGCAAAACCTTCGTCTGCATCGCCGACGACAGCAAGCTGGTCGACACCCTCGGCGCCTTCCCGCTGCCGGTCGAGGTAATCCCGATGGCGCAGCGGCTGGTCGCAGACAGATTACGCGAACTCGGCGGCAATCCGCAGCTTCGCGACGGTTTCACCACCGACAACGGCAACGTCATTCTCGATGTGGGCGGGCTGTCCATCAGCGATCCGGTCGCGTTCGAGACCGAGATCAACCAGATCGTCGGCGTCGTCTGCAACGGCCTGTTCGCGCTGCGCCCGGCCGACGTCCTGATCCTCGGCACCGACGGCGGCACCGAGACCCTCGAGCGGCCCGCCTGATTTCGCGCGAAGTCGAGCGCAAAAAAAGCCCGCGAATGCGGGCTTTCTTCAGGAATGGTGGGTTGGCGCTAGCGTTTCGAAAACTGGACGCCGCGGCGGGCCTTCCGCAGACCGACTTTCTTGCGTTCGACTTCGCGCGCATCGCGGGTGACGAAGCCTTCCTTGCGCAGCGCCGGGCGCAGGCTGTCGTCGTATTCGAGCAGCGCGCGGGTGATGCCGAGGCGAATCGCACCGGCCTGGCCGCTCGGGCCGCCGCCGGTGACATTGACGTTGATGTCGAACTTGTCGAGCAACTCCGCGGTCGCGAGCGGCTGGCGCACGACCATGCGCGAGGTTTCGCGGCCGAAGTACTCGTCGATGCTGCGCTTGTTGATCGTAATCCTGCCGTTGCCGGGACGGAGGTAGACGCGCGCCGACGAACTCTTGCGTCGACCGGTGCCGTAATACTGTTCGCTTGCCATGCTGGGTCCTGGTTAGATTTCGAGCGTCTGGGGCTGTTGCGCGGCGTGCTTGTGCTCGGCGCCGACGTAAACCTTGAGCTTCTTGAACATCGCGCGGCCGAGCGCGTTCTTCGGCAGCATGCCCTTGACCGAGTGCTGGATGATGCGCTCGGGATGCTCCTGGCGCAGCTTGGCCAGGTTGGTCGTCTTCAGGTTACCGATATAACCGGTGTAGCGGTGGTACTGCTTGTCGTTTTCCTTGGTGCCGGTGACGCGCACTTTCTCGGCGTTGATGACGATGATGTAGTCGCCGGTATCGACGTGCGGCGTATATTCGGGCTTGTGCTTGCCGCGCAGTCGGCGCGCAATTTCGCTCGACAGCCGTCCGAGCACCTTGTCGGTGGCGTCGACGACGTACCAGTCGCGTTTGACCGTCTCGGGTTTGGCGCTGAAGGTTTTCATGGTGGTTCCCATGGGCCGGATCCGGCCCCGACTTCTCTTACAAAGGGCGCGAATACTAACGGATTCACCCGCGCTTGACAAGCCGCAATCCCCTGTTTTCAAGCGATTTCCGGCGGGCTGGCGCGATCCCGTCGCGTGGCCGATAATGAGGCCTTCGAATCAACCCGGTGACCCGCGTCGCGGCCTTCGAACATGCGCCACCTGAGTCTGACCGACCGCCTGCTCGACGAATTGCAGCACGGCCTCAAAACCTGCCACCTGCGCCCGCCGCCGGCGGCGCGGGCCTACCCGGCCGAGGGGATCGAAGACGACGCCGCGCGCTCGCCGGCCGAGCGCGCCCACGTAGCCGGCCTGATGCGGGTCAACAATGCCGGCGAGGTTGCGGCGCAGGGACTTTACCGCGGCCAGGCGCTGACCGCCCGTGACGACCGCGTCGGCGCGTCCATGCGTGAAGCCGCCGACGAGGAAAACGAGCATCTGCACTGGTGCCAGCGCCGGCTCGACGAACTCGGTGCGCGCCGCAGCCTGCTCGATGGCGCCTGGTACTGGGGCTCGTTCGCGATCGGCGCGCTTGCCGGCGCCGCTGGCGACCGCCTGAGCCTCGGCTTCGTCGAGGAGACCGAGCAGCAGGTCGGCCGTCACCTCGAACGCCACCTCGAGCGCCTGCCGCACGACGATCGCCGCAGCCGCGCGATCCTCGAGGCGATGCGCGCCGATGAATTACGCCACGCCGAAAACGCCGCCAAAGCCGGCGCCGCCGAACTGCCGCTGCCGGTCAAATCGGCGATGACTCTCGTCAGTAAGATCATGACCGCCACCGCCTATCGTCTCTAATCAGGGGGAGTCGACGATTTCGTAATCGTGGGTGATTTCGGCGGTCTTTTCGAGCATGCGCGACGCCGAGCAATACTTGTCGGCTGACAGTTCGACCGCTTTTTTTACCTTGCCATCATCGAGATCCGTGCCGCTGACGATGAAGTGGATGTGGATCCGGGTGAAAACCTTCGGCACTTCTTCGGCGCGCTCGGCCTCGATCTCGACCTCGCAATCCACGAGGTCCTGGCGCGATTTCTTCAGGATCGAGACGACGTCGAAGGCGGTGCAGCCGCCGAGCCCGAGCAGCAGCATTTCCATCGGTCGGATGCCGAGATTGCGCCCGCCAGCTTCCGGCGCGCCGTCCATCACCACCGAGTGACCGCTACCCGATTCGCCGACGAAACTCATGTGATCGAGCCATTTTATTCTACACTTCATAGTTAATTTCTATTGCTGTCGATTTGCCGGATTTATGCTATGTTTAGTCGCACGCGAATCACAAAAACAAGCAAATGTCAGTTAACCCGATCACAAAAGTGATACCTCGTAAAAATCCCGCCCTGGACAACTTTTTACGCCACTGCCACGCGAAAAAATATGCCGCGCGCAGCACGATCATTCACGCGGGAGACGAGTCGGAAACGCTGTACTATATCATCGACGGTTCGGTCAGCGTAGTCATCGAGGACGAGGACTGCAACGAAATCGTGCTGGCCTACCTGAACCCCGGCGACTTCTTCGGCGAAATGGGCCTGTTCCAGGAAGATACCCGGCGCAGCGCCTGGATCATCACCCGCACGCCCTGTGAAGTTGCCGAAATTCACTACAACCAGTTCATGCAACTGGCCCGGGAAACCCCCGAAATCCTGTTCCAGCTGTCGTCGCAGCTCGCCAGCCGCCTGCGCAACAC
>JBPEYE010000030.1:0-9715 GCA_052030825.1 Gammaproteobacteria bacterium | reverse complement strand
CCGGGCACTCGAAGAAGCCCTGGATCTGGTCGGCGTGCAAATCCACCGTCAGCACGCGGTCGACGCCGACGCTACTGAGCATGTTGGCGACGACCTTGGCCGTGATCGGCACCCGCTGCGAGCGCACCCGCCGATCCTGCCGCGCATAGCCGAAATACGGGATCACCGCGGTCACCCGGTCCGACGACGCGCGCTTGATCGCGTCGATCATGACCAGCAATTCCATCAGGTGATCGTTGGTCGGCGCGCAGGTCGGCTGGATGATGAAAACGTCCTTGCCGCGCACGTTCTCGCCGATTTCGACCATCGTCTCGCCGTCGCTGAAACGGCCCACGGTGGCAATGCCGATCGGTATATCGAGGTGCCGAGCGATGGTCTTCGCCAGGTCGGGGTTGGCGTTCCCGGTGAAAACCATCAGCTCGTTCGAGGTTACACTGCCAACCATCCGGTACTCTCGTGTTTGTATCCTGCGCCCGTCCCGGTCCCGTCACGCCGGGAACAACGGCCGGCCGGACAGCGCTTCGCGCGCCTTCCGGCCGGCGCCCGTCGAATGGCTGGGCCGGCTGGATTCGAACCAACGAATGCCGGGATCAAAACCCGGTGCCTTACCACTTGGCGACGGCCCAAATTCTGTTACCTCGACAATTCCAACTGTCGATGCACCGGACTCCGATTGATGCCGGCGGCGACCTGCGCCACCCACGGAGCCGGAGCCCGCGATTTTACCTCTTTCGCCGCATCGAGGCTATCGAAGGCAGCGAACACGCAACTCCCGGTGCCCGACATCCGCGCCGGTGCGAAAGCATCGAGCCAGTCGAGCGCCGCGCCGACCTCCGGATAGCGATGGCGAACGACCGCTTCGCAGACGTTCGTGCCCGCGCCGTCGAGAAAGGCGCGTATTGTGATCGGATCACAGGAACGTGTCAATTCCTGCGCGGCGAAGATCTCGGCGCTCGAAACCGCGACGCGCGGATCGACCACGACATAAAATGGCTCCGCCAAATCAATGACTTGCAAGCGCTCGCCGATACCGCCGGCGAAGGCGGCGCGGCCGTGCACGAAGACCGGCACGTCGGCGCCGAGACCGACGCCGATTTCGGCCAGCCGCTCGAGCGACCAGTCGAGCGCCCACAGGCGATTGAGACCGAGCAGACAGGCCGCCGCGTCGGAGCTGCCGCCACCGAGCCCGCCGCCAATCGGGATGCGCTTTTCGATCGCGATCCGCGCCCCACGGGTGACGCCGGCGGCGCGCTTGAGGGCTTGCGCGGCGGCCAGCGCGAGATCGTCCGCGGCGGCGACCGGCGTGCCGCCGGGCAGACGCACGACTTCAGCGTCGCCGGTCACTTCGAGATGGACGCGATCGCACAGATCGATGAACTGAAATACGGTTTCCAGCAGGTGGTAGCCGTCCGCGCGGCGGCCGGTCACGTGCAGCATCAGGTTGAGCTTGGCCGGTGCGTCGAGTTCGAGGGCGGCCACGTCAGTTGAAATCGGGGAACAGGTTGGACGGCGCCTCGTCGAGCTCGGCCGACTGCCAGCGCTCGATCACCAGTTTCAGGCTGAGCTGGTCACGCTCGAGGTCGATGCGCCGCGGCAATCCGGCGTTGGCCGCCGCATCGTCGTCGAAGTAGTCGAGATAATCGATCGACCAGTCGTCCTGGCGAATCCAGCGCGCGCGACCGTCGCCATAGCTGCGGTGGCGATAGTCGCTGTCCGGGTGCGGCAGGCCGCGGATCCAGTACTCGAGCCCGCCGACCGGAAGCGACCAGCCGGTAACCTCCTCGAGCAGGATTTCGGGGCTGTCGCCGGCAAATCGCTGACCGTCGGGCAGGCCGAGCTCGTAGCCGCCGAACGGCAGCGAATCGATGCGGATCACGCCCTGGCCGAACGGCGCCTCGAGCAGCAGGGTGAAGTGCCCGGGACCGCGGCGCCAGCGAATCCCGACCTGGTAGGCCCCGCCCTCGAGCTTGAGCGCCGCGCGCGCATGCAGATCCCAGCGATCGACCCCGCGCAGCAGCTGCTGCTGTGCCTCCCAGACCGCGCGCGCCGACGGATCGGACTCGATCGCGGGACGGGCGCAGGCGGCGAGTGCCAGGAGCGCCAGGGCGATGAGCGGAAATCGGATCAAGCCGGGGGTAAACTCAGGGGATAAAGCGCTGCATCACTTCCAGCAGCAGCGGGTCGTCGGGCGCTTTTTGCAACGCCCGTTGCCAGACCTCGCGGGCTTCCTCGCGCTGACCCGTCACCCATAGCACCTCGCCGAGGTGGGCCGCGATTTCGGCGTCGTCGAGACGCGACAGCGCCATTCGCAACAGCCGGATCGCTTCGTCGTAGCGGCCGAGGCGATAGTGCACCCAGCCCCAGCTATCGATGATCGCGGCATCATCGGGCATGATTTCGATCGCGCGCTTGAGGTAACCGTAGGCCTCCTCGTAACGCTCGGTCTGATCGGCGAGGGTGAAGCCGAGCGCGTTGAGCGCGTGCGCGTTATCCGGCTCGGTTTTGAGGATCGTGCGAATATCTTCCTCGAGCAGATCGATGCGTCCGAGCTTTTCCGCGACCAGTGCACGGGCGTAGAGCAGGTCGCTGTTGCCGGGGACGATCTCGAGCGCGGTATCGAACACCGCCTTGGCCTCGGTGTAGCGACGCGCGCTGCGCAACAGGTCGCCCTTGGTGATGTAGATCCGGACCAGCGAACCGGTCGACTGGCTGCCCTTGAGCATCGCGTCGAGGTGGGCGATGGCTTCCTCGGTACGCTCGAGCACGCCGAGCAATTCGGCGACGCGCAGGCGCGCGTCGAAACTGTACTCGCCCGCATGCACCTGCTCGTACCAGCCGATGGCCTCCTCGTAGAGTCGCCGGTTTTCGTAGATGCGACCGAGATAGTACTGCGCTTCACCCTGGCGCTGATCCATATCGACCAGTCGGCGCATGTATTTCTCGGCGTCGTCGAAACGCTGCGATTCGAGCGACAACAGGCCCAGGGTGTAGAGCAGGTCGCCATCGTCGGGCGACGCCTGGTGCAGCTTTTCGAACTCGACGCGGGCTTCCTCGTAGGCCTTGACGTCGACCAGCAAGCGCGCGTAGGTCAGGCGCAGATTCTGGTCGTCCGGGTTTGCTTCGACGGCCTTTTGCAGGCTGACGACCGCTTCGGCCGACCGCCCGAGCTTGAGCAGCACCCGGGCGCGCGCCGAATGCACGCCTTCGACCTCACCGAGCGCGAGGGTGCGGTCGAAATACTCGAGCGCCACCTCCGAGCGCCCGTTCTGCGCGGCGAGCATCGCGTGCAGGTATTGCGCGTGGGCGCGCTCGGTATGCTCGTCGGCAATGCGCTTGCTGACCGCGAGGACCGTGTTGGCGTTCTTTTCGCGTGCGAGGAGGCCGAGCAGCGGCGGGAACAGCTCGGCGTCGCTGAGCCGGCTGCTGCGAATCATGTCGTCGATGTAATCGAAGGCTTCCTGGATCTTGTCCTGGCGGATGTAGATCGCGGCGATGACCTGGCGCGCTTCGACGCGGTCGGGCTCGAGTTCGATCCAGCGCTGCGCGGCGTCGACCGCGGCCTCGAGATCCTGGCCGTAAACCGCGACTCGCACCGCGCGCTCGGCGACCGCCGGGTTGCGCTGCGTGCGCGCAAGGCGCAGATAGTGCTCGACCGCGAGCGCGATCTGACCCTGGTTCAGCGCGATTTCGGCAACCATCAAATCGTAAGCCGCGTCGGCCATGCTGTTGTGCGTGTCCGGCTCGCCGTTGATCGCCGAATGCTGGCGTTCGAGCGGAGTCGGGTTCGGCCCGGTGCCGCCCGGCAGACCGGCGCAACCCGCGAGCCAGAGCAGGGTCAAAAGGACCAGTCCGGGTTTTGTCGTATTCGTCAAAATCACGCGTTATTCCATGCGCTGCAACAGCCAATGAGTTTAGCACTTCGGGGTAGGATTGTATTTATCGGCAAATGTTCCGCGGCGGTTGTATTTGCCAGTTTTATACCCGAAAATCATTTGTTAGCCGGAAACTTTCGTTGAATCATGGCCTTACTGTCGCTTGGCATCAATCACCAGACTGCACCGGTCGACATCCGCGAAAAAGTCGCGTTTGCGCCGACCCAGCTGCGCGACGCCCTCGGCGAGCTGCTCGGCATTCCGGCGGTCAACGAATCGGTGATCGTCTCGACCTGCAACCGCACCGAAATCTATTGCAACGCGGCGCAGGATTCGGGCGACATCATCACCGACTGGCTGGCGGGATTTCACGGCCTCAGCAACGGCATCCTGCTGCCGCACATTTATCGTCACGTCGACCAGGAAGTCGCGCGCCACCTGTTCCGCGTCGCCTCCGGGCTCGACTCGATGGTTATTGGCGAACCGCAGATTCTCGGTCAGCTCAAGGAATCCTACGACCAGGCGCGCGGCGGTAATGCGGTCAGTTCGATTCTCGACCGTCTGTTCCAGCATTCGTTCAGCGTCGCCAAGCGCGTGCGCACCGACACCGAGATCGGCACCAACCCGGTATCGGTCGCGTTTGCCGCGGTCAGCCTGTCGAAGCAGATTTTCGGCGATCTCGATCAGCTGCACGCGTTGTTGATCGGCGCCGGCGAAACCATTGAGCTGGTTGCGCGCCACTTGCAGGGGCAGAAGATCGGCGCGATGACGATCGCCAATCGCAGCATCGATCGTGCGCGCGCGCTCGGCGATCGCGTCGACGCCGACGCGGTACAGATCAACCAGGTCCCCGAGCAGCTGGTCCGCGCCGACATCGTGATCTCGTCGACCGCGAGCCAGTTGCCGATACTCGGCAAGGGCGCGACCGAATCGGCGCTCAAACAGCGCAAGCACCGGCCGATCTTCATGGTCGACCTCGCGGTGCCGCGCGATATCGAACCCGAGGTCGGCGCGCTGCAGGATATTTACCTTTACACCGTCGACGACCTGCGTAATGTCGTCGATGAAAACCTGCGCTCGCGCGAGGTCGCGGCCGAGGCGGCGCAGGAGATCATCGACTTCGAAGTGGCCGCGTTCGCCCAGTGGCTGAAGACGCACCAGTCGGCCGACCATATCCGCGAACTGCGCGACGGCGTGGAGTCGCTCAAGCACCAGGCCATCGAGCGCGCGCTGGCACAACTGCGTCAGGATGCCGCGCCCGAGGAAGTCGTCGAACGCCTGGCCAACGACCTGACCAAAAAGCTGCTGCACAAGCCGACGCTCGAGATGCGAAAAGCGCTGCAGGAGGACGACGCCGCCCGCATCGAGCTGCTCAAGTCGCTGCTGTCACTCGACGCGCAATAAGCATGAAGGAATCGCTGCTGCAAAAGCTCGAGTCGCTGTGCGCGAGGCACGAGGAAATCGCCGGGCTGCTCGCCGATATCGAGGTCATCAACGACCAGGATCGCTTTCGCGCGCTGTCGATGGAATACGCCCAGCTCGAGGACGTGGTGCGCAGTTTCAACGCCTACCGCGAGGCGCAGACCGCGCTCGAATCGGCGCGCGAGATGCTCGCCGACGACGACTCCGAATTGCGTGCCCTGGCGGCGGAAGAGATCGCCGTCAACGAAGCCGAGATCGAGGGCCTCGAGACAACGCTGCAAAAGCTGTTGCTGCCGAAGGATCCGAACGACAACGCCAACGTGTTTCTCGAGATTCGCGCCGGCACCGGCGGCGACGAGGCGGCGATCTTCGCCGGCGATTTGTTCCGAATGTACAGCCGCTTCGCCGAATCGCAGGGCTGGCAGCTCGAGGTGTTGAACGCGAGCGAGGGCGAGCACGGCGGCTACAAGGAAATCATCGCCAGGATCATCGGCCGCGGCGCCTATTCGAAGCTCAAGTTCGAATCCGGCGCGCACCGCGTGCAGCGCGTGCCCGAAACCGAGTCGCAGGGGCGGGTGCACACGTCGGCGGCGACGGTCGCAATCCTGCCCGAGAGCGAGGAAGTCGAGATGATCGAGATCAACCCGGCCGATCTGCGCATCGACACGTTCCGTGCGTCGGGGGCCGGCGGCCAGCACGTCAACAAGACCGACTCGGCGATCCGCCTGACCCACCTGCCGACCGGCACCGTGGTCGAGTGCCAGGACGAGCGCTCGCAGCACAAGAACAAGGCGCGCGCGATGTCGCTGCTGCAGGCGAAGCTCTACGACGCCGAGAAACAGAAACAGATCGAAGCGCAGGCCGCCGAGCGCAAGTCGCTGGTCGGCGGCGGTGATCGCTCGGAACGGATTCGCACCTATAACTTTCCGCAGGGTCGACTGACCGATCATCGCATCAATCTGACCCTGTACAAGCTCGACGAAATCATTCAGGGCGGCCTCGGGCAGGTCGTTGACCCGCTCATGCACGAGTACCAGGCCGAGCAGCTTGCCGCGCTCGGCGAATCCGACGCCGGCTTGAGCTGAACGCCGCGGCGGATGCCGCCGACACGTCATTGGGGTAACATGCGGCGCATCGATCAGTCACGCGGTTGCCGGACACATGGCGTCGAACCCCGAAGTGATCATCATCGGCGCGGGCGCCGCCGGGCTCGCGGCGGCCAAACGCCTCGCGGAACTCGGCCGCGAGGTGACCGTGATCGAGGCATCGCACCGCGTCGGCGGGCGCGCGTATAGCGAGGCAATCGCCCCGGACGTCTGCTTCGATCTCGGCTGCAGCTACCTGCACAACGGCGATGTCAATCCCTTTGTCGGGATCGCGGACGACCTCGGATTTGAAATCGGTCGCGACCACGGCGACCTGTTTGACCTCCACCGATCGGGCCTCTATCGCGACGCCAAACCGCTCGACGCGGCGTCACGACGGGCCTACGGCGACTTTCTCGAGCGTTGCGACGCGCAAGTTTATCTGCCGCGCACGCCCGCGCAGGATGTCGCAATTGCCGAGCTCGTCGACCTCGATCACGATTACGCGACGACCTACGCGAATCTGATGGCGGCGATGCTCGCCCGCGATCTCGACCAGATTTCCGCGGCCGACGCCGCCGCGTTCAAACCTGGGCCCGATTACCCGGTGCGCAATGGATACGGCAACCTCGTGGCGTGCTGGGGCCGGGAGGTCGAGGTCGAGCTCAACTGCCCGGCCGGGCGGGTCGACTGGTCGGGTACCGGCGTCGAAGTGTCTACGCCGCGCGGTAAACTGCGGGCCGCGCGCGCGCTGTGCACGGTCTCGACCGGCATCCTCGCCAGCGGCGAGATCGAGTTCACGCCGCCGCTGCCGCCGGCGAAGCAGGCGGCGATACACGGCTTGCCGATGGGCGTGCTCAACAAGACCTGCCTCTATTTCGAGCGCGACGTGTTCGGTCCGGAAGGCCGCGGTTTTCACTACGTTTGCCGCGACGAGCCGGGTGCCATCGGCTTCGAGGCCAGCGTCATGGACCTCGACACGGCGGTGGTGTTTTACGGCGGGCGGTTCGCGGCGTGGCTCGAAAAACAGGGGCCGCAAGCGGCCGAGAAATACGCGCTCGAGCAGGTCAGCGCGGCTTTCGGCAACGACATTCGCCGCCACCTGTCGCGCTCGATCGCCACCGCGTGGAATTCGGAACCGACGACGCTCGGCGCCTACTCCTGCGCGTTGCCCGGGCAGGCGGATCAGCGCGCGGTGCTGGCGCAACCGCTCGCGGACCGATTGTACTTCGCCGGCGAGGCGACGCGAGTCGAGGACCACGCCTGCTGTCACGGCGCCTACTGGTCGGGCGTTGGGACGGCCGACGAAATCGACCGGAGCCTGCGGTAACGCGGTCCCGCTGCGGGGGTCGCGCGGGCCGGCTTCAGCCGGTGCGCGGCGCAACGTAGCGGTCGTAGTACTCCTGCGCCAGCCAGCGGCCGCGGCGAACCTGGTCCATGTTCATGTGGGTTTCGATCTGGCGCAGTTTACGTTTGGCCGGCCTCGAATCCTGGAAGGCCGCGACCTTGCACCAGGCGTAGGCCCGCGGCAGGTCCTGGGCGACGCCCAGGCCGCGCGCGTAAAGGCTGCCGAGGCGATGCTGCGCGCGCCGAAAGCCCTTGTGCGCGGCGATTCGATACCATTTGAAAGCCTTGCCGTAGTCGCGCTCGCCCGGTTGTGCCTTTTCGTACATTTCACCGAGCTCGAACTGGGTGATGCAACTGCGCTCTTCCGCAAAAACAACCATTGCCCTGCTCCGGTTCTTAGACGCCGAATAACGCCGTTCATGTTAACCAAAACGGCCGCTTGTCGATGTGACCGGCTTGGCAGACGGGGCGATTGCCGGCCGCGTTCAATTGCGCACGACGCGCAGCCGGTCCTCGCCGCTGAGCGACGCCTTGTCGTAGGTTTCGGCTTCGATCAGGATCCGGTATTCGCCTTCGTCGACGCGAAAACCGGTGGTGCGCATCTCGCAAACGAGGTCCAGGTAGCCGTCCCCGTTGATGTCCTGCTGCCGGCAGAGACTCTTGTCCGACTTGCCGACGAGCAGAACGTCGGCGCCCTTGAGCCGCAACGTGCGTGGGTTGATGTCGCCGACGTCGAGCTGTTTCGACCCGAGCACCGCGACCTCGATGCTGCGACCCTGGCTCGGATTGACGGTATTGTCGGCGCTGCCCGGCACCAGGTCGACCTGCATCGACGCTTCCGGCTCGCCGCCGAACAGGCGACTCGACTGCGCGAGCAACAGCGGCGCGGCATCGTTACCGCCAACGCCGGGCGCCGCGGCGGCGACCGAACCGGCGATCACCGTGGCCAGCAGGCAAAGGCTTCGCATTGCATTGTATGGGGTCATGTCGTTGCTTACGTACTCCCGTCCGGCCCGGATTACGCTGGCAGGGGCCGACCGGCCCGGCCTGCAAAAACGATAGGCATCAGAGTATAGTCACCGCACCGTGTTAGCAATATCCGAAGGGCTCGCAATCCCCGACGCGGAGATCGAAATCCAGGCGATTCGCGCGCAGGGCGCCGGCGGGCAAAACGTCAACAAGGTCTCGAGCGCGGTGCATCTGCGCTTCGATATCGGCGCGTCGTCGCTGCCCGACGACGTCAGGCAGCGCCTGCGCGCGCTCGGCGACCGGCGCATCTCGAAAGACGGAATCGTCGTAATCAAGGCGCAGCGCTACCGCAGCCAGGAGAAAAATCGCGGCGAGGCGCTCGAGCGGTTGCGCACGCTGGTGCTGCGCGCGCTCGAGCACCGCAAGCCGCGCAAGGCTACCCGCCCGAGCCGCGCCGCGCGCCAGCGGCGCGTCGACGCCAAGACCCGCCGCGGCCAGCTCAAGGATCTGCGCCGTAAGCCGCCCGCCGACCAGTGATCTCGCCGGATGTTTTTTACTCTAGATAACGGACTGGCTTTGCGGATGGCTCGCCAGTCTTCAAATC
This sequence comes from Gammaproteobacteria bacterium, assembly GCA_052030825.1. Classification (GTDB taxonomy): domain Bacteria; phylum Pseudomonadota; class Gammaproteobacteria. Next base: position 416 of record JBPEYE010000030.1, on the reverse strand, counting down.
AGAACCGTTGTGGAATCGGCTTCGACAGTTTGGGGGAGCGCAATCTCACGGTTGATTCAACCGATCGGAAAATACCCGGAATAGAGCGAATCTCGCGGTGCGCGCATCGCCGGCCCATCACTATCGGCTGCGACTTGTTACCGAAGGCTCAATGGCTGCAATTCGGACGAAGTCGATTGGGTTCGCTTCGGGATACTACTCGAAAGACACGACGTAGTTCAGCGATATGAAATCCATTTCGAGGTCTTCTTCGAATACGGGGCCGCCTATCGGGGTAAGATCGAATTCAACGTCTTCTCTCGTCGGGTAGAGCATGTACTCCAGTTCGAGCGCTCCGCCTTTCATGAACTTGTAGCCCAATGCGAGACCTACGGCCACGCCGTAGATGTTTTTACTGCCGTCGACGTCGGAGAAGG
>JBPEYE010000003.1:0-4043 GCA_052030825.1 Gammaproteobacteria bacterium | reverse complement strand
CGGGGACAGCCGCGCTCGGCGTCGGCTCGCGCAGCAGCGTGTAGGCGAAATACAGGTAGACGGTCAGGGCCGACAGCAGGAGCAGCGAGATCGCCAGTATGAGCCGGGTCGCAGTCATCGTCACGGGCGCGGCCGAAGCCGCGGCTGGCGCTTACCTTAGCACGCCTCCGGCGCCCGCGGTAGCGTGCGCCGCGCCCGGCCGGCGTACCCATATCGACCCACACAAGCGGTTGTATTCACCTATAATTCAAGGTGTTGTGCACCATCAACACCACCGCATCGATAAACGGAACGAGGAGTCAACCTAGTCGGATATGGGTCAGGTATCGCCATCCGAAACGCAAACCGACCAGGGCGAAGTCAGGTTCACCGTCTACGCCGATTTCAATTGCCCGTTTTGCTACGCGCTGAACGAGCGCCTGCACGCGGCCGAGCTCGGCGGCCAGGTCGAGTTTCGTACCATTCAGCATGCGCCGGCGATTTCGAGCAATCTCGCCGGGCTCGAGATCATCAGCGATCTGACCAACGAGGTCGCCGAGGTGCGTCGGCGCGCGCCGTCGACGAAGATCAACGTGCCGATGTTCCGTCCCAATACCGCGGCCGCGTCGGCGCTGCAATCCGCGATCAATCGCCAGGATCCGGCGCGCGCAAGCGAGCTGCGCCGACGTATCTTCCAGGCGCTGTGGGTCGAAGGCCTGGATATATCCGATCCCGCCTTGCTGTCCGACCTGTTGCGTGAACTCGACATCGAGGCGCCGACCGAGGATGGTTCGACGCGGCAGGAGTTGAGCGCCTGGCAACGGGCCTGGGACGAAAACCACGAGTTCGACCACAACATTCCCATTGTCATCAGCGACCGCGGCGAAACCGTGATCGGATTTCCGCTGGAGCCCGAGATGGACGCCTTCCTGAAGACCGGATCGCTGATCACCGACGACAAGCTGCGCGGCGTTTGCGAGAGAGAACCGCTGCCACGGATACTGATGCTCGACGACGGCGCCGATAGCGTGCGCATGGTCGTCGAGCAGATGCGCGACGCCCAGGTCGAGGTCGTGTCCAGTTTCAAAGGCCTGGTCGACGCGGCCCTGAACCAGGGCATGCCCGACCTGGTGCTCGTCGACACCGCCTTGCTGGACGGTATAGACGGTACCGACTGGTGGCGCAACCAGACCGATTCCGACCTCGACATCGCGGTGCCGATCGTGTTCGTCTCGAGCGACGCGTCGAGCCAGGCCGAGGCCGACGCGTTCGAGTCCGGCGCCGCCGATTTCATCGCCAAGCCGTTTCACCCGGGGATTCTGCGTGCCCGGCTGGCGCTGCATCTGCGCGCGCGCCGGACCCAGCAGCAGCTCAACAACCTGGCGCGGGTCGACGCGCTGACGTCGATCTGCAATCGGCGCGAGTTCGACCTGCGCCTGATGACCGAATGGGGCCGCGGCGCGCGCACCGGCGACTCGCTCGGCCTGTTGATGATCGATGTCGACCGCTTCAAGGAGTACAACGATCAGCACGGCCACCTGCGCGGCGACGATTGTCTGATCGCCGTCGCCCGAATTCTGCAGGATTGCATGCAGCGCGCCGGCGACACGATCGCGCGTTTCGGCGGCGAGGAATTCGTTGCCCTGTTGCCGGAGGTCGATCTCGAGGGCGCGCGCAAGGTTGCCGAGCAGTGTCGACAGGCGGTCGCGGCCGCCGAGATTCCGCACGTGACATCGGACGTCGCTCCCCACGTGACCGTCAGCATCGGCGTCGCCGCTATGGTCCCGCTGCATAACCAGAGTTCGGTGCTGCTGATCGAGCAGGCCGACATCAGCCTCTACGAGGCCAAGCACGGCGGGCGTAACCGCGTTTGCAGCATCGGCGACTGAGCGTCGCCCGGGCTTGACGCGGCGCGTTCAGCGCAAGCGATCGAGCAGGTAATCGGTCAACCAGCTGCCGAGCCGCGGCTGCACCAGGTAACCGTAGGACTTGTGGGGATTGCGCCGGATCCGCCCGCGGTTGCCGGGATGGGCGACGACGACGAACGGATTGTGCAGGTCGACGTAATCGATCGTCCGGAACGACTTGCCACTCGGGAACAGGCCCAGCGCGCGCATCGGTTCGTAGAACACGTCGGCGAAATTCTTGTGATGCGCGACCACGTCGCCGAGACAGGCATAGTTGTGCCAGAAATCGATATTGGTCGGATAACGGCGCTTGCTGCCGCGCTGGTGATGACTCGCGAATAACAGGTCGCGTACGGTCGAATCGCCGAGCGGTGAGCCGAGCGTCGCGAAAATACTCACCCGTTTGCGATTGAAACGCGCGAATCCGTCGGTCTTGCGGTGCGCGAAGCGCCAGAGTACGTCGTAGGCGACGAAGCTGCCCATACTGTGCGCGATGACGACCGGCTGGCAGCCGGCGCTCCAGGCACGCCGCAGCGCGTGTTCGAGCGGCGCACGGATCTGGTCGGCGATGTACTGGTCCTCGACGTAAAGCTCGGTCTCGCGCAGGAAGCGGGTCATGACATCGTCCCTGACCGTCAGCGCGCCGGCCAGCAGCTTGACCAGGTCGAGTCCGCGATCCTTGAAGAAACTGCCGACCTTCTCGCCGGGGCCGACGTGAAAGCGGCTCTTGATCGCGCGGCGCTCGGCGATCACCGCGTCGACGCGCTCGCGCAGCTTGCGCAGGTAGGCGGCATCGTCGGGAACGTGATGCGGCACGACGTTCGCCCAGTAGGCGGACTCGAAGACTTCGGGGTGCGCTTCGAGGGCGCGGGCGACGCCGCGGTGGCCGATGCGGATGTTTTCGATCAGGCAGTTGCGCCACAGCTCGTGGGTGGCCTCCGGCGGCGGCTTCGACGCGAGGCCATGGATCATGATGATGCGCTTGTTCGACAGGTCGGCCGGCAAGGGACCCCCCGGGGTTTGTCTATTGCCCGCAGGCGTTATACGAAAGAATCCGGCGCGATTCAAATTGCGCCGGCGGCGCGACACAGGTTGGCGAGCTTTTGCATCGCGAGGTCGCGGTCGAGCATCGTCAATCCGCAATCCGGTGCCGCGAGCAGGCGTTCGGCGTCGATGTGATCGAGCGCTTCGCCGAGACGGCGGGCGATGGCGTCGACCGCCTCGACCCGGCTGCTCGCGATCTCGACCAGGCCGAGAATCACGCTGGTCTGTGCAAAATCCTCGAGCAGGCGCAAATCGTTGCCGCAGTGCGCATCCTCGATCGAGACCTGCTGAATGCTGCTGCGATCGACCGCCCGCGCCAGCTGGAAATAGCAGTGCGGATCGGCCTTCAGGTAGTCGGTATCGTCCAGATGCCCCGGGTAGCCGCAGCACATGTGCATGACCCGGGTGACCTCGGCGTCGAGACCGTCGAAGCAGCGCTCGAGCGCGTCGATGCCGAAGTCCAGCGCCTTGTCGACCTGGCGCACGAATAGCGGCTCGTCGACCTGGATATAGCGGCAGCCGGCCGCGGCCAATGCGTGAATCTCGAAGTTCAGCGCGGCGGCAATGTCGAAGGCGAGCTTGCGCTCGTCGCGATAGTAAAGGTTGGCGGTCGTGTCCATGATCGAAAGCGGTCCGGGCACCGTGAGCTTGACCGGGCGATCGGAAACGGCCTGCGCGACGCGAAAGTCGCGGTCGAGAAAATGGTCGCCGCGCGCTTCGATGGGCCCGCTGATCGTCGGCAGGTCGGCCACCGCGGCGCCGTTGCGATGAACCTTGCGGGTCAGCCGGGTAAAGTCGATTCCGGTCAGGTGCCGACAATGATAATGGATGTAGTTTTCGCGCCGTTGCTCGCCGTCGGTCGGGATGTCGATGCCGCACTCGAGCTGATCGCGCACCGCCTCGGCGGTGGCTCTGGCAAGAAGCTCCTCCGGCACCGCGTCGGCGTCGTCCTGGGTGTAACGGAAGGCGCGAGTGGCGCCGACATCGGGTTCGCCGGTCTCGGCGAAATTGCCGATCGCGATGTAGGCAGGCTTGGGGAAGGCGCCGATGCAGGTGGTCGGAACGGGCATGCGCGCATGATACGGCGACCGCCGGCCGGGTAAAAGCGTTTCC
>JBPEYE010000299.1:0-14624 GCA_052030825.1 Gammaproteobacteria bacterium | reverse complement strand
CGGCGTCATGATCGAGTCGAACCTGATCGAGGGTCGCCAGGACTACGACCCCGGTGCCGAGCATACCTACGGCCAGAGCATCACCGACGCCTGCATCGGTTGGGACGATTCCGAGTTGCTGTTGCGCGAACTCGCCGACGGAGTCAGGGCCAAGCGCCAATCCGCCTAGCCCGTCGGCAACGGCGACGCGATGCCCCGTAAACGCAAAGACCGCCCGCGCCCGTCGGCGCAGCAATTGCGTCGACGTCGCTGGCTGCGCGTCGGCGCCTGGCTGCTGCTCGGCGCATTCGTTGCCTGGCTCGGCTACCTGAACTACCTGATCAACGCGCGTTTCGACGGCGGTGCCTGGGCCTTGCCGTCGCGCGTCTACGCGCGCGCGCTCGATCTGCACTCGGAGCTGGTTCTCAGTCGCGACGACCTGCGTTTCGAGCTCGAATTGTCGAGCTATCTCGAAGTCGACAACGCGCCGGCGCCGGGACAATACCGGCTGCTCGGAGAATCGCTCGAATTGCACGGCCGCGGGTTTGCCTTTGCCGACGCCCCGCAACCGCCGCGGCGGGTTCAGGTATTCTTCGATGGCGAGCGCGTGGACGCGCTGATCGACTCCGACAGCGGCGAGCGCCTCGCGCTGTACCGGCTGCCGCCGCTGATTCTCGGCAGCTACTATCCCGATACCGGCGAAGACCGGCTGCTGCTGACCGCCGACGAGGTGCCGCAGCGCCTGGTCGACACGCTGATCGCGGTGGAGGATCGGCGCTTCTACCAGCACTGGGGCGTCAGCCCGCGCGCGATCGGCCGCGCGCTGCTCGCTAACCTCAGGGCCGGTGCCGTGCTGCAGGGCGGCAGCACGCTGACGCAGCAGCTCGCCAAAAACCTGTTTCTGTCGTCCGAGCGCAGCCTGGTGCGCAAGTTCAACGAGGCCTGCATGGCGCTGCTGCTCGAGTTGCGCCTGAGCAAACGCGAAATCATGACCGCCTACATCAACGAGGTCTTTCTGCTGCAGCAGAACCGGATTGCGATTCACGGCTTCGCGCGCGCGAGCCGCATGCTGTTTCGCCGCAGCGTCGAGCATCTCGACACCGAGCATATCGCGCTGCTGGTCGGCATGGTCAAGGGACCGGGACGCTATAACCCCTTTACGCGGGCCGATGCGGCGCGGGAACGGCGCGACCTGGTGCTCGACATCATGCTCGCCGAGGGCGTCATCGACGCAGCCGAGCATGCCCGCGCGCAGGCCGCACCGCTCGGCATCGTCGCGCGGCTGCCCGGGGTCAACCCGTTTCCGGCGTATCTCGATCTGGTCAAGCGTCAATTGCAAAGCAGTTACCCGGCGGAGGACCTCGCGCAGCGTGGGCTCGAGATCTTCACCGCCTTCGATCCGCGCGCGCAGCACAACCTCGAGCAGGGCCTGGCGCGCGGTCTCGCCCGTTTTGCCGAACCCGCGTTGCAGGCCGCGGTCGTCATCGCCGACTACCCGAGTGGCGACGTTCGCGCACTCGTCAGCGACCGCACGACCGACTACCCGGGCTTCAACCGTGCGCTGATGGCGCAACGGCCGATCGGATCGCTGATCAAGCCACTGCTGCTTTACGGCCTGCTCGAAAGCGGGTACACGCTCGCCAGCCCGGTCGTCGACGAGCCGATCCGGATCCGCCAGTCGAATGGCCGGATCTGGGAGCCGCGCAACTTCGATCGCGAGATCCACGGACGGATGACGCTCTACCAGGCTTTTATTCACTCCTACAACCTGCCGTTCGTCCACCTCGGCGTCGACGGCGGACTCGAGCGGCTCGCCGATAACCTGGAGCGCGTGCAGTTACTCAAGCACGACGTGATCTACCCGTCGATGCTGCTCGGCACGACCGCGATGTCGCCGTTCGAAGTCGCCCAGCTCTACCAGGTCATTGCCAACAACGGCTACTTCACGCCGCTGACGACGATTCGCCAGGTCCGGGACGCGGAGCGGCGAGTACTCGAACGCGTGCCGCTTGATTCTTACAAGCTGTTCGACCAGGCCGGCATGGTCCAGGTACAGCGCGCGATGATCGGGGCCACCGAGAGCGGTACCGCGCGCTACCTCGCCAACCGATTTCCCGGGTTGACGCTTGCCGGCAAAACGGGGACGACCGACGACGCGCGCGATTCGTGGTTTGCCGGATTCGGCCAGCGGCTGCTCACGGTGGTGTGGCTCGGCCGCGACGACAACGAACCGATTCACCTGACCGGTTCGAGCGGCGCGTTGCGGGTCTGGGCCGACATCATGCAACGGCAACGGGTCGAAGCCTTCAACCTGAGCCGCGATCCGGCGCTGACCTGGCGCCGCGTGCACCCGCTGGATGGGGGAATCACCCGCCGCGATTGCGCGAATGGTGTATTGTTACCGTTCCCGCAGGAACGCGTTCCGAGGCTCAAGTCCGCATGCCCGTAATTTCAATCCGGCGCATCGCCATTCTGCTGCTGGTCGCGCTCGCGGCCTGCAGCCCCGAGCCGCGCGTCAACCCCTACGAAGCGCCGGCGTCGACGCCTCGGGTCGATGGCGCGGTGCTGCAGCTGCAGCGCGAGGCGGTAGCGGCATTCAATCGCGGGGCCTTCCAGCAGGCCGTCGATCGCCTGCAGCGTGCGATCCGGATCGAGCCGCGTAACCCGTTGAGCTGGCACTATCTCGCACAAACCTACTGGCGCAGTGGCGATTTCGCGCGCTGCGTCGATATGGCGCAACGCTCGCAGAGCTATGCCGCGGACGACGCGCGACTCGATTCGATCAACGCGCGCCTGCTCGAGCGTTGTCGCGAGGCCTCCGGATGACGCGACTCGCCGGCGAACTCACGGTGGCCGCGGTACTCGGCGAGGGCGGTGCGCTCGGCGATTGCGTCGCCGGCTTCGAGCCGCGCGCGAGCCAGCTCGGCATGGCCGACCTGATCGCCGAAGCGATCGCGCTCGGTGAGTCGCGGATCGTCGAGGCCAGCACCGGCATCGGCAAGTCGTTCGCCTACCTGGTGCCGGCATTGCTGACCGACGCGCGCGTCGTCGTTTCGACCGGTACCCGTAATCTGCAGGATCAGCTGTTCCACAAGGATATCCCGCGGGTGCGGCAAGCCATCGTCGCGGCCAAGCGCGTGGCTCTGCTGAAGGGGCGCAGCAACTATTGCTGTCACTATCGCCTCGCGAAATTTCGCAACGAAGACCGCTTTCGGCGACGCCCGACCGCGTCGATCTTCGCCGCGCTCGAAGCCTGGGCCGCAACCAGCGACAGTGGCGACATCGCCGAGTTTGCCGACCTGCCCGAGAACGACAGCCTGTGGTACTACGCGACGTCGAACGCGGACAACTGCCTCGGCGGCGATTGCCCCGACCTCGATCGCTGCTTCGTGCTTCGCGCGCGCAAGCGCGCGCTCGAGTCCGATTTGCTGGTCATCAACCACCACCTGTACTTTTCCGATCTCGCGCTCAAGGCCGAGGGCTTCGGCGAAATCCTGCCACGGGCCGACGTGCTGATCTTCGACGAGGCGCACCAGCTGCCCGAAATCGCGAGCCGTTTCTACGGCGAGCAGATCACGCTGCGTCAGGTCGAGAGACTCGCGCGCGATCTCGTCGCGGCCGAGCTGGCCGAGGCCGGCGAGTCGCGCGTCGTGGCGCGCGCGAGCGACGGGTTGCAAAAAGCGGCGGCCGACCTGCGCCTCGCGCTGCGCGACCTGCCGCCGCAGGGTGAATGGGAACGAATCCGCCATGCGCCGGGCGTCGGTGCCGCGGTGGCGGCGCTCGGCGCGTCGATTGCCGCGCTCGCTGACGATCTCGACCCGCTCGCCAGCCGCGGTCGCGAGCTCGCCCAGTGCCTGCGCCGGGTGCAGACGCTCGGCCAGGCACTCGAAGCCTTTGTCACGCCGACCGACGATCTCGTCAGCTGGTACGAATGCCACGAGCACGGCCTGCGTCTTGCGTTGTCGCCGATCGATGTCGCCCCGGCGTTTCGCGCGCAGCTCGAGCAGACCGGCATCGAAACGGTCATCTTCACCTCGGCAACGTTGAGCTCGCAGCAGTCTTTTCGCTACTACTGTACGCGACTCGGCCTCGACGATGTCGAATGCGCGCGTTTCGACAGTCCTTTCGATTACGCCCGCCAGGCGCTGCTCTACCTGCCGCGCGAGCTGCCGGATCCGGCCGACGTTGCCTACCCCGAGCGCTTCGGCGATCTGTGCCGCGAGCTGATCGACGCGACCGGCGGTTACTGCTTCATTCTGTTTACCAGTCACCGCATGCTGCGTTTGATCGCCGAATTTCTGCGCGGGCGAATCGACAATCCGCTGATGGTGCAGGGCGAGGCCCAGCGCAGCGAACTGTTGCGCCGCTTCGTCGAGGCGCGGAACCCGGTGCTGCTCGGTACCAGCAGTTTCTGGGAAGGCGTCGACGTCAAGGGCGATCAGCTGCGCTGCGTCATTATTGACAAGCTGCCGTTCAAATCGCCGCAGGACCCGGTTTATCGCCAGCGCCTGCAGCGGGTCAACGAGCAGGGCGGCAATGCCTTTGTCGAGGTGCAGGTGCCCGAGGCGACGATCAGCCTGCGCCAGGGCGTCGGCCGGCTGATTCGCGACGTCAGCGACCGCGGTATCGTCGTGCTCTGCGACAACCGCCTGCAAACGCGCGGCTACGGCAAGGGAATGCTCGCGAGCCTGCCGCCGATGCGGCGCACGTCGGATCTCGCCGAAGTGCGGGCCTTTGCGCGCGAACTCGACGGCGCGGCATGAAGATCGCGCCGCTGGGCGAGACGCGCTGCCGACTCGGCGAGGGGCCGGTCTGGGACTCGCGAGACGGGGCGCTCTACTGGGTCGATGCGCTGGCGCCGGCGCTCCATCGATACGATTCGGCCACGCGACAGACCGCGTCCTGGGAATTGCGCGGTCGCAGTGTCGGCAGCCTGGCGCTGCGCGAGCGCGGCGGTCTGATTCTCGCGATGGATCTTGGAATCCACGCTTTCGACCCGCGCGACGAGCGCCTGGAAACGATTGCCACGCCGCTCGCCGGGCGCGACCGACTGCGCTTCAACGACGGCAAGGTCGATCCGTTCGGCGCGTTCGTCACCGGCGCGATGACGATCGACCTGCGCGAGCGCGACGACTGCCCGATGATTCGCCTCGAGACCAGCCTCGAGACCCGTCGCCTGCTCGATGGATTCGCGTGTTTCAACGGGCCGTGTTTCGATCCCGGGCGCGGGCGCCTGTACGTCAGCGGCCGGCGCGATGACGCGATCGAGGTTTTCGACTACGCCGCCGGCGACCTCCCGGCAAACGGCCGCGTGCTGATCGATGGCGTCAATCCGGACGGCGCGACGGTGGATGCCGACGGTTACCTGTGGAGCGCGCAATGGGACGAGGGTTGCCTGCTGCGGATTTCGCCAGACGGTGAGATCGATCGGCGTCTGGCCTTGCCAGGTCAGGTCGTCACCAGCGTCATGTTCGGCGGCACGGACCTGGATCGAATCTACGTCACGACGCTCGGCGTGCCGGCGTTCGGCGCAATGCCGACGCATCCCGACGCGGGTCGCGTCCTCGAGATCGTCGACAGCGGCTACCGCGGCCGCCCGGAGCCCCGCTTCAGAGGCTGAGCCGGCGCGTATTCTGGTCGGGTTCGCAGCCCTCCCACATATCCAGAAAGCGGTCGAGATAGGACTTGCACTCGAGCTTGTTGTCGAGTTCGTAGTAACCCTCGAAACGATCCGGGTTCTGGATTCGCAGGTAGGCACCGTCGTCGACCATTAGCCAGCTTTCGCGAAACTGGCGGTCGTCGGGATTCACGGTCACGCGAATCTGGGCGAAGGTCGGCAATTTCTGCGCGAGGTGGATCAGGTAGTGGCCGCGGTTCGCCGCGGTCCGCGTATCGTGGGCGATAATGCGAATCTCGGTCGCGCGATTGATCGTTGCCAGCTGCGCGAGATGATCGTGAATCTCGGCGTCGTTGTAGAGTTCCGGTTCGAGGCTTTGCGTAATCAGCGCAATGCGGCTGACGGCGCCGAGGATGAGGGTCTTGGCGGCCTCGGCGCATTCGCTGCGCCCTTCTAGTAAAATACTTGAGTTTTCTTCCATAACTTATTGAATTTCCTGTTATTCATCGACTGGAAAGATGGCGCCATGATCGGCAAGCTCGAGCAGTAACCGGGCCAGCGGTTCGACTTCGATCGCGCTGGCGACGAATTCACGCGACCATTCGCGTCGCGCGCACATCGCTCGCAACCGCTCCTGAATCGGAGTGTCGGACGGCATCGCGTGCACCCTCCCATTATAGTAACAGCGGATCTCGCCGGCATCGGCGTAGTACAGGATCCGGGTCTCGGGGTGCTTGGCCCAGGCACCGGCCTGCAGGTCCGATATCAGAAACGGCGGTTCGTCGGCGGCATCGCGCGCGACCGGGCTGTCCGACAGCAGCTTGCCGATTGCATCGCACCAGAGTTCGCCGGATTCGTCGAGCAGCTCGCTGGCGAGCGCGCGCAGGCGCTCGACCTCGGCGCGGGTGATTTCCGCCGGCTCGCGATCGCATTCGAGGTCGGGATCGCGGTAACGATGACCGGGTCGGTCGCGACGCTCGGCCTCGAGCGCCAGTGCTCCGAGCACGTCGCTCGCGCTCGGCGCGCGAAAACCGATCGAATAGGTCATGCAGCGCTCGAGTGCGACGCCGTGGTGGGCGATGCCCGGCGGCAGGTAGAGCATGTCGCCGGGCTCGAGGACGACGTCCTGGTCGGGCGCAAAGTCGTCGAGCAGCGCGAGTTCGAGACCGTCGACGAGTTGCGGCGCCGTGACCCGCTCGTCGCTGTACTGCCAGCGCCGGCGCCCGAGCGCCTGCAACAGAAAAACATCGTATTCGTCGACATGGGCGCCGACCGAACCGCCGCTCGGCGCATAGCTGACCATCAGGTCATCGATGCGCCAGTCGGGGATGAAGCGGAACTGGTCGAGCAGGTCGGCGAGCTCGGGCAACCATTTTTCGCAGTCCGAAACGAGCAGGCTGTAGTGGCTTGCCGGCAGTGCGGTGAAATCGCTCTCCTCGAAGGGGCCGTAGCGTACCTGCCACGGGCGATCGCCGCCGCGCTCGATCACCAGGCGGCTGTGGACCCCGTCCTCACAGGCCAGGCCGGCGAGTTCCTCGGGCGAGACCGGCGATTCGAACTCGGCGAGGACGCCGCGCAGCAGGCACGGCCGTTTTTGCCAGTAGCGGTTGACGAATTCGTCGGCGTCGAATCCCTGCAGTCGCCAGACCATGGCTCAAAGGTCTTTGGCCTGGGTGACCGCGTTGCCGAGATAGGTCGCCGGCGTCAGCTCGAGCAAGCGCTGGCGCGCGTCGTCGGGTATCTCGAGCGTCTCGATGAAGGCGCGCACCGCGGCTGCGTCGACCTGCTGCCCGCGGGTCAGGGCCTTGAGCTTCTCGTAAGGCTCGGGAATGCCGTAGCGGCGCATGACCGTCTGAATCGGTTCGGCCAGCAGCGCCCAGTTTTGCTCGAGGTCGACGGCCATTGCCGCGGCATCGACCTCGAGTTTGCCGATGCCGCGGTCGAGCGAATCGAGCGCGATCAGGATGTGCGCGAAGCCGCTACCGAGGTTGCGCAGCGCGGTCGAGTCGGACAGGTCGCGCTGCCAGCGCGAGATCGGCAGCTTTTGCGCGAGGTGCGAAAGGACCGCGTTGGCGATGCCGAGGTTGCCCTCGGCATTCTCGAAATCGATCGGGTTGACCTTGTGCGGCATCGTCGACGAACCGACCTCGCCGGCGATCGTTTTTTGGCGGAAGTAACCGATCGCGATATAGCTCCAGACATCGCGACAGAAATCGATCAGCACGGTGTCGATTCGCACCAGCGAATCGAACAGCTCGGCGATGTAGTCGTGCGGTTCGATCTGGGTCGTGTACGGATTCCACTCGAGACCCAGCGATTCGACGAAAGCGCGCGCCACCGTCGGCCAGTCGACGTCGGGATAGGCGCTGTAGTGCGCGTTGAAGTTGCCGACCGCGCCGTTGAACTTGCCGAGGACCGGAACGCGCTCGAGTTGCTCGAGCTGCCGGCGGAGGCGATAAGCCACGTTCGCCATTTCCTTGCCGAGGGTCGTCGGCGAAGCCGGCTGGCCGTGGGTGCGGCTCATCATCGCGACCGCGGCGTGATCGTGGGCCATCGTCACCAGCGCATCGACGAGCCCCCCCAGGCGCGGACGCAGCACCTCGTCGCGCGCCTGTTTCAGCGTCAGCGCGTGGGCGAGGTTGTTGATGTCTTCCGAGGTGCAGGCGAAGTGGATGAACTCGGTAACCGGTGCGAGTTCCGCGTCATCCGCGATCTGCTGTTTGAGATAATACTCGACCGCTTTGATGTCATGGTTGGTCGTTCGCTCGATCGCCTTGATCTGCTGCGCGCCGGCCAGGTCGAAATCGTCGACGATCGCGTCGAGGCGCGCGTTGGCGTCATCGCTGAATGCCGGGACCTCGGTAATCGATTCGGTTGCGGCCAGCGTTTGCAGCCAGCGAACCTCGATCAGCAGCCGGTGACGTATCAGGCCGAACTCGCTGAACAGTTCGCGCAGCGTCGCGGTCTTGGCCGCGTATCTGCCGTCGACGGGGGAGATCGCGAGCAGGGAATCTAGTTGCATCCGGGAAGGCTGGCCAAAGAAACTTATTCTACACGAATCGATGCGCCCGAAAACGGTCGCGACGCGACGCCCGAATGATCCGTGGCGGCTTACTCGCCGGACTTGAAGGCTTCGTGTTTGAAGATCAGGCGCTTGGCGCGCTCGTAGAGTTCGTCGTTGACGACGTTCTCGTCCTTGAGTCGGCGCAGTTCCTGCAGCTCGCGGGCGAGAAACTTGTTCTGTTTGAGCTGTTTCGCGGTCTTCGATTTCTTGATCTGCATGACGAACTTGTTGATAAAGCTGCGAAACCGATCGATGTCCGGGTTCTTGTTGATCATTTCGATGACCGGCACCCGGCCGTACTGGGTACGGAAATAAACCTTGTCTTCAGAATAGTGGAAGAAGGCCAGCAGCGACATGACCCCGACGACGAACGCGCCGACGAACAGTCCCAGCGAGTTGATCGACGGGTTGTCGAGCCAGCCGGTCAGCAATAACGCGACGTCGAGCCCGAACAGCGCCAGGCTCGCGTAAAGCCACTTCCAGGCAATCGTGCGCTTGCGAAACGGGCGCGGATCGAGGTAGGCGATATCGATGCGGTACTTGTGCTTGCGCTGGTGCTTGTTCTTGATCGAGTGATAGCAGTGGGTATCGTTGAAAATCGTGATCTTGCGGTAAATGCCGCGCGCCTTGTCGGACTGCTCGAACTCGAAATTGATGTGTTCGACCGGGATCTGCTCGTTGTCGGAGAAATCGGTCGTGTCTTCGACGGGCTGCAAATCGATTTCGGTAGACTCGATATTGGCTGGGGGCATGTCGTGCTTTCCTGGCAATAGATTCTAAAAATAGCACAAATTTTGACCAAAACCAGCGCCCATGCCGGGTTTGCGACAAACGGTTGCCGATTGGCAAAAAGTCGATTTAAACCAATGTTTTACGAGCGTATTCGGAAACTTTCCGCGGGCTCGCTGGCGGCCCGCGGCGGTGCGCCGGCGATCGTCGTTCGATACAGGCAGCGACGGGAACCGTCGTAGTCGTTGACCGCGTAGTGCAGGGTGCTGCGATTGTCCCAGATCGCGAGACTGCCCGGCCGCCAGCGAAAGCGGCAACAGTATTCCGGCCGCACCGCGTGCGCGAACACTTGTGCGAGCAGGCGCTTGCTGGTCGCGGCGTCGAGTCCGTCGATGCGCGTCGTGTAGGTCGGATTGACGAACAGCGTTTCGGTACCGGTCTCGGGATGCTTGCAGATCACCGGGTGACGGATCTCGCGATCGGCCTCCGGGTTGTTGCGCTCGATCGCGATCGAACCCTTGAACCAGGTATCCGGGGCAGGTGCGTGGCGAACGCCGTAGGGGGCGCCGACGTGGATTGCGTCGCGATTGTCGATCTGATCGCGGATGGCCATGGGCAAGCCCTCGAGGGCGGCGATCATATCGGCCCACAGCGTATCGCCGCCGACCGCCGGGATCGTTTCGGCATACAGGATCGATGCCTTCGGCGGCGCCGCCAGAAAGCTGAAATCCGAATGCCACTCGCCGCCGAAGACGCCCATGTCGACCTCGTCGGCTTGTTTCAGCACGCGAATGATCTCGGGATAGCCGGCGAGCGGCTGGATGTAGGGCAGGCGCAACAACGCGCCGAAGCGGCGGCTGAAAGCGAGCAATTCGTCGAGCGTCAAATCCTGCGCACGGATGAAAACGACCTTGTAGTCGAGCCAGGCGCGATAGAGCTCGGCAAAGGTTTCGGCGTCGAGCCGACGCAGATCGATGTGCGAAATTTCGGCACCGAGCCGCGGCGTCAGCGGTTCGAGCTCGAACGCGGTCATCAGTCGATCAGGTAGATCGGGCTCGACCACGCGTAGTGCCCGTCCTCGTGCGTGACCCGCACGTAGAGCGCGTTGTCGCGATCGTCGCGTAACGGGATCCGCCGCCGCAGGGTCACGGCGCAGTGTGGATTTTCGTCCGGCAGCCGGAATACGCGGATGCGCCGCTCGATGCCCCCGTTTTCGAACACCAGCTCGTCGCGGCCGATATCGGCAATCGCAATCGTCTCGCGTACCAGCGCGGTATCGATGCGCAAGCTGCCGGCGCGAGGATCGTCGAGCAGCGCGTCAAAACCGCCGAAGCCGCCGGTCGTCAACGCGGTCCATTCGACGCGCCCGCGATCGGTCTGCTCGAAACGCTTGTCGAGGTTGTAGCGGTTGATCGGGCGCAGTTCGGCGAACCCGTTACCATCGAGCTCGGCGTGGCCGTCCCAGATCGTCTGGCGCCCGCGGCCGCGGTATTCCGAACCCTCCCAGATCACCCGAATGCGCCGGCCGAGCTCGGCTTCGCCGTAGGGTCTGAAAACTTCGACGGTATCGAGCCCGTTGCGGATATCGATGCGCTCGACCGGCGACGCGGCGCGGACCTCGACCTCGAAGTCGACCTCGGCCAGGCCCCGACGCAGGATATCGCCCATCATCGCCTCGCGTACCGGCGACGAGGTCACCGCCCCGAGGCGCGGATCGTCGGACAAGAGTTCGGCGTCGGCGTCGAAGCGAACCCGGGTGTCGAGAATGACGCGGCTGCCGGTGGTGCCATA
Source organism: Gammaproteobacteria bacterium (assembly GCA_052030825.1). Classification (GTDB taxonomy): domain Bacteria; phylum Pseudomonadota; class Gammaproteobacteria. The sequence goes on along the minus strand of JBPEYE010000299.1, from coordinate 3,444 downwards.
ATGATGCCGCCGGCGCAGCGCGTCCATGATGCCGGCACGGGTCAGCTCGGACGCGAGCAGGCACGACAGGCCGCCGTAGGCGCCGAAACTGGTAGCGCCCGGGTGCGATGCCCCCGGCCGGCCCTTGTGCCCGTCCGAGTTCGACAGGATGCCGACCCGATAGCCCTGCTCGAAGGCATCGTGGATCAGCCATTCGAAGGTGCCCCAGGCGGAATGCACCTCGACCGACCGCTCGAGGCGCTCGTCGTGAGCGACCTTGATGTCGGCATAGCGTCCGCCGATGTGCGCGAAGACGACGCAATCCTCGTCGGCGAGCGCGTCGAACAGGTCTTTCGCCGAGGTCGCGTCGCTGTCGACATCGGAGAGGTCGTCGACGAGCGCGTGCGACGATCGGTGTATCGGCCGGCCTTCGCGCATCATCAACACGTTGCGATCGCCGCCGAGGCCGGTGTTTCCGGACCATTCCCAGCCGGGAAATACGATAAAACGACCGTCGTCGGTGAACTCGGCCGACAGTTCGTTGAGGTGCTCCCAGAACGGCGTCGTGATCTGGAAGTCGTTGCCCTGGTGCACGCAAACGTCGAGGAACGCGCGGTCGCGCGCGAACGCGTAGAAATCACGCGCCGAATTGGTGCCGATGGTTTCTTCCGACTGGCCGTGCAAATCGCCCCAGTACGGCAACAATTCGGCGGATTCGACGAAGCGGCACGGGTTCGAGCGCGCCGCGCGCTGACCGTCGATATCGATCAGATCGATCACGAGGTCGCCGGCTTCGCCAACCTCGAGGCCGTCGATGACCCGGGTGAAATCGCCGTCGTCGAAGCGCAGGCGCGCCGGCAGGTGGGTCACCGGCAGGCTGGCGCGCAATTCGAACTCGGCATTGCATCGGTTCGACGGATTGCCCCAGCCATCCTCGCCCTTGAGGCACAGCCGGAACGGCGTGCCGATACGGCGCAGCGTCGGCAAGATCGCCTTGTAGCGCACCGGCGGTCCGGGCACGATGCGAATCGTCGGCTGCTCCGGCAGTTCGACGTAGTTGTAGGTTGCGATCGCATCGACCAGCACGCGGAATTCGAAGCTGTGCTCGCAAAAGGTCTGCACCCGCATCCCGGGGCTGCCTTCGCGGCGGTCGCCGAAACGCACGACGATCTGGTCGCCCTCGCGCAGAAAGCCGCGCACGACCTTGATGTAAAGCGTCTTGTCCCATGGCCGGATATTGCGCTTCATGTCGTACTCGACCTGCAGCACCGCGCCGTTGCTCGCCTCGACGGTGACGTAATTGGGCGCGCCCGGGTCGTCGAACTGCGGCCGTCCCATGTCCGACGCGAAGCGGTGGACGACCTTGATCGAACCGGTGTCGTCGATGCCGAAATAACCGGCGGTGTAGGTCAGCACGAATTCCTGGAACGACCCGGCTTCGAAGTCGCCGGTCGGTTCGACCGTCGCGGTGCCCATCTTCTCGGGCAGGTAGGTGGAGTGCGGCACGCTGGGTTTTCCTCGTGATTGCGGGCGCGAATAGCGGTAAATTAGGCCTAGTTTACCCAAACCCCCGGCGGTGCGTCTTGTCGCGAACGGAATTCGATTCGGCCAGGTTGCTCGCGCGCCTCGAAGCCCTCGGCGACAGCGCGCGCGATGCCGCCGGCGTGCTGTCGCGGCTGGCGCTGTCGGAACAGGACCGCGTTGGCCGCGACCTGCTCGTCGGCTGGTTGCACGATGCGGGACTCGAGGTCGCGGTCGATGCGATCGGCAATATCTTCGGCATCTGGCGCGGCGATCTCGACGTCGCACCGGTAATGCTCGGTTCGCACATCGATTCGGTCGTCGACGCCGGAATCTACGACGGAACCTACGGCGTACTCGCCGGCCTCGGCGTCATCGAGGCCCTGCAACGCGACGCCTTCGAACCGGTTTGCCCGATCGCGGTTGCGGCTTTTACCAACGAGGAGGGCAATCGCTACGCGCCCGACATGATGGGTTCGCTGGTGCATGCCGGGGGCCTCGAGCTCGAGCAGGCACTGGCGACCGTCGGCGTCGACGGCACGATTCTCGGCGACGAACTGGCGCGCATCGGCTACGCCGGCGATCTGGATCCCGGTACGCTTCGACCGCGTGCCTACCTCGAGCTGCACATCGAGCAGGGACCGGTGCTCGAGCACGAAGGCCTGCGGATTGGCGCGGTCGAGAACCTGCAGGGGATCTCGTGGCAGGAACTGGCGATCCGCGGCGTCGCCAACCACGCGGGCACGACGCCGACCCGGTTGCGCCGCGATGCCGGGCTCGCCGCGGCGCGCATCGCGACCTTCCTGCGCGACGAGCTGGCCACCGCCGATTCGACCACGGTGGCGACCGTCGGCAGCCTGAAACTGCATCCCGACGTGATCAACGTGATCCCGTCGCGCGCGATACTGACCGTCGATTTGCGCGACCCGGACGCCACCGCTTTCGCCGCCGCCGAGGCGCGGCTGGCGCAGTTCGTCGATTCACTGGTCGCGCGCGATGGCGTCGAAATCACCGCCCGGCGGCTCGCACGTTTCGATCCGGTGACCTTCGACCCGGGCCTCGTCGCCGCCATCGAGGCCGCCGCCGCGGCGCGTGGCTACGCCTGCCGCCGGATGACCTCGGGGGCCGGCCACGATGCGCAAATGCTCGCGCGGGTTTGTCCGGCGGCAATGATTTTCGTGCCGAGCCGCGACGGGATCAGCCACAACCCGCGCGAACACACCGACGCCGGCGATCTCGCCGCCGGCGCCGCGGTGCTACTCGACGTCACTCGCAAACTCGCCGCCGGGGACGCGCGCTGATGCGCGGCCGCCTGCTCGAATCCGCGGTCGACGCGATCGGCGATACGCCACTGGTGGCGCTCGACCGGATTTGTCGCGACCGCGATGGTCGCGTCTTCGCCAAGCTCGAATTCGCCAATCCCGGCTTCTCCAAGAAGGACCGCGCCGCGCGCACCATCATCGAGGAAGCCGAACGCCGCGGCGAGTTGCAGCCGGGACAAACGGTGGTCGAACTGACTTCGGGCAACATGGGTACCGGGCTCGCGATCGTCTGCGCGGTCAAGGGCTATCCGTTCGTCGCGGTCATGTCGCGCGGCAATTCGGTCGAGCGTGCGCGGATGATGGAAGCGCTCGGCGCCGAAGTAGTGCTCGTCGATCAGTTGCCGCAATCGAAGCCGGGGCAGGTATCGGGCGGCGACCTGGCCGAAGTCGAGGCGGTCGCGCAACGGATCGCCGCGGCGCGCGGCGCGTTTCGCGCCGACCAGTTCCGACGCGACGGCAACCGGCTCGCGCATTACCGCCATACCGGCCCCGAAATCTGGAGGCAAGCGGGCGGGCAGGTTACCCACTTTTGCGATTTCGTCGGCTCCGGCGGCAGCTACGCGGGTATCAGCCGTTATCTCAAGCAGCAGGACCCGGGCATCGGCTGCTACGTGGTCGAACC
>JBPEYE010000298.1:0-3949 GCA_052030825.1 Gammaproteobacteria bacterium | reverse complement strand
TAGACATTGAACTGGAGCGAATCATGCCAAAGATGAAGTCCCAAAGCGGCGCCGGCAAGCGTTTCAAGCGCACCGGTGGCGGCGGTTACAAGCGCAAGCAATCGCACTTGCGCCATATCCTGACCAAGAAGTCGAGCAAGCGTAAACGCCAGCTCGGCGAAAAGATCGAGGTCCATGCCAACGACAAGCAGCAGGTCCGACGCCTGCTGCCGTATTCCTAGGAGGCCGCCATGCCACGAGTCAAGCGAGGCGTCACCGCCCACGCCAAACACAAGAAAGTCCTGGCCAAGGCCAAGGGTTACCGCGGCGCGCGCAGCAAGGTTTTCCGCGTCGCCAAGCAGGCCGTTACCAAGGCCGGTCAATACGCCTATCGCGACCGCAAGCAGCGCAAGCGCCAGTTTCGCGCGCTGTGGATCGCGCGCATCAACGCCGGTGCGCGCGAGAACGGCATGTCCTACAGCGTGTTCATGAACGGGCTCAAGAAAGCCTCGATCGAGATCGACCGCAAGGTGCTGTCGGACATCGCGGTGTTCGACAAACCCGCGTTCGCGGCGCTCGTTGAGAAGGCGCGGGCCAGCCTGGACGCCGCGTAGACGGTTCGTCGACCGCGGCGGGTGCCGACCCGCCGCCAGTTTGCCGCCGACATGTCCCGCGATCTCGACAATCTGCTGGAGCAAGCCTCCCGCTCGATCAGCCAGTCGACCGACATGGCCGCGCTCGACGCCGTGCGCGTCGCTTACCTCGGCAAAAAGGGCGAGCTGACCGCGCAGTTGAAGAATCTCGGTCGCTTGCCGGCCGACGAGCGGCCGGCGGCGGGGCAGGCGATCAACCGCGTCAAGGCGAAGATCCAGGACCTGCTCGAAACCCGTCGCGCGGTGCTGTCGGACGCCGCGATCGAGTCGCAGCTCGTGGCCGAGACCGTCGACGTCACGCTGCCCGGTCGGCAGCGCTCGGTCGGCAATCTGCATCCGGTTACGCTGACGATGCGCCGGATCGAACAGATGTTCGGTCGCCTCGGGTTTGACGTTGCCGAAGGTCCCGAGGTCGAAGACGACTTTCACAACTTCGAGGCGCTCAACATCCCGCCGCACCACCCGGCGCGCGCCGAGCACGACACCTTCTATTTCGACGACGGCCGCCTGCTGCGCACGCATACGTCGCCGGTACAGATCCGGGTCATGGAGAGCCAGGCGCCGCCGTTTCGCGTGATCGCGCCGGGGCGCGTCTACCGTTGCGATTCGGACCTTACGCACACGCCGATGTTTCACCAGGTCGAGGGCCTGCTGGTCGACGAAAACATTTCGTTCTCGATTCTAAAGGGCACGCTCGAGGAGTTTTTGAAGCTGTTCTTCGAGCAGGACGATCTGGAAATTCGCTTCCGACCCTCGTATTTCCCGTTCACCGAGCCGTCGATGGAGGCCGACATCAGTTGCGTGATCTGCTCGGGATCCGGTTGCCGCGTCTGCAGCCAGACCGGCTGGCTCGAGGTGCTCGGCTGCGGCATGGTGCACCCGGAGCTCTATCGCCACACCGGCGTCGACGGCGAAAAATACACTGGCTATGCCTTCGGCATGGGCGTCGAGCGGCTTGCAATGCTGCGCTACGGCGTCAACGACTTGCGCTTGTTCTTCGACAACGATCTGCGCTTCCTGCGCCAGTTCGGCTAGGAGCCCGACGTGGAGATCAGCGAAAACTGGTTGCGCGAATGGGTCGATCCCGCGATCGACAGCGAAACCCTGTCGCATCAGTTGACGATGGCCGGTCACGAGGTCGAGGGGCTGCGTGCGGCCGGCCCGGCGCTCGACGATGTCGTCGTCGCGCGGGTGGTCAAGGCGGAGCAGCATCCCGATGCCGACAAGCTGCGCGTCTGCGAAGTCGACGACGGCAGCGATCGCTTCGCCGTCGTTTGCGGTGCACCCAACGTGCGCGCCGGCCTGAAAATCGCCTTCGCGCGCGTGGGTGCGAAACTGCCGGGCGGCAAGATCAAGAAGGCGAAAATTCGCGGCGTCGAATCGCGCGGCATGATTTGCTCGGCGGCCGAGCTCGGCCTTGCCGAGGATTCCGACGGCATTCTCGAGCTGGCCGACGACGCGCCGGTGGGTCAGCCGCTCGGTGATTTTCTCGCCCTCGACGATTGCATCATCGACGTTGCGCTGACGCCGAACCGGGGCGATTGCCTGAGCATCGCCGGTATCGCCCGCGAGGTTTCGGCGATCAACCGGGTTGCGCTCAAACGTAGTGTCGAGGCCAGCGCCGAAAGCAGCATCGACGATACTTTCCCGGTCGCGCTGGAAGCCCCCGAGCATTGCCCGCGCTACGTCGGGCGCATCATCCGCGGCATCGATCCCGGCGCCAGGACGCCGACCTGGATGCAGGAAAAACTACGCCGTTCGGGCCTGCGCCCGATCAACCCGGTGGTCGACGTGACCAACTACGTCATGCACGAGTACGGCCAGCCGATGCACGGCTTCGATCTCGACAAACTCGAAGGCGGCATTCGCGTGCGTCTGGCGACGGCCGGCGAAAAGCTCAGGCTGCTCGACGGCAGCGAGGTCGAGTGCCGGGACGATACGCTGCTGATCGCCGATCATGCCGGCGCGGTGGCGCTGGCCGGTATCATGGGCGGCCTCGACAGCTCGGTACAGGCGGATACCCGTAATATTTTTCTCGAGGCGGCCCATTTCGACGCGGTCGAGCTGGCTGGCAAGGCGCGCGGCTTCGGCCTGCAAACCGACGCGTCGCATCACTTCGAGCGCGGCGTCGATGCGCAGCTGCCACCGGTTGCGATGCAGCGCGCGACCGAACTGTTGCTCGAGATCGCCGGTGGCAAGGCCGGTCCGCTGATCGACGCGGTCGACGACGCGCATCTGCCGCAATCGCCGCCGGTGCAGTTGCGCCACGAGCGCATCAACCGGTTGCTCGGTATCGCCGTCGAAGCGTCACAGGTCGAAGACATTCTGTCGCGTCTCGACATGCAGGTGGCGGCGCAAGGCGATGGCTGGATCGTGACCGCGCCGAGCTACCGCTTCGATATTCGCATCGAGGCCGACCTGATCGAGGAGGTAGGGCGCCTGATCGGCTACGACAACATCCCCGGCAGTCGCGAAGCCGCTCATATTCGCATGGAGCGTTTTTCCGAGCGGCAATCGAGCGTCAATCGGCTACGCGATCTGCTCGTCGCGCGCGGGTACCACGAAGCGGTTACCTACTCGTTCGTCGCGCCGGAAATGCAGGCTCTGTTCGATCCCGGCAAGCCCGCGTTGCCATTGTCGAACCCGATATCGGCCGACATGTCGGTCATGCGCACCTGCCTGCTGCCAGGCCTCGCGCAAGCGTTGCAACACAATCTGAATCGCCAGCAGTCGCGGGTTCGGCTGTTCGAGACCGGTTTGTGTTTCATCCCCGGCGACGAAGGGCTCGCGCAGACGCCGCACATCGGCGGCATCATCACCGGTGCGCGCGAGCCGGACGGCCTGTACGCCAGCGGTGGCGAGGTCGATTTTTTCGATATCAAGGGCGATCTCGAGGCGCTGCTGGGCCTTGCCGCTGCGGACCAATTCGCTTTCGAGCGCAGCGAGAATCCCATCCTGCACCCGGGCCAGGGCGCCGATCTGGTATACCAGGGCGATAAAATCGGCTTGATCGGGGCCTTGCACCCGGCGATTTTGAAAAAACTCGATATAAATCAATCAGTTTTTATTTTTGAGTCGAAACTTGCGCCGATCTTGCGCTCAAAATTGCCGAATTTCGCCGAACTGTCGAGGTATCCATCGATCCGACGTGATATCTCCGTCACAATAGACGAAAATTTACCGGTGCAGGAGTTGATCGACTGCATTTTTTCGCTAAAAATCGAAATTTTACGAGACGTATTTGTATTTGACGTCTATACTGGAAAAGAAGTGAGAAACAATCGAAAAAGCGTCGCTTTGGGCTTGATTTTACAGGA
>JBPEYE010000297.1:0-4176 GCA_052030825.1 Gammaproteobacteria bacterium | reverse complement strand
CCAACGCGCTGTCGCACGATCTGTACTACAAGATCATCGACCCGCAGGCCGACACCAAGCACCGCCTGATCGTGGCTCGCGTCTTGCTGCTCGTGATCGGTGCCGCCGGCGCGTTCGTCGCGTCGCTGAAACTGACCAGCATCCTCGGGGCGGTGGCCTGGGCGTTCGACTTCGCCTGTTCCGGCCTGTTCTTCCCGATCGTGCTCGGTATCTGGTGGAAGCGGGCTAACCGTCAGGGCGCGCTCGCCGGCATGGCTCTCGGTTTCCTCGCCGGTTCGTGGTACCTGTACATGGTCCGCTTCGCCGGCATGGATCCGTGGCTCGGCATCGACCACCTGCGCTTCGGCATGATCGGCATGCCGGTCAGCCTGGTCGCGATGGTCGTCGTCTCGCTGATGACGCCGGCGCCCGACGCGGAAACCCAGGCGATGGTAGACGAAATTCGGATACCGTCCGGGGAGACCGTACTCGGTACGACTCACTAATAATAAAGCAGTACCAGTTGGAGCCGGGGCATGCCCCGGCTTTTTCTTTTGGGCTGCTGCGCGCCGCGATAGCTGCGTTGAAAATTTGCCGAAATCGCTCGCATACTTTCTCGTATTGCTCCCGATATTCGGCAAATTTTCGCCTTGCTCTCGCGGCGCTCGCGACGCCCAAAAGATGCAGCCCAAGAGTGTCCGGGCTGCTGCGCGCCGCGATTGCGGCGTTGCAATTCAATTGTTTCGGAATGGCGCGACCCGTCGGAATCTGCGGGTCATTGCGAGGCGGCGTAGCCGACGAAGCAACCTCCGAACGCTTGCCCGATCCAGCGAGATTGCTTCGCTGCGCTCGCAATGACGGCAAGTTTCGGGAGATTGCTTCGCTGGCGCTCGCAATGACGCGATTGTCGGAGAAATAAAGTGACGTCTCGTAGATGGCGGGCGGTTTCGCTACACTGCGCGCTAACGCAAACTTCAAATTCGGGTTAGGTGCGCATTGGCTGAAGCTTTTCCGATCTGGGTCATTATCCTCGATTACCTGATGGGCATGGTCATGTGGACGCTGATCGGGCGTTTCGCGATGGGTATTTTCCTGCCCGAGGACAGCACGTTCTTCTTCATGCGTTTTTTCGTCAAGTCGACCGATCCGCTGATCAAGCTGTTCGACCCGATCACGCCCGAGTTTCTGATCAAGCCGTTCGTGCCGATTTACGTCGCCTGGTTCTTCTTCATGTTCCGGTTCTACCTGATGCCGTGGCTGATGGGATACTCGGTCATGGGCATGCTGTCGTTCCCGCTCGAAAGCGAGATCGCGCAAGGGGTTGCCGCGATCGTCGGCTTCTTCGTGCGTTAGCGGCGGCCTATTGTTTCTTCAGCCTCATTTCGTATAATCGCTCGCTCGTCCGCGATAGTCGCGTAGCTCAGTTGGTTAGAGCACCACCTTGACATGGTGGGGGTCGGTGGTTCGAATCCACTCGCGACTACCAATTTTTTGTGACACGTGGCCTTTGGTAGGGGTCACCACTGGAGAATCACGATGCCGAATATCACGCTACCCGACGGCTCGCAACGCGAGTTCGCCAAACCCGTTTCCGTCATCCAGATCGCCGAGGATATCGGTCCCGGTCTCGCCAAGGCGACGCTCGCCGGCAAGGTCGACGGCAAGCTCGTCGACGCGGCTTTCGTCGTCGAAAACGATGCCGAGGTCGCGATCGTCACGAGTCGCGATTCCGAGGCGCTCGAACTGTTGCGCCACGACGCCGCGCACGTGATGGCGCAGGCGGTGCAGGAACTCTACCCGGGCACGCAGGTGACGATCGGGCCGGCGATCGAGGACGGTTTCTACTACGATTTTGCGCGTGACGAGGCGTTCACGCCCGAGGATTTGGTCGCGATCGAAAAACGGATGCACGAAATCGTCAAGCGCGACCTGCCGATCGTGCGCGAAGTACTCGATCGCGACGCGGCGAAGCGGGTTTTCGGCGACCTCGGCGAGACCTACAAGGTCGAGATTATCGACGAGATCATCCCCGAAGGCGAGGAAGTCTCGATCTACCGCCAGGGGGACTGGTTCGACGTCTGCCGCGGTCCGCATCTGCCGTCGACCGGCAAGCTAGGCAACGGTTTCAAGGTCATGAAAGTGGCCGGCGCTTACTGGCGCGGCGACTCGAAAAACGAAATGCTGCAGCGAATTTACGGCACCGCGTGGCCGGACAAGAAACAGCTGAAGGCCTACCTGCACCGACTCGAGGAGGCCGAGAAGCGCGACCACCGCAAGCTCGGTCGCCAGCTCGACCTTTTCCACCTGCACGAGGAAGCGCCCGGATCGGTGTTCTGGCATCCGAAGGGCTGGACCCTGTTCAACAAGCTGATCGAGTACATGCGTCGCCGCCAGGACGAGGCCGGCTACATCGAGGTCAATACGCCCGACGTCATGGACCGCAGCCTGTGGGAAACGTCGGGGCACTGGGAAAACTACCGCGAGCACATGTTCACGACGCAGACCGAGGACGAGCGCGTGTTCGCACTGAAACCGATGAACTGCCCGGGTTCGGTGCTGATGTTCTCGCAGGGTCTCAAGAGCTACCGCGACCTGCCGCTGCGCATGGCCGAGTTCGGCAAGGTGCATCGCTACGAACCGTCAGGCGCGCTGCACGGTTTGCTGCGCGTACGCCACTTTACCCAGGACGATGCGCATATCTACTGCACCGAGGAACAGATGGAGCGGGAGTGCATCGACGTGATCGCGCTGGTGCTCGATATCTACAAGGACTTCGGCTTCGACGACGTGCTGATCAAGTTCTCCGACCGGCCCGAGCACCGGATCGGCTCCGACGAAATCTGGGACAAGCTCGAGGCCGCGCTGACCGGCGCGCTCGACAGCATGAAGCTCGAATACGACGTGTTCCCCGGGGAGGGCGCCTTCTACGGCCCGAAGCTCGAGTTCGTGCTGCGCGACGCGATCGGCCGCGACTGGCAATGCGGCACCCTGCAGGTCGACATGAACCTGCCGGAGCGCTTCGACATTTCCTACGTCGGCGAGGACGGCGAGCGCCACCGGCCGGTTATGCTGCACCGCGCGTTGTTCGGTTCGCTCGAGCGATTTTTCGGCATCCTGGTCGAGCATTACGAGGGCAAATTCCCGCCGTGGCTGGCACCGGTGCAGGCGGTGGTCATGAATATCACCGACAAACAGGCGCCGTTCGTCGAAAAAGTCGAAAAAACGCTTAAGAATCAGGGGATCAGGGCGATTTCCGACTTGAGAAACGAAAAAGTCGGGTTTAAAATTCGCGAGCACACGCTGCAGCGCATCCCGTATATGCTCGTGGTCGGCGACCGCGAGGTGGCGCAGGAGCAGGTTGCGGTGCGTGACCTGGGCGGAAAAGACCTGGGTTCCATGACGATCGGCGCGTTCGCCGATCTGGTGAAACAGTAATCCGGTTTTCTGAACCGGATTAATTTTTGCGAAACTGACAGGCTTCGGCCGAAGGGGAGAGTACCCAATCGCAGACAACAAACAGGCTCGTTTGAACGAGGACATTACTGCGCCGGAAGTTCGATTGATTGCCGAGGATGGCGAACAGCGCGGCATCATGCCGCTGGAACAGGCGCAGGCAATGGCGGACGAAGCCGGAGTCGATCTCGTCGAACTGGTCCCGGATGCGGAGCCGCCGGTCTGTCGGTTGATGGACTACGGCAAATTCAAGTTTCAGCAAAAGAAGAAACTGCACGACCAGCGCAAACGCCAGCGCCAGGTGCACATCAAGGAGATCAAGTTTCGCCCGGGGACGGAAAAGGGGGATTACGATGTAAAGCTCAGGAAGCTGACCGAGTTCATCGAAGTCGGCGACCGGGTCAAGGTGACGGTGCGTTTTCGCGGTCGCGAAATGGCGCACATGGAACTCGGCACGCAGCTGTTGGAGCGGGTCGAGAACGACACCAGCGAATTTGCGACTGTGGAGCAGTACCCGCAGGCGGAAGGGCGCCAGATGACGATGTTGCTGGTGCCGAAGAAACGCTAGCCCGCGCGGCTGGCCTGCCCGAAGACGCGTCTCCGGCGTCCAGGGTCGAATTGAATAGACATTGAACTGGAGCGAATCATGCCAAAGATGAAGTCCCAAAGCGGCGCCGGCAAGCGTTTCAAGCGCACCGGTGGCGGCGGTTACAAGCGCAAGCAATCGCACTTGCGCCATATCCT
>JBPEYE010000296.1:0-39082 GCA_052030825.1 Gammaproteobacteria bacterium | reverse complement strand
AGCCGGCGGCGAGGAACAGCAGCGCCTTGAAGAACGCGTGCGTCATCAGGTGAAAGATCGCGACCGAGTAGGCCGACGCGCCGAGCGCGACCGCCATGTAGCCTAGCTGCGACAGCGTCGAATAGGCAACCACGCGCTTGATATCGTTTTGCACGATGCCGATCAATCCCATGAAGAACGCCGTGGTCGCACCGATCACGAGCACGGTCGACAGCGCCGTGTCCGACAGCTCGAACAGGGGCGACATGCGCGCAACCATGAAGATGCCGGCGGTGACCATCGTCGCCGCGTGGATCAGCGCCGAGATCGGCGTCGGGCCTTCCATCGAGTCCGGCAGCCAGACGTGCAGCGGCACCTGCGCCGACTTGCCCATCGCGCCGACGAACAGCAGGATGCAGGCCAGCGTGATGACCGACCAGTCGATGCCGGGAATGACCTGCAGCGTCGCCGCGGCAAGCGCATCGCCCTGGTCGAAGACTTCGTAGTAGTCGAGCGATTCGGTGAACATCAGGATCACGGCGATGCCGAGCAGGAAGCCGAAGTCGCCGACGCGGTTGACGAGGAAGGCTTTCAGGTTGGCGTAGATCGCGCTCTCGCGTTCGTACCAGAAACCGATCAGCAGGTAGGAAACGAGACCGACCGCCTCCCAGCCGAAGAACAATTGCAGGAAATTGTTCGACATGACCAGCATCAGCATCGAGAAAGTAAACAGCGAGATGTAGGCGAAGAAGCGCTGGTAGCCCGGGTCGTCGTGCATGTAGCCGATGGTATAGACGTGCACCGCCAGCGACACGCCGCTGACGACGGTAATCATCAGTGCGGTCAGGCCGTCGATCAGAAACCCGATTTCGAAACGGATGCCGTCGCTGACCATCCAGGTGTAAACCGCCTGGTTGTAGATCGGCGCACCGTCGACGGCGACGTCCTTGAGTACGATCAACGATAGAACGAACGACACCGTGACGCCGAGAATGGTCACCCAGTGCGCGCCGGCACGGCCGATCTGCTTGCCGAAAAAGCCGGCGATGATCGCGCCGGCGAGCGAGGCGAGCGGGATGCCGAGATAAACGGATTCCATGTTCACCACTTCAGCTCCTTGATGTCCTCGACGTTGATCGACTGCTTGTTACGGAACAGCACGACCAGGATCGCAAGCCCGATCGCGGCCTCGGCCGCCGCCACCGTCAGAATGAAGAACACGAACACCTGCCCGGCGAGATCGTCGAGGTAGTGCGAAAAAGCGATGAAATTCAGGTTCACCGACAGCAGCATCAGCTCGATCGACATCAGCAATATGATGATGTTCTTGCGGTTGATGACGATGCCGGCGATCGAGATGCTGAACAGCACCGCGGCGAGGATCAGGTAGTGGCTCAGGCCGACCGTCATCGCTCCTCCTCGCCGGACGGCATCTTGACGATACGCAGGCGGTCTTCCTTGCGCACGCGGATTTGCGCCGACGGGTTCTGGTACTTGGTCTGCGGCCGCTTGCGCATCGTCAGCGCGATCGCGGCAATGATCGCGACCAGCAGGATGACCGCGGCGACCTCGAAAGCGAACACGTGATCGGTGTAGAGCACGCCGCCGAGCGCCTTGGTATTGCTGTAGTCGGCCGGCTTCGGTGCGGGCTCGGCGCCGGCCGGGAGCACGAACACGTCGCCGGTGACGACCGTCAGCATCAGCACCAGCATCGCGCCCGCGACCAGCAGGCCGAGCGGCAGGTAGCGTACGAATCCTTCGCGCAGCCGCGCAATATTGATGTCGAGCATCATCACGACGAAGATGAACAACACCATCACCGCACCGACGTAGACCAGCACCAGCGTGATCGCGAGGAACTCGGCCTCCAGCGACAGCCAGATGATCGCGTTGAAGAAGAACGTCAGCACCAGGAACAGCGCCGCGTGCACCGGGTTGCGCACGGTGACGACCGAGGTCGCGGCGATCACCGCGGCGACCGCAAACACGTAGAAAATGACCGACTCGACCACGCCAGCGCTACCGGTAAGGCGCGTCCGCGCTGCGGTCGGCGGCCAGCTGCGCTTCGTACTTGTCGCCGATTTCGAGCAGCATCTGCTTGGTCATGATGTTTTCGCCGCGGTTTTCGAAGTGATACTCGAAGATGTTGGTCTCGACGATCGAATCGACCGGGCAGGCTTCCTCGCAGAAACCGCAGTAGATGCACTTGAACAGGTCGATGTCGTAACGCGTCGTGCGCCGCGTGCCGTCCTCGCGCTGCTCCGATTCGATCGTGATCGCGAGCGCCGGGCAAACCGCTTCGCAGAGCTTGCAGGCGATGCAGCGCTCCTCGCCGTTGGCGTAGCGGCGCAACGCGTGCAGACCGCGAAAGCGCGGGCTGATCGGCGTCTTCTGTTCGGGATACTGCACGGTGACCTTCTTGCGGAAGAAGTAGCGCCCGGTCACCCCCAGCCCCTTGAGCAATTCGAGGAAGGTGAAACTTTTCAGGTAATGGCTGAGTCTGGCAATCATCGGCTTAGTACACGAACCAGGGTTCGACCTCGAAGTATACCAACACGCCCTCGACGAACAGCCAGACGATGGTCACCGGCAGCAGCACTTTCCAGCCGAGGCGCATGATCTGGTCGTAGCGGTACCGCGGAAAGGTCGCGCGGAACCACAGATAAAGCCACATGAAAACAGCGGTCTTGAAGAACAACCAGCCGATGCCGTCACCGACGAGCCCCGGCACCGGACTCAGCCAGCCGCCGAAGAACATCAGCGCGCACAGCATCGAGATCAGAATCATGTTGGCGTACTCGGCGAGAAAGAACACCGCGAAGGCCATCCCCGAGTATTCGACGTGAAAACCGGCGACGATTTCGGATTCGCCCTCGGCGACGTCAAACGGCGCGCGGTTGGTTTCGGCGACGCCGGAAATCAGGTAGACGAAGAACAGCGGCAGCAGCGGCAGCACGAACCAGTGGTAGGCGCCGCCGGCCTGGCGCTCGACGATGTCGCCGAGATTGAGGCTGCCGCTGACCATCAGCACGCCGACCAGGGCAAATCCCATCGCGATTTCGTAGGCGACGATTTGCGCCGCCGAGCGCATCGCGCCGAGCAGCGCGTACTTCGAATTCGACGCCCAGCCGGCGATGATGACGCCGTATACACCGAGCGAGGTCATCGCGAGGATATACAGCAACCCGGCGTTGATGTCGGCGAAGACGAGGTCGGCGTCGAACGGGATCACCGCCCAGGCCGCCATCGCCGGCGCGAAGGTGATCACCGGCGCGACGATGAACAAATACCTGTTGGCATTGGTCGGGACGATGATTTCCTTGAACATCAACTTGAACATGTCCGCGAACGGTTGCAGCAGGCCCCAGGGCCCGACGCGATTCGGACCCTTGCGGATCTGCATGAAACCGATGACCTTGCGCTCGGCGTAGGTGAAGTAGGCGACGACGATGAACAGCGGCAGCAGGATGATCAGCGCCTTGGCGCCATTGAATATCGTAAACTGCACGTATTCGTGCAGCCAGGCCCAGATCGACAGCAGGAAATCCATCAGGACACCTTTTCCAGCTTGATTCTGGCGAAGGCCTCGCCGAGATGACGCACTGCGTCGATCCCGGTCGGTACGCAAACGCAGTCGTCGGGCACGCCCTCATCGATGACCAGCGGCAAAACCGCGGTGCCGTTGCCCTGGCGGATCTGTACCTGCTTGCTGTCGAGCAGTTTGCCCGCCTCCGCGGTCGCGCGATTGACCGTCGCCGAGGACTGTAGTCGCATCAACGGCGTCGCCTGCAGCGGCGGCGACAGGCGGGTCATGTCGTCGACCGCGTACAGCGGCGTGATACCAATCTTTTGCAGCGACGCGTCGGTCTTCGGCAGGCTCTCGGCCCCGCTCCGTATACCCTGCAGATTGCTGAGGCGCACCTCCCCGCAAAGCCGTTTCAACTCGTCACGAATCGCGTTCGCATCGCGGTAATCGAATTCGCCGGGGCGCAGCCGGGTGCCGAGTTCGCGCAGGATTTCCCAGCCGGCGCGGCTGTCGTCGAGCGGCGCAATCGCGGCCCTGAAGCTTTGCCACAGGCCCTCGACGTTGACGTAGCTGCCGTCGGTTTCGGCCGCGCCCGCGAGCGGCAGCACGAGGTCGGCCTGCTGCTGCAGAAAATCGCTGTCGAAACTGCTGATCGCGATGATGCCCTCGTTGTTGTCGGACAGCTGCGCGGTCGAATTGGCGTCGAGTGGCGGGTTGACGCCGAGCGTCAGCAACAGCGGATGCGATGCGGCGAGAATGGCGGCGGCGTGTTCGCCGGCGGCGTCGAGCGCGACGCCCGCCGGACCGCGATGCGGCGTCGCACCGGCGAGGCAGGCGCCGGCGCTGTTGGCGCCGAGCGACAGGTATCCGAGCGTCGCCTGGGCGCGTTCGGTGATCGCCTCGCACAGTTCCTGGATCATCCCGAGGTGTGGATTGGCGAGCGCCTGGACGCCGACGATGACCGCGGCCTGCTCGCCGTCGACCAGCGAACGCGCAATCGCGAGATGCGTCTCGCCGATTTCGCAGCGTCGCAGCATCGCGGCGAGATGACCCTCGAGGCCGCGACCGCTGGCCTCCCCGACCGCCACCGCGACCGCGGCGAGATCGAGCACCAGCTGCTCGGCCGAACCGGTCAGCTCGGCTTGCAGCGGAAAATTGTAGCGCCCGCCGAAGTGGGTGATGCTCGATACTGCGGCGCCGTTATGCAGCGCCGCCTTGCGCAGGCGGTGCGACAGCAGCGGCTGCTCGAAGCGCAGGTTGCCGCCGACGATGAGTGCCGCATCGAGGGAATCGATCGATGCCAGCGAGCGCCCCAGCCAGGGCATGACCGGCGCCTTGTCCTGGGTCGAAAAATCGACCTGCGTCAGGCGATGGTCGATATGCTTCGAGCCGATCGCGCGCACCAGTTTCTGCGCCAGGTACATTTCCTCGAGCGTCGCCTGCGGGCTGACGAGCGCCGCCAGACCGCTGCCGGCCGCCGCCAGCCGTGCCGCCGCCGCCTCGAGCGCCTCGTCCCAGTCGACCGGCTTCAGTTCGCCGGACTCGCGCAGCAGCGGCTGCGTGATTCGCTTGTCGGAACGCAGCGCGGTATAGCTGAAACGGTCGCGATCGGCGATCCAGCATTCGTTGATCGCCTCGTTGTCGCGCGGCACCACGCGCATGATGCGGTTCTGGAAGCCGTGCCAGTAGAGATTGGTGCCGATGCAGTCGTGCGGCGAAACGCCGGCGCGCTGGCGCAGGTCCCAGGGCCGGTAAGTGTAACGTGACGGCTTGGCCGTCAGCGCGCCGACCGGGCAAACGTCGATCATGTTGCCCGACATCTCGGACACGATCGCCTTGCCGACGTAGGTGCCGATTTCCATGTGCTCGCCGCGACCGGTCGCCCCGAGCTCCGGCATGCCGGCGATCTCGTCGCCGAAGCGCACGCAGCGGGTGCAGTGGATACAGCGCGTCAGATCGGTTGCGATCAGCGGTCCGATGTTCTTGTCCATGACCACGCGCTTTTGCTCGGTGTACTTCGACACGCCCTCGCCGAAACCCATCGCGACGTCCTGCAATTCGCACTCGCCGCCCTGGTCGCAGATCGGGCAATCGAGCGGATGGTTGATCAGCAAGAACTCCATCGTCGACTTTTGTGCCGCGATCGCGTCGTGCGACCGGGTGCGCACGATCATGCCGTCCATGCACTGGGTCGCGCAGGCCGGCATCGGTTTCGGCGACTTTTCGATTTCGACCAGGCACATGCGGCAATTGGCCGCGACCGACAGTTTCGGGTGATAGCAAAAACGCGGGATCACGATGTCGTGCTCATCAGCCACGTCGATCAGCAGGCGGCCGCGCTGGGTTTCGATTTCGCGACCGTTGATGGTGACGGTAATGGTCTCGCTCATGACCGGATCAGGCCGCATCGGCGACGAGCGAACGCTTGTGCTCGACGTAGTATTCGAATTCGTGACGGAAATGCTTGATGAAACTCCACACCGGCATTGCCGCGGCGTCGCCGAGCGCGCAGATCGTGCGCCCCTCGATCTTGTGGGCGACGTCGACCAGGTGCTCGATGTCCTCGGGCCGGCCCTTGCCGTCGATGATGCGCCCGAGCATGCGGTAAAGCCAGCCGGTGCCCTCGCGGCACGGCGTGCACTGGCCGCAGGACTCGGCGTAGTAAAATCGCGCGATGCGCCGCAGCGCGACCACCATGTCGGTGGTGTCGTCCATGATGATGACCGCGCCCGAACCGAGCATCGAACCGGCCTTGGCGATCGAGTCGTAGTCCATCGTGCATTCCATCATGACCTCGCCGGGCAGCACCGGGACCGACGAGCCGCCCGGGATAACCGCCTTGAGCGCGCGCCCGCCGCGCACGCCGCCGGCCATTTCGAGTAAATCCCTGAACGGCGTGCCGAGCGAGATTTCGAAATTGCCCGGCCTCTCGACGTGGCCCGAAACCGAGAAGCACTTGACCCCGCCATTGTTCGGAATACCGAGATCGGCAAACCACTGCGCACCGTTACGGATGATCGCCGGCACCGACGCCAGCGACTCGGTATTGTTGATCGTCGTCGGTTTGCCGTAGAGGCCGAAGTTCGCCGGAAACGGCGGCTTGTAGCGGGGCATCCCTTTCTTGCCCTCGAGCGAATTGAGCAGTGCGGTCTCCTCGCCACAGATATAGGCACCCGCGCCGAGTGCGTTGTAGAGTTCGAAATCGACGCCGCTGCCGAGGATGTTCTGGCCGAGGTAACCCGCCGCGTAGGCTTCGCGCACCGCATTTTCGGCACGCCGGTACACTTCGTCGATGAATTCCCCGCGCAGGTAGTTGTAACCGACCGTCGCACCGATCGCGTAACCGCAAATCGCCATACCCTCGACGAGCGCGTGCGGGTTGAAGCGCAGGATGTCGCGATCCTTGCAGGTACCCGGCTCGGATTCGTCCGAATTGCAGACGATGTATTTTTGCACGTCGCCGCCCTTCGGCATGAAGCTCCACTTCAGCCCGGTCGGAAATCCGGCGCCGCCACGACCGCGCAACCCCGAAGCCTTGACCTCTTCGACGACGTCTTCCGGCGGCATCCGCTCGGTAAAGACTTTCTTCAGCGCTTCGTAGCCGCCGATCTCGAGATAATTATCGAGCGTCCAGGGTTCGTCGAATTGCAGTGTTGCGTAGCAAACTTCGTTGGCCATGATTACTCCAGCGCGTCCAGAATTTCGTCGACCTTTTCCGGGGTCAGATTTTCGTAATAGACGTGGTTGACCTGCATCATTGGCCCATTGCGGCAGGCGGCGAGGCATTCTTCCTCGCATTTGAGATAAATTCGTCCGTCCTCGGTGGTTTCGCCAAGCCGGATACCGAGCTTGTTTTCGACGTGCGCGACGATGTCATCCGAGCCCATCAGCATGCACGAGATATTGGTGCAGATGGCGACGTTGTGGCGGCCGACCGGCCGGGTCTCGAACATCGAGTAGAACGACGCGACTTCGTATACCTGAATCGCCGGCAAATCGAGGTATTCCGCCACCGCGTCCATCAAATCGGTGGTCAGGTAGCCGCGGTTCTGGTGCTGCGCGGCGTATAGCGACTGGATCACCGCCGAGCGCTTGTGCTCCGGCGGAAAGCGCGCGATCCACTGGTCGATCTGCTCGCGGGTATGCGCGTCGAGCAGATCGAGCTTCGAATCCCCGGTGCCGGCCATCAGCGGTCGATCTCGCCGAAGACGATGTCCTGGGTGCCGATAATCGCGACGACGTCAGCGAGCATGTGACCCTGCGACATCTCGTTCATCGCCGACAGGTGGGCGAACCCGGGGGCGCGCACTTTCAGCCGATACGGCTTGTTGCTGCCGTCGGAGACCAGGTAGACCCCGAATTCGCCTTTGGGCGCCTCGACGCAGGCATAGACCTCGCCCGGCGGTACGACGTAACCCTCGGTGAACAGCTTGAAGTGGTGAATCAGGCTTTCCATGTCGGCCTTGAGTTCCTCGCGACGCGGCGGTGCGACCTTGTGATTGTCGGACAGCACCCGCCCGGGATTGGCGCGCAGCCAGTCGATACACTGGCGAATGATCCGGTTCGACTGGCGCATCTCCTCGACGCGCACGAGGTAGCGGTCGTAGCAGTCACCGTTGGTGCCGACCGGGATGTCGAAATCCATGCGGTCGTAAACCTCGTAGGGCTGCTTCTTGCGCAAGTCCCAGGCCACGCCGGAGCCGCGCAGCATCGGCCCGGTGAAACCCAGCTGGTAGGCGCGTTCCTCGGAAACGACGCCGATGCCGACGGTGCGCTGCTTCCAGATGCGGTTGTCGGTCAGCAGGGTTTCGTACTCGTCGATGTAGGTCGGAAAACGCCGCGTGAAGTCCTCGGCGAAATCGAGCAGGCTGCCCTGGCGGTTTTCGTTGAGGCGGTCGGCTTCCTTCTGGCTGCGCCAGCGGCTGGCCTGATGCTGCGGCATCGCGTCGGGCAGGTCGCGGGCGACGCCGCCCGGGCGGTAGTAGGTCGCGTGCATGCGCGCGCCCGAGACCGCCTCGTACAGGTCCATCAAATCTTCGCGCTCGCGGAAAGCATAGAGAAACATCGTCATCGCGCCGACGTCGAGCGCGTGCGTGCCGATCCACATCAGGTGGTTCAGGATACGCGTGATTTCGTCGAACATGACGCGGATGTAGCGCGCGCGTTCCGGAATCTCGATACCGAGCAGCTTTTCGATCGCCATGACGTAACCGTGCTCGTTGCACATCATCGACACGTAGTCGAGGCGGTCCATGTAGCCGATGGTCTGGTTGAACGGCTTGCTCTCGGCGAGTTTCTCGGTGGCACGGTGCAGCAGGCCGATGTGCGGGTCGGCGCGCTCGATGACTTCGCCATCCATCTCCAGCACGAGCCGCAGCACGCCGTGCGCGGCCGGATGCTGCGGTCCGAAATTGAGCGTGTAGTTCCTGATCTCAGGCATTGCCGGCGGCTTCCTCGTCGGGTTCGTCGTCGACATCGATCGAATAGCGGTGATCTTCGCGCCTGACCCGCGGCACCAGCACGCGCGGTTCGATCGTGACCGGTTCGTAGATGACGCGCTCGCGCTCCGGATCGTAGCGCATCTGCACGTTGCCGATCAGCGGGAAATCCTTGCGGAACGGGTGACCGACGAAACCGTAATCGGTCAGGATGCGGCGCAGGTCCGGATGCCCGCTGAACAGGATGCCGAACAAATCGAAGGCTTCGCGCTCGAACCAGTCGGCGACCGCCCAGATGCCGGTCACGGTCGGCACCACCGGAAACGCGTCGTCGGCGGCGAAGGTCTTGACCCGCAGGCGCCGATTGTGGTGATAGGACAGCAGGTGGTAAACCGCGGCGAAGCGGCGCCCTGACGGTACCTGCGACTCGAGCTCGTCGCCGAAACGCAGTCGCCCGCTATCGGCCTGGTTATCGACACCGCGTCCGAAACCGGAACTGCTGGCGTCCTCGGTTTCCCATTCGTCCTGGCCGTACTGTGAATAATCGACGCCACAAACATCGATCAATTGCGCGAAGCGGAACTCGCCGTCGTCGCGCAGCGCGGTCGCGATCTCGACGAGGTCGTCCGCCGCGACTTCGATGGTGACCTCGCCGCGATCGACCGTGAGCGCCAGCAGTCGCTCGCCAAACGTCGCGCGCAAGGCATCAGCCAATTGCTGAATCGAGTCTGCCATTTCAGCGGGCGATGGTATTGGTGCGCTTGATCTTGTTCTGCAGCTGCAGAATCCCGTAGAGCAGCGCTTCGGCGGTTGGCGGACAGCCCGGCACGTAGACGTCGACCGGCACGATGCGGTCGCAACCGCGCACCACCGAGTAAGAATAGTGGTAGTAGCCGCCACCGTTCGCGCAGGAACCCATCGAGATGACCCAGCGCGGCTCGGCCATCTGGTCGTAGACCTTGCGCAACGCCGGCGCCATCTTGTTGACCAGCGTGCCGGCGACGATCATCACGTCGGACTGCCGCGGACTCGGGCGGAAAATGATCCCGAACCGGTCGAGGTCGTAGCGCGACGCCCCGGCCTGCATCATCTCGACCGCGCAGCAGGCAAGACCGAAAGTCATCGGCCACATCGAGCCGGTCCGCGCCCAGTTGATCAGTTTATCGGCGGTGGTGGTGACAATGCCCTGCTCGAAGACGCCTTCTATTCCCATTCCAGCGCTCCCCGCTTCCATTCATAGATGAAACCGATGACGAGAACCGCGAGAAAGACCGCCATCGCAAGCAGGCCGAAGGTGCCCACCTGATCGAGCACGATTGCCCACGGAAACAGGAAAGCGATTTCGAGATCGAAGATGATGAACAGAATGGCGACCAGGTAATAGCGCACGTCGAACTTCATGCGGCTGTCCTCGAATGCTTCGAATCCACACTCGTAGGGCGAGTTTTTCTCGGCGTCGGGGCGCGACGGACCCAGCAGCTTGCCGAGAATGATGAACACCGAACCCATCACGAGCGTCAGGCACATGAAGATCAGGATCGGCAGGTAATTAGCCAGCATGAAACTAGGGTTTGTCCTTAAAGCCAGCGGCATCAAAGTGAGGCGTCAGTCTATTGTGGCACCTATGGAGAGTCAAGAATTCTCCCCGGAGCGCGCGCCCGCCTTGACTTGGCGCAAAAAACCACGTTTTGCGCACGGTTTTGATCGCGCCGGCGGGCGCCAAAAAAAAAGATCGATCCGGGGTCCCGGATCGATCCGCGAGATGGTGCCGATGGCCGGACTCGAACCGGCACGGCTTGCGCCACTACCCCCTCAAGATAGCGTGTCTACCAATTCCACCACATCGGCATGCCCCGGATCAGTCGGCCGGGGGTAAATCGGGCTGCGAGGCATTATCGCCCGTCTCGTCGGCCGGCGGAAGATCGCCGTCGCCGAAAACGGTTTCCTCGACCGGCTCGCTGGTGACGCTGCCGGTGACGCTGTCGGGCGCTTCGCGATGGCTCGACAGATAGGCCAGCGACAGGCAGACGACGAAAAACAGGATCGCAAGCACCGTCGTGCTGCGACTCAGAAAATTGCCCGAACCCCGGGCGCCGAAGATCGTCGCCGAGGCCCCGCTGCCGAAAGCCGCGCCGGCGTCGGCACCCTTGCCGTGTTGCAGCAGGATCAACACGATCAGTGAGATCGACAACAGGACCTGGATCACGAGTAGTATGCTGTTCAGATTTTCCATGATGCTCCCTACGCCGATTGTGCAATCGCGAGAAAATCGGCCGCTTTGAGTGACGCGCCGCCGATCAGGCCGCCGTCGATATCCGCCTGGGCGAGCAGCTCCGCGGCGTTGCCCGGATTCATGCTGCCGCCGTAAAGAATCCGCAGCCGCTCGGCGACGCCGGCATCCTGCGCGGCGAGCTTCGCACGCACGAATCCGTGCACGGCCTGGGCCTGTTCGGGTGTCGCGACCTTGCCGGTGCCGATCGCCCAGACCGGTTCATAGGCGACCACCGCGGCGCCGAAGGCGTCGCCGCCGCAACGCTCGAAAACCGCATCGAGCTGACGTTCGACGACGGCCTCGGTCACGCCCTGTTCGCGCTCGACGAGGGTTTCGCCGACGCACAGGATCGGCGTCAACCCGGCGCGCACCGCCATCGCGAAGCGCGCGGCGATGAGTTCGTCGGACTCGCCGTAAAGCGTGCGTCGTTCCGAGTGACCGATGATCACGTAACGGCACCCGCATTCCTTCAGCATCGCCGCCGAGATTTCGCCGGTGTAGGCGCCGCTTTCCTGGTCGCAAACGTTCTGCGCGCCGAGGGCGACGTCGCTGCCGTCGAGCATACCGCCAATTTTCATCAGGAACACCGCCGGCGGGCAGACCGCGAGCTCCGCGGCACCGCGATCGCCGGCGAGAATGGCCTCGACCAGCGCGCTCGCGCTGGCAAGATCGCCATTCATTTTCCAGTTGCCTGCAATCAGGCGGTCGCGCATCGATTCGGCCTCGGATCTAAAAGGCGGCAAAGATTACTCACCTGGCGCCAATAAATCAATCCGAAAACGTGAATTCCGGGTCAGCCGGCGCCGAGCGAGTCGCGCACCGTCTGCGCCAGCGCGTTGGCAATGGATTCGACCTGGGTCGCGTCGCGGCCCTCGACCATTACGCGCATCAGCGGCTCGGTTCCGGACGGCCGCAACAGTACGCGCCCGGCATCGCCGAGTTCGCCTTCGGCCGAACGCACCGCGTCCCGAATCTGTGGCGAACCGGCGGGGTCGAGACGCGCCTCGAGCGGCACGTTGATCAACGTTTGCGGATAGATCTGCAGATCGTCGCAGGCTTCGGCCAGCGTCAGTTCGCGCTCGATCAGCCAATCGAGCACCTGCAGCGCGGCGATGATACCGTCGCCGGTGGTGGTCTTGTCGAGACAGATGATGTGACCCGAGGATTCGCCGCCCAGGTGCCAGCCGCGTTCGAGCAGCTTTTCCAGGACGTAACGATCGCCGACCGCGGCGCGCTCGAACGGAATGTCGAGCGCGCGCAGGGCGTGCTCGAGACCGAGATTGGTCATCTGCGTGCCGACGACGCCACCGCCGAGGCGACCGTCCCTGAGTTTGCTCTTGGCGATGATATGCAGCAGCTGATCGCCGTCTTTGACCTCGCCGTGGGTGTCCATCATCATCACCCGATCGCCGTCGCCATCGAAAGCAATGCCGACATCGGCACGATGCTCGAGCACGAGCGCGCGCATGTTTTCCGGATACAACGCGCCGACGTCGCGATTGATGTTCATGCCGTCGGGCCGCGTTCCGACCTCGATAACGTCGGCGCCGAGCTCGCGGAACACCGCCGGGGCGATGTGGTAGGTCGCGCCGTTGGCACAGTCGACGACCAGTTTCATGCCGCGCAGCGAACGGTGAAACGCGATCGAAGATTTGCAGAACTCGATGTAGCGTCCCTTGGCGTCCTCCATCCGGGTGGCCTTGCCGATTTCCGCCGGCGAAACCATCTTCAGCGGCTTCGCCAGCATCGCCTCGATCGCCTCCTCGGTGCGGTCGGGCAGCTTGAAGCCGTCACCGTTGAAGAACTTGACCCCATCGTCGTGGTAAGGATTGTGCGAGGCGCTGATGACGATGCCGGCGGTCGCGCGCTGCGCCTGCGTCAGATAGGCGATTGCCGGTGTCGGCATCGGTCCGAGCAGCAGCACGTCGAGCCCGGCCGCGGCAAGACCCGCTTCGAGCGCCGATTCGAACATGTAGCCCGAAACCCGCGTGTCCTTGCCGATCACGATCTGGCCGCGGCCGTCGCGTGCCAGCACGCGGCCGGCCGCCCAGCCGAGTTTCATGATGAAATCGACCGTCATCGGCGGTTCACCGACCCGGCCGCGTATGCCGTCGGTACCGAAATACTTGCGCTTCACGCGATTACCTCCCCGAAGGCGCGCACGATTCGGACCGCGTCGACCGTCGCGGCTACGTCGTGCACGCGCAGGATGTCGGCGCCGAGCAGCGCCGCGATGACCGCGACCGACAGGCTGCCGTAGAGTCGCTGGTCGACGGGTTTATCGAGTATCGTGCCGATCATTTGTTTGCGCGACAGGCCCGCGAGCAGCGGAACGCCGAACTCCCTGAATTCCGCCAGCGAGGCCAATAAGCGCAGATTATGCTCGATGGTTTTGCCAAAGCCAAATCCGGGATCGACGATGAGATTTTCACGGCGAATGCCGGCGGCGAGCGCGGCGTCGATGCGCTGCTGCAAGAATGCCTTGACCTCGGCGACGACGTCGTCGTAACGCGGCT
Source organism: Gammaproteobacteria bacterium (assembly GCA_052030825.1). Classification (GTDB taxonomy): domain Bacteria; phylum Pseudomonadota; class Gammaproteobacteria. Next base: position 25,351 of record JBPEYE010000296.1, on the reverse strand, counting down.
CGCGCTGCATCGTCCGCGGCGAGCCCTGCATGTGCATCAGGCAAACCGGCACCTCGAGTTCGGCGGCGGTGGCGAGCGCCGCATCGCTGCGCAACGCCCAGATACTGTTGATCATGCCGGCGCCGGCCGCGACCGCGGCGCGCATGACTTCGGGCTTGCTGGTGTCGATCGATATCGGAATCTCGGAGAATTCGCGAATCGCGGCGATCAGCGGCACGGTGCGCTCGATCTCGGTCGCCGCATCGATTTCGGTGGCGCCCGGCCGGCTCGACTCACCGCCGATGTCGAGCAGGTCGGCGCCTTCGTCGATCAGTTCACGGGCATGCGCGAGCGCCTTGTCCAGCGAATCGAATTGCCCGCCATCCGAAAATGAATCGGGGGTCGTATTGACGACCCCCATGATGCGCAACCGCGAGGATATGGTCAGCGCCGGCATCGCCCGGCTTTACCGGCATCGGCGCAATGCGGTCAATGCAGCTTGGCCGGATCGAGATCGGGATCGTCGTCCGGGCTGGTCTTGCCCGAGGTCGAATCGGTCGGTGTCGAACCGGTTTCGTCGTCTGACCAGTCGTCCGGCGGTCCCGGCTCCCGGCCTTCCATGATCGCGTCGATCTGGCCCGAATCGATGGTTTCGTACTTCATCAACGCGTCGGCCATCAGGTGCATCTTGTCGATATTGGCCTCGAGCAGGTCGCGTGCGCGCTGGTAGTTGCGGTCGATGATCGCGCGGATTTCGGAGTCGATCGCCTGCGCGGTTTCGTCGGAGACGGTCTTTTGCTTGCCGTACGACTTGCCGAGAAAGACCTCGCCCTCGTCTTCGCTGTAGGACAACGGACCCATACGATCCGACAGGCCCCATTGGGTGACCATGTTGCGCGCGATTTCGGTCGCCCGCTGGATATCGTTGGATGCGCCGGTGGTCACGGCGTCCTCGCCGAAAATGAGCTGTTCGGCAATTCGTCCGCCAAACAGGCTCGACAGCTGGCTTTCGAGATGCTTCTTGCTGTAGCTGTAGCGATCGTCTTCGGGCAAGAACATGGTCACGCCCAGCGCGCGCCCGCGCGGGATAATGCTGACCTTGTAGACCGGGTCGTGTTCGGGCACGAGCCGGCCGACGATCGCGTGGCCCGCCTCGTGATAGGCGGTCAGACGTTTTTCCTCTTCTTTCATGATCATCGACTTGCGCTCGGCGCCCATCATGATCTTGTCCTTGGCGCGCTCGAATTCGGCCATCGTCACGAGCTTCTTGTTGGCGCGCGCGGCAAACAGCGCCGCCTCGTTAACGAGGTTGGCGAGATCGGCACCCGAGAACCCGGGCGTGCCGCGGGCGATGACCATCGGGTCGACGTTTTCGGCGGCCGGCACCTTGCGCATGTGGACTTTCAGAATTTGCGAGCGGCCGCGAACATCGGGCAGCGGCACGACGACCTGGCGGTCGAAGCGCCCCGGGCGCAGCAATGCCGGGTCGAGCACGTCCGGGCGGTTGGTTGCGGCGATGACGATAACGCCCTCGTTGCCCTCGAATCCATCCATTTCGACGAGCAGCTGGTTGAGCGTCTGCTCGCGTTCGTCATGCCCGCCGCCGAGCCCGGCGCCGCGATGGCGGCCGACCGCGTCGATCTCGTCGATGAAGATGATGCACGGGGCATGCTTCTTCGCCTGGTCGAACATGTCACGCACCCGCGACGCGCCGACACCGACGAACATCTCGACGAAGTCCGATCCGGAAATGGTGAAGAACGGTACCTTGGCTTCGCCGGCGATCGCCTTGGCGAGCAGCGTCTTACCGGTACCCGGCGGGCCGACCATCAGCACACCGCGCGGAATCTTGCCGCCGAGTTTCTGGAATTTCGACGGGTCGCGCAGGAACTCGACCAGCTCGGCGACTTCTTCCTTGGCCTCGTCGACGCCGGCCACGTCATTGAAGTTGATATTGATCTGGTCTTCGCCGAGCAGCCGCGCCTTGCTCTTGCCGAACGACATCGCCCCACGGCCACCGCCGCCACCCTGCATCTGGCGCATGAAAAATATCCACAGACCAATCAGGACGATGAACGGAAACCAGCTGATGAACATGTGGCCGAGTAGCGACGGCGGCTCCGGCGGCTTGCCGACGACCGCGACGTTAGCTTCCTGGAGATCGCCGATCAGCGCGCTGTTGTTGGTTTCGGGGCTGTAGGTCGTAAACGGGGTACCGGAAATCGTCTTGCCGGTGATGTTCTGCCCCTCGATGGTAACTTCGCGGATCTGCCCCTGCTCGACCTGGGTCAGGAAGTCGGAGTAGATCAGCGTCTGCGCGCTGCTGGTGCGATCGCCGAAGCTGTGAAAAACCGACAGCAGCACGACCGCGATGACAATCCACAGGACCAGATTCTTGACAACGTCGTTCACTATTCCACCTTTTTCCCGGCACCCGGGTGCCGATTACGAATCCATTTTACCGCTAATATAACCAGATACTAGCGCATTTTCCGCCGCCCGGCCCTACCTCAGACCACGGCAAACGGCGTAAATTTCATTCGACCTCGCGCGCGATGCCGCCGGCTTGCGCAGGCGCACCGTCGCGAAGTCCGCGCGCCAGTCGCGCAGCAGCGCGTCGAAGCCCTGGCCCTGGAAGAGCTTTACGACGAGGCTGCCGCCCGGGCGCAGCGTCGTGCGGGCGAAATCGTAGGCCAGCTCGGCCAGGTGAATCGCGCGCGGCTGATCGACGCTTTGCATGCCACTTAAGTTGGGGGCCATATCGGATAAAACAAGATCGACCCGGTCGCTGCCAAGACGTGCAAGCAAAGCGTCGAGCGTAGCCTGCGTGCTGAAGTCGCCCTGCATGATCTCGACCCCGTCGACCGGTGCCATCGGCAACAGGTCGAGGGCGATAACCCGGCCCTGCGCGCCGACCTGGCGGTGGGCGAACTCGCTCCAGCCGCCGGGCGCCGCGCCGAGGTCGACGACCACCTGACCCGGGGCGAAGACACGGTCGCGGCGCTGGATCTCGTCGAGCTTGTACACCGCGCGCGAACGCTCGCCCTCGTCGCGCGCACGCCGCACGAACGCGTCATCGTTATGCTGCTTGAGCCATTGTTTGCTGGATCGGGACACGGCTTCGTACCGGTTGCCTGTGGTAGGATACGCGAATTTCGTCGCGACGGACCAAAATGGCGCTCAATTCGAGGCAAATCAGGCAATTACGCGCCAGCGGACATCGCCAGAAGCTGAAGCCGGTGGTCACCGTCGGGCAACAGGGCCTCGGCGCCACCGTGCACGCCGAAATCGAGCAGGCGCTCGCGCATCACGAGCTGATCAAGTTGCGCCTGCCCGGCGGCAATCGCGGCGAGCGCCGCGCCCTGAGCGATGCGATTTGCCAGGCACACGCAGCGGAACTCATCGAGTCGATCGGCGGCATCATCGTCATATACCGCCGCAACCCGGAGCGTGATCGTTACGCCGAGACGCTTGCCTAGCGGTAGTGCACCGCGGTGATCGCGTACTCGCGCGCACCGCCCGGCGCATCGACGACGACGTCGTCGCCTTCCTGCTTGCCGATCAGCGCGCGCGCAATCGGCGACGAGATCGCGATCCGGTTTTCGTTGATATCGGCCTCGATGTCGCCGACGATCTGATAGGCAACCTCGGCATCGGTGGCGACTTCGATCAGGTCGACGGTGCAGCCGAAAACGACCCGGTCGCTCGCGGTGAGTCGAGCGACGTCGATGATTTGCGCGTTCGACAACGCCGCTTCGAGTTCGGCAATGCGTCCCTCGACAAATCCCTGTTCTTCGCGCGCCGCGTGGTACTCCGCGTTTTCGCGGAGATCGCCATGCTCGCGCGCGATCGCAATCGCCTCGATCACGGCCGGCCGTCTGACCGTCTTCAGTTCCTTGAGTTCGGCCTTGAGCCGTTCCGCGCCGGAGGCGGTTATCGGGGTTTGGTTCATCGTTGCATCGCCTGGTGCAGGGTTTGCAGGCAGTAGACGTTTTCGACCTCGCGGTGCGCCATCGCCTGGCACATCGCCTTGCCCGCCGACAGGGTCGTCGTGTAGCTGACCGAGTGCATCAGCGCTTCGCGTCTGATGGTGTAGGAATCGGCGATCGCCGAGCGGCCCTCGGTGGTATTGACGATCAGCGCGATTTCATGGTTCTTGATCATGTCGACGATGTGCGGGCGGCCCTCCTTGACCTTGTTGACATGACGGCAATCGATCCCGGCTGCACGGATAATCTTGGCGGTACCGCCGGTCGCGACCAGATCGAAACCGAGTTCGTGCAGTTGTCGCGCGATTTCGACGATGCCTTTCTTGTCAGTATCGCGCACGCTCAAAAAGGCGGTTCCGGCTTCGGGAACCCTGGCCCCCGAGGCCAGCGTCGCCTTGGCGAAGGCCTCGGCGAAATTGCGGCCGATTCCCATGACCTCGCCGGTCGATTTCATTTCCGGGCCGAGTATCGGATCGACACCCGGGAACTTGGCAAACGGAAAAACCGACTCCTTGACCGATACGTAGTCCGGCACGACCTGGCGCGTCTGCCCCTGCTGCGCAAGGCTTTGGCCGACCATGCAGCGCGCGGCGACCTTGGCCAGCGGCACGCCGGTTGCCTTGGACACGAACGGTACCGTGCGCGACGCGCGCGGGTTGACCTCGAGCACGTAAACTTCCTCGTCCTTGATCGCGAATTGCGTATTCATCAGCCCGACGACCCCGAGTTCGCGGGCCATCGCTTCGACCTGGCGGCACAACTCCGCCTGCATCGCCGCCCCGAGGGTATGCGGCGGCAGCGAACAGGCCGAGTCGCCCGAGTGCACGCCGGCCTGCTCGATGTGCTCCATCAGCCCGCCGATCAGCACCTGCTCGCCGTCACAAACCGCATCGACGTCGACCTCGACCGCCTCGTCGAGAAATCGGTCGAGCAGTACCGGCGAATCCCGCGTGACCTTGACCGCCTCGCCCATGTAACGCGCCAGGTCTTCCTGGTCGTAAACGATTTCCATCGCGCGCCCGCCGAGCACGTAGGACGGCCGCACCACCAGCGGAAAACCGACCTGCTCGGCGAGCTGCGCGGCGGACGCGATATCGGTGGCAACCTGGTTCGGCGGCTGGCGTAATTCGAGCCGTTTCAGCATTTGCTGGAAGCGCTCGCGGTCCTCGGCGAGGTCGATCGAGTCCGGCGCGGTACCGATGATCGGTACGCCGGCGACCTCGAGCGCGCGCGCCAGGTTGAGCGGCGTTTGCCCGCCGAACTGGACGATGACGCCGCGGGGCTGCTCCAGGTGAATGATTTCGAGGACGTCTTCGTAGGTCAGCGGCTCGAAGTAGAGGCGATCCGAGGTATCGTAATCGGTCGACACGGTCTCGGGATTGCAGTTGACCATGATCGTCTCGAAGCCGTCCTCGCGCATCGCCAGCGCCGCGTGTACGCAGCAGTAATCGAACTCGATGCCCTGGCCGATGCGGTTGGGCCCGCCGCCGAGCACGACGATCTTTTCGCGCGCGGTCGGCGCCGCCTCGCATTCGTCGTCGTAACTCGAGTAAAGATAGGCCGTGCTGGTCGCGAATTCGGCGGCACAGGTATCGACGCGCTTGTAGATCGGCCGGATACCGAGTTCGCGGCGGCGCGTGGCAACCGCCGGCTCGTCGCAGCCGAGCAGTCGCGCAAGCCGGGCGTCGGCGAAACCCTTGCGCTTCAGTCGGCGGAGCTCGTCTCGCTCGAGCGATTCGAGCTTGCGCCCGGCAAGCCCGCGCTCGATCGCGACGAGCTCCTCGATCTGCACCAGGAACCACGGATCGATCGCGGTTTCGGCGTACACCCGGTCGAGGTCGTAACCCGAGCGAAAGGCGTCGGCGACGTACCAGATGCGACGCGCGCCGGGCAGCCGCAGCTCGGTGCGGTAGAGGTCCTCGAGGGCGTCCGCGTCGAGCCCCGGTTCGACGATCTCGTCGAGCCCGTGAACCCCGATCTCGAGTCCGCGCAGCGCCTTCTGAAACGATTCCTGGAAATTGCGCCCGATCGCCATGACCTCGCCCACCGATTTCATCTGGGTCGAAAGGCGATTATCGGCCTGGGGAAATTTTTCGAAGGTAAAGCGCGGCACCTTGGTGACGACGTAATCGATGGTCGGCTCGAACGACGCCGGCGTCGCGCCACCGGTGATCTCGTTTTGCAACTCGTCGAGGGTATAGCCAACCGCGAGCTTGGCCGCGACCTTGGCGATCGGAAAACCGGTTGCCTTCGACGCCAGTGCCGACGAGCGCGACACGCGCGGGTTCATCTCGATGATGATCATTTCGCCGTCGGCGGGGTTGATCGCGAACTGCACGTTGGAACCGCCGGTCTCGACGCCGATCTTACGCAGCACCGCGATCGACGCGTCGCGCATGATTTGGTATTCCTTGTCGGTGAGCGTCTGCGCCGGCGCCACGGTGATCGAATCGCCGGTGTGCACGCCCATCGGATCGAGGTTCTCGATCGAGCAGATAATGATGCAGTTGTCGGCCTTGTCGCGCACGACTTCCATTTCGTATTCCTTCCAGCCGAGCACCGAACTTTCGATCAGGACCTCCGTCGTCGGCGACAGGTCGAGCCCGCGGCGCACGATGTCGTCGAATTCCTCGCGGTTGTAGGCAATGCCGCCACCGCTGCCGCCGAGCGTGAACGACGGCCGGATGATGACCGGGAATCCGATCTGAGCCTGGCCCTGCCAGGCCTCCTCGAGGCTGTGGGCAATAAACGAGCGCGGCGTCTTCAGGCCGATATCGGTCATCGCCTGGCGAAACAGTTCGCGGTCCTCGGCCATGTCGATGGCCTCGCGCGTCGCGCCGATCATCTCGACGCCGTGCTTTTGCAGCACGCCCTCGCGGACGAGATCGAGCGCGCAGTTGAGCGCGGTTTGCCCGCCCATCGTCGGTAGCAGCACGTCGGGCTTTTCCTGCTCGATGATTTTTTCGACGACCTGCCAGTGGATCGGCTCGATGTAGACCGCGTCGGCGGTTTCCGGATCGGTCATGATCGTCGCCGGGTTCGAATTGATCAGGATGACCCGAAAGCCCTCCTCTTTCAGTGCCTTGCAGGCCTGGGCTCCGGAATAGTCGAATTCGCAGGCCTGGCCGATGACGATCGGGCCGGCGCCGATGATCAAAACCGAATGGATATCGTCGCGCTTCGGCATCAGCTGTTACCCGCGCGGACGCGGCGCGCCTCGATCAGGTCGAAGAACCGATCGAACATCGGCGCGACGTCGTGCGGTCCGGGACTCGCCTCGGGATGCCCCTGGAAACTGAAGGCCGGCTTGTCGGTACGCTCGATTGCCTGCAGGCTGCCGTCGAACAGCGAGCGGTGCGTCGCCCGCAGGTTCGCCGGGAGCGTCTGTTCGTCGACCGCGAAACCGTGATTCTGGCTCGTAATCAGGACTTCGCCGGTATCGAGGTTTTGCACCGGGTGATTGGCGCCGTGGTGGCCAAATTTCATTTTCACCGTGCGCGCGCCGCTGGCGAGGCCGAGCAACTGGTGGCCGAGACAGATGCCGAAAACCGGCAGGTCGGTTTCGAGAATTTCGCCGATCGCTTCGATCGCATAGTCGCAGGGCTCGGGGTCGCCCGGGCCGTTCGACAGGAACACGCCGTCGGGCTCGAGCGCGAGCACCTCGGCGGCCGGGGTTTTGGCCGGTACCACGGTCACGCGCGCGCCGCGATCGACCAGCAGGCACAGGATGTTTTTCTTGACGCCGTAATCGTAGGCGACGACATGGTAGCGACAATCGTCGCGTTGCCGGTAGCCATGCTCGAGCGTCCAGCCGGATTGGCGCCAGTCATAGGGTTCCGGCGTCGACACGACCTGCGCGAGATCGAGCCCGGCGAGTCCGCCGAATTCGCGCGCGGCGGCGAGTGCGGCGTCTTCGTCGACCGTCTCGCCGGCCATGATCGCGCCGGCCTGGGCGCCGCCGTCGCGCAGGATTCGGGTCAGCTTGCGGGTATCGATATCGGCGATTGCGACCACGCCGCGGCGCGCGAGGTAGGCATCCAGCGATTCCTGCTGGCGCCAGTTACTGGGCGCGAGCGGCAGGTCGCGAATGATCAGGCCACCGGCATGAATTTGCGTCGCTTCCTCGTCTTCGGCGTTGACGCCGGTATTGCCGATGTGCGGGTAGGTCAGCGTGATCAGCTGGCGACAGTACGACGGATCGGTCAGGATTTCCTGGTAGCCGGTCATCGCGGTATTGAATACGACCTCGCCCGACGTCAGGCCGTCGGCGCCGATCGACAGGCCCCGGAAAATCGTTCCGTCGGCAAGGGCGAGAATGGCGGGTTTTGGCACTCGGTCTCCGTTCAAAAAAATGCGCGCACACAAAAATGGGAGGAACCGCAGGTTCTTCCCATCGAGAAAACGTCACGTTAACACTGCGGAGGCAGCATCTTCTTGAGCGCGCATTGTATGACCTTTGCCCAATCGAGTCCACGACCGGGTCGAAAATTTGCTAAATTGGCGCCGGCGCATCGCCGTCGCCAACGGAGAACCACCGATCATGCCGGCATTCCCGGGGCCTTTCGCCCGCGCGGTCATCTACATCCTGCTCGCAATTTTTCTGTTCGATCTGCAGGGTGTCATCATCAAGTACCTCGGCGACCGTTACCCGGTGCAGCAGCTGGCCAGCCTGCGCAACGTCTTCGGCCTGATTCCGAGCCTGCTGGTGCTGTGGCTGTCGGCCGAATGGCACGCCGGCGGCCGGCGACTCGAGATCCGTCAGTGGCGACTTGCGCTGCTGCGCGGGCTGTTCGTCGCCGGCGCGCAGTTTTGCTTTTACCTCGCGATCACGCGCATGGAACTCGCAACCGCGACCACGCTCGCCTTCATTGGGCCGGTGCTGATCACGCTGCTGTCGATCCCGCTCCTCGGCCACCGCGTCGGCGGCTGGCGCTGGTTCGCCGTGGCCGTCGGCTTCGCCGGCGTATTGCTGATCATGGCTCCCGGCAGCGAGGTCTTCACGCCGGTCAGCCTGCTGCCGCTTGGCGCCGCGCTCGGCTACTCGACATCGACGGTCTGCGTCCGCCTGATCGACGATTCGGTGCCGACCGCACTCATTAATATGTATGCGTCGGTCGGTGCGCTGCTCGGCTCGACCACCCTGATGGCCGCGACCAGCGGCTGGGTTGCGGTCGAATCGGCCGACGACTGGTTGCTGCTCATCGCGATGGGCGTGGTCGGTGGCTTCGCGGTCCTGTCGATGATCAGCGCCTACCGTCTGACCGCGCCGTCCAAGCTGTCGCCCTTCGAGTATTTCGGCATCCCGTTCGCCTTCGTTCTCGGCTGGATTTTTTTCGACGAAGCCCCGTTCGAACGGCTGATCCCGGGGGTCTTTCTGATTGTCGCCGGCGGCCTCGTCATCGCCTGGCGCGAGCGACGGCGGCGCCTGAGGCCGGCGCTGCCCGGGTAGCCTTCAGGATTGCTGCCGCAGGCGCTCGCGCAGTTGCGCTTCACAATAGTCGACCGACGTCAGCATCTGCTGCGCGTCGGCGAAGCGCATGTACGGCTTCTTCTGCAGCGCCTTGAGCAACACCTCGGTAATGCCCGCCGGCAAGGTCAGGTGATTGAGATCGGGCTCGTCGGCGAGGATATTGCGCTTGAGTTCGGGCAGGGTCGATCCGGCAAACGGCGGTTGCCCGGTCAACAGGTGGTAAAGCGTCACCGCGAGCGAGAACAGGTCCGAGCGGCCGTCGAGCTTTTTGCCCTCGAGCTGTTCCGGCGACATGTAGGCCGGCGTGCCCATGATGACGTTTTCGCCGTGACGACCGCGGCCACCGGTATAGGCGGCGCCGAAGTCGGTCAATATGTACGTGTCGCGGACCGTGTCGTAGAGGATGTTGGCCGGCTTGATATCGCCGTGGACGACTCCCGAGGCGTGGGCCACCGCGAGACCGCCCAGCATGTCCCGGGTAATGCGGATGCATTCGCCCACCGTCAGGTACTCGCGCTTGCGCAGGCGCAACGACATCGAGTAACCGGAAACGAAGTCCATCGCGATGTAGGCATTGCTGCCGAGGATGCCGGCATCGTGAATCTTGACGATGTTGTCGTGCTCGAGCCCGGCGACGATCTCGGCCTCGCGCAGCCACTGCCGGATCCGATCGCGCTCGATTTTCGTCTCCCGCGGCATCGCCATCAGCTTGAGCGCAACGCGATTATGGGTGCGCTTGTCGACCGCCTCGTAAACCACCGCGGTTGCGCCCTTGGCGAGCTTGCGGACGAGGCGGTAATTGCCGACGCTCGGAGACTCTGGCTCGGCGATCGGCGCGGGCTTGCCGAGTTCGACCAGCTTTGCGCGATTGCTGCGAATTTCCTCGATCCGCGAGACGAAATCGCCGAGCCCGGGGTCGTGGCGGGACAGCCAGTGATACAGGTTCAGCGCGCTGGCCCAGTGCTTGCGCGACTCGAGCCGCATGCCGAGCTCGTAACCGACCTCGAGCAACTCGTCGCTGTACGGGCACAGCTTGAGCAGGAACAACGCCTTTTTCAGGTCGCCGTTCTCGAGCGCCTGGCGAATATCGTCGAGGGCGACGCCGTCGCGCGCGAGCGCGCCGAGGGCGAAGCGACGATAGGCTTCGACCGCCCAGAACGCAAGCGACAGCAACAACATGACGAATGCCGGGAACATGACCGGCAAGAACAGTTCGGCAAAGACCGCGAGCACCACCTCGAGCATCAGCAGCGCGAACAGCAACAGCAGCACGGTCAGCACCGACACCGCGTTGGTCGGCGAGCGGGTAAAACGGCGCACGTAGATCGCCAGGATCAGGCCGTATACCAGCAGCTGGCTCCAGGCCGGCGCGACGCGAATCGACTCGAGTGCAACCAGCTCTCGTTCGGCCGGACGCAAGCCGACGATGTACAGAAACAGGTCGGATTCGAAAGCCATCACCGTCGGCGTCAGGCTGAGCGCATAGCTAAACCCCAGCAGGAGCGCCGTCAACCCGATCTGCCAGGCTCTGGACTTGATACTGACCACGTAGCGATGATAGTCGAAAATGCGGCGGCGAGATCACCCAGCAGCCCGGGAATCGACGCAAACCTAGTCGTTTGCGACACCCGCCAGCGCCGCGGCTGGACATCGGCGCGGATTTGCCGAATCATTCGCCTACGTTTCCAGGTGCGTGCGCGCACGATAATCGGGAAACTCGTGTGAATCGAGTGCTGCCCCCGCAACGGTGACGAGGCCACCGCCTCGAAGCCCGGAGACCGGCCTGGAAGTGCTTTAACAAGACCAGAATCGCGGGTGGCGGTTCTCACAGCTTGTCGCGATAACAACAATCCTCGCCAACTGTGTGTGTCTCTCGGATTTCGGGGAACCACATGAAACACCTGCCTTCTTTCTTGCTGGGCCTGGCCCTGGCCTTGTCGCCGACGATCGCGAACGCACTCGGGCCGATCATCATCACGCCGACGCGCACGCCGCAGACGGATAATCAATCGAGCGCGACGGTATACGTGGTCACGCGCGAGCAGATCGAGCAAAGCGGCGCGGTTACGACCAGTGAAATACTGCGCGGTATTCCCGGTGTGCAAATTGACGATCTCTTTGGTAACGGCACCGACGTGACCGTCAGCGTGCGTGGCTTTTCGTCGACCGCCAACGCCAATACCCTGGTGCTGGTCAACGGCCGTCGCCTGAACAACAGCGATACCGCGTCACCGGATTTGCACCACATTTTCCCCAAAGATATCGAGCGTATCGAGGTGCTGGTCGGCAGCGCCGGCAGTCTGTATGGCGACCAGGCGGTCGGCGGTGTAATCAACATCATCACGCGCGACGCCGGCGAGGCGCGCCAGCAGGTCAGCGGCCGCATCGGCAGCTTCGGCTTTCGCGGTCTCGGCTTCAGCTCATCGAGCGAAATCCGCGACGGCCTGGCGTACCGCATTTCCGCCGAAACTTTCGAGGCCGATCACTACCGCGACAACAATTCGGAAGAAAACACTAACTTCAGCGGAATTCTCGATTACGTCGCCGCCGACAGCCGCTACTTTGTGGAACTGCAGGAAATTCGCGACGAGCTCGAATTGCCGGGGGCACTGCTGGAAGCGGAATTCGACGACGATCCGACGCAGTCCTTTACCAACTTCTCCGAGGACTTCATCGACGAGGATACCAGCGTGCTGCGTCTCGGCTACGAGCGCCAGCTGGGCGATCATCGCTTCGCTATCGATGGCACGCGGCGCGAGACCGACGCCGATCTGCGGCAAAGCTTCCGCTCGGGGGCAAGCCCCGCCGACGGTTTCTCGCATCGCGAAAACGCCAGCCTCAACCCGAAGCTTTCCGGTACCTGGCAAGCCGGCTACGAAATTCCTTACGTGATCGGAATCGACCTGGAGCAGACCGAATTCGAGATCGAGATTCCCAATATCTTCGGCGTCGCCAGCTCGAGCAACGACCAGACCAACGAGAGCATCTACCTGCAACTGAATCCACGCCTGACCGAAGCGCTGCAGTTGACCCTCGGCGCGCGGCGATCTAGCGTCGAAAACGACATGACCGATATCTTTTCGTTTCCCGCCGGAATCGAGGTCGATGACGACATCAACGTCTACGAGCTCGGTCTCGCCTATCGAATCGACGAGAGCACCCGGATAACGGCCCGCATCGACGAAAATTTCCGTTTCGCCAAGGTCAACGAGCTTGCGCTGGCCGCACCGGGTGATATTTTGGAAACCCAGACTGGAAAATCCTACGAGTTCGGCGTCGAGCTGGAACGCGGGCGTCACCGTCTGATCGCATCGCTGTACCGGCTCGATCTCGAAAACGAAATCGAGTTCAATCCCGCCACTTTCGTCAATGTCAACCTCGACAAGACGCGGCGTGACGGATTCACGTTGTCACTCCTGAGCGGCATAACCGAGCGCCTCGCCCTGAAAACCGAAATCGGCCTGGTCGACGCGAAATTCCGCTCCGGTGCCTTCGACGGCAACGAGATCTCGGGGGTATCCGACGAAATCGCCAGGCTGACCGGCAACTACGATATCACCGATGCCTGGAGCGCTTTCGTCGAATGGCATTACCGTTCGCCGCGCCACATACAGGGAGACAACGCCAACGATTTGGATAAACTCGACTCGATTACCGTCATTAATGCGGGAGTGGATTATCGTTACGAGGCCTGGAATGTTAATCTCAGAATCAACAACCTGGCGGACGAGACCTATGCTGAATTCGTTTCCACCGACGGCTTTACCACCGGTTACCAACCCAGCCCCGAGCGTAACGCCATGCTAAGCGTGGGTTATCGATTCGAATAATGGGTAAACGCCTGACCAGAGTGGTAACGCGCACCGGCGACGACGGCACGACCGGGCTGGCCGACGGCAGCCGCCGCGCCAAGAACGATGCCCGCATCGTCGCGATGGGCGAGGTCGACGAGCTCAACGCCGTGCTCGGCGTCGCAATCAGCCGGCTCGACGACGGCAAGCTGCGCAACCTGCTGTTCGAAATCCAGCACGATTTGTTCGACGTCGGCGCCGAGCTGTGCCAGCCCGGCAAGCATTTACTCGACGTCGATTACGTCGCCGCGCTCGACGCCGCCATCGCCGAGCTCAATGCCGACCTGCCGGAGCTGCGCGAGTTCATCCTGCCCGGGGGTTCGGCGGCGGTCGCGGCGCTGCAGCTCGCGCGCACCGTTTGCCGGCGCGTCGAGCGTTCGCTGATTTCGCTCAATGACAGCGAAGCGCTGAACCCGGAAACGCGACGTTACATCAATCGATTGTCGGATTTGCTGTTCATCGTCGCCCGCGCGCAGGCGCGCACCGACGGCAGCGGCGAGGTCTACTGGGATTCGAAGTATTCGCGCCTCCGGCGCGACTAGGGTTCAGGCATCGTCGCCGAGGACGAAGTAACCGCGGGTCAACGCATGCCTGAGCGCATTGAAGCCGCGCAGCGCTTCGTGATACTCGCGGCGCTTGTCGATCAGGTCGTCGCCGACCTCGATCCGGGTCTCGCCGTCGCGCTCGACGACCATCGCCAACGCCGCCTTGAGGTATTGCGCGCGGCTCACCGCGATCGCCTCGGCAAAGCGCAGAAACTGCGCCGCGTCGATTTCGCCGGCGATCTCACCGATATTGCGCTTGTTGATCTCGACGATCTGGTGTTCGAGCGCCTGCAGCATGCGGCGCACCTTGATCTCGGTTTCGTCACTCATCGCTAGTACTCGCCAGGCGCGGCGGATCAGCGCCGCAGTTCGACCGTTACCCGCCGGTTGGCGGCGTGAATGCGTTCATTGTTACCGCGCCGGGCCGGTCTCGAATCGCCGGCGTAGGCGACCCGCAACAGGTTCGAATCGACGCCGAGCATGACCAGTAAATCGTAGACGTACCACGCGCGCCGCTCCGACAGGCCTTCGTTGTAGCAAACCGTGCCGGTCTTGTCGGCGTGGCCGGTGATGACGATTTCGCGCACCCCGGGATTCACCGCGAGGTATTCGAGCATGCGGCTGAAGGCGGTTGCTTCCTGCTGCAGGCTGGCAAACTCGTGGTCCGGCTCGAAGTAGATGCTGCTGACGCGTACGTCGTCGAAATTGTCGCGGTAGAGCGCCGCGCCGCAGCGGCGAAACTCGACCTCGGCGGCGCCGAACTGCACGGTCGAAAGCGACGCGATCAGCGGCGCGTCGGCGTAAAACAGGAAACCCGGCCGAAAGCCGGCGCGCAATTCGGCGTAGACGCGTTCGGCGATCGCCGCCGGGATGTTGAACAGGCGGCGTCCGCCGGCGGTTTCGAAGCGCGCCAGCACCTCGCGTAGCTGCGGTTCGCCCCAGCCGGCAGTTTCGGCGCGCAGCTCGACGTTGGTGCCCTTGTCGAAACGCCAGCTGGTCTCGAGCCGAAGGCGCACCGGCCGCGCCGCTTCCAGTTCGAATATTGCGCGGCCGAAACGCGGAATCACGTGCTCCAGGCGGCACAGCGTCGCGCTGGACTCGGTCAGTACCCAGCTCGAATCGTCGAGCGACGCGACGTAGCGCGCCGGCGTCGCGGCCAGCGCCGGTCCGGTGCAAATGAGCAGCAAGGCAAAGACGGTACGCAACATTCGGGTCCGATAGACGCAAGGGTTCGGCCCCTGTATCGGCCCGGGGACTTCAATCTTGAGTGGTGGCGACGCCGAGGAAGTCGAGCACGCGTTCGACGAAGGCATCGGGTTGCTCGGCGTGGAGCCAGTGACCGGCCTCGTCCAGCGTCGCGAGCTCGAAATTGCCGAAGTGCTGCTCGATGACCTCGAGCTCGATGTCGCCGACATAGTCCGAGCGCGCCCCGCGCAGGAATAGCGTGGGCGTTTCTATATGCCACAGGGTCGGCAAATCGTAGCCGGTCAACTCGTCCATTTCGCGCTGGATGACCGGCCAGTTGACGCGCCAGCGCCAGCCGGTGTCGGTCCGTTGGAGATTCTGCAACAGGAAAGCGCGCAGCGGATCCTCCGGTATATGCGGCCGCAGCAAATGATCGGCCTGCACGCGTGACTCGATCGTGTCCAGCGGCAAGGCCATGATCGGATCGATCAGATCGTCGTAATGGTGCGAGTAGGCAACCGGTGCGATGTCGGCGACGACCAGCCGCTCGAACCGCGCCGGATGTTCGAACGCGAGCATCATCGCGACCTTGCCGCCCATGCTGTGACCCAGTAGATGGCAGGATTCGAAGCCGAGGTGATCGAGCAGCGCGACCACATCGGCGCTCATCGCCGGGTAGTCCATGGCGTCGGCGTGGAAGGATTCGCCGTGATTGCGCAGGTCGACGCAGTGGGTCGCGAAATGCCGGCCGAAGCGACGCGCGTGCGACTGCCAGTTCTTGCCCGAACCGAACAGGCCGTGCAGGATGACCAGCGGCGGACCGTCCCCGGTCAGCGTATAGTGCAGCAGTGTCATCGGTCTCCGAACCGCAACCCGCCACCCGAACGCAGCGCTATTTCTTGCGCGGGATGTACAGGTCGGTAATCGTCCCCTCGGCCATTTCGGCGGCGAAGTTGAAGGTTTCGGACAAGGTCGGGTGCGGATGAATCGTCAGTCCGATGTCCTCGGCGTCGGCACCCATCTCGAGCGCGAGCACCGCTTCCGCGATCAACTCGCCGGCGTTCGGACCGACGATGCCGGCACCGAGAATGCGCTTGGTTTCCTTGTCGAACAGCACCTTGGTCATGCCCTCGTCGCGGTCGATACCGAGCGAGCGGCCACTCGCGGCCCACGGGAAGGCGCCCTTCTCGTATTCGATGCCCTCGGCCTTGGCCTCGGTTTCGGTCAGCCCCATCCACGCGACCTCGGGGTCGGTGTAGGCCACGTTCGGAATCGTCAGCGGCTCGAAGAAAGATTTCATGCCGGCGATGACCTCGGCCGCGACCTTGCCCTCGTGGGTCGCCTTGTGCGCAAGCATCGGCTGGCCGACGATGTCGCCGATCGCGAATATATGGGATACGTTGGTGCGCTGCTGGTTGTCGACCGGGATGAAACCCTTGTCGTCGACCTTGATGCCGGCCGCATCGGCGCCGATCTTGTTGCCGTTCGGCGTGCGGCCGACCGCGACCAGAACCTTGTCGAAGATCGCCGGGTCGGGTGCCTTGTCACCCTCGAAGCTCACCTTGAGCCCGTTCTTCTGCGCCTTGATCTCGGATACCTTGGTCTTCAGGTGAATCGCCGCATAGCGCTTCGAGATAATTTTCTGCAACGGCCGCACCAGGTCCTTGTCGAGGCCGGGAATCAGGCTGTCCATGAATTCGACCACGGTGATCTCGGCGCCCAGCGCGTCGTAAACGGTCGCCATCTCGAGGCCGATGATGCCGCCGCCGACGATCAGCAGCTTCTTCGGCACGCCGGTGAGCGTGAGCGCATCGGTCGAGTCCATCACGCGCTCGTCGTCGTTCGGAAACGACGGGATCTGCGTCGCCTGCGATCCGGCGGCAATAATGCAGTGCTCGAAGCGAATGCGGCGCGTCTTGCCGTCATGCTCGACGTCGAGATGATTGGTGTCGACGAACTTGCCGACGCCGGTTACGGTCTCGACCTTGCGCTGCTTGGCGAGGCTCGCGAGCCCGCCGGTGAGCTTGCCGACGACCTTGTCCTTGAAACCGTTGAGCCCTTTCAGATCGATCTTGGGCTTGCCGAAGTCGACGCCGTTGGCCTTCATGTGCTCCGCCTCGTTGATGATCAGCGCGGTATGCAGCAGTGCCTTCGACGGGATACAGCCGACATTCAGGCAGACACCGCCGAGCGTCGGGTAGCGCTCGACGAGAATGACTTTCTTGCCCAGGTCGGCGGCGCGAAACGCCGCGGTGTAGCCGCCGGGGCCCGCGCCGAGCACGACGACCTCGGCGTCGAGATCGCTGCCGCCGCCCGACGAGGCCTTCGACTGCTCCTGCTTAGCGGCTTTTTCCGTCGGCTCATCATCGCTTTTACCGGACGACTTGGCGTCGCTTTTGCCGGCGGACTTGCCGTCGCCCCCATCGGTTTCGATCGCACCGAGCTTGTCGCCCTCGGAGATCTTGTCGCCGACCTTGACGCCAAGACTCTTGATCTTGCCGGCGTAGGGCGACGGGATATCCATCGTCGCCTTGTCCGATTCGAGGGTCAGGATCGGGTCTTCCTTTTCGACCGTGTCACCGGCGGCGACGTGAATTTCGATGATCTCGACGTTGTCGAAATCGCCGATGTCTGGCAGCAACAGTTCTTTTTCGCTCATGGCTATAACAATACCCTTCTGATGTCGGAGATGACCTGGCTCAGGTAGCTGGTGAAGCGCGCCGCCTGCGCGCCGTCGATGACGCGGTGGTCGTAGGATAGCCCGAATGGCAGGATCATCCGCGGCACGAATTCGCCGTCGCGGTAAACCGGCTGCATCTTCGAACGGGAAACGCCGAGAATCGCGACTTCGGGCGCGTTGACGATCGGCGTGAAATAAGTCCCGCCGATGCCGCCGAGGCTCGAGATCGTGAAACAGCCGCCCTGCATGTCGGTCGGCGACAGCTTGCCGTCACGCGCGCGCTTGGAGGTCTCGCCGAGTTCCGCGGCGAGGTCGTAGATGCCCTTTTGCTCGACGTCGCGAACCACCGGAACGACCAGGCCGTTGGGCGTGTCGACCGCGATGCCGATGTGAAAGTATTTCTTCAGGATCAGGTTTTCGCCGGCCGAATCGAGCGACGCGTTGAAATCCGGAAACTGCTGCAACGCGCTGACGACCGCCTTCATCAGGAAAATCAGCGGCGTCAGGCGCACGCCCTTTTGCTCGGCTTCCTTGGCCAGCGACTTGCGAAAGGCTTCGAGATCGGTGACATCGGCCTCGTCGAACTGCGTGACGTGCGGTACGTTGACCCAGCTGCGATGCAGGTGCGCTCCCGATATCTTCTTGATGCGGCTGAGCGGGCGGCTCTCGATTTCGCCGAACTTGGAATGGTCGACGTCCGGAATCGCGCTGACCGCAACCCCGCCACCGGCGGTGGCGGCGCCGCCGCCGGTCATCGCCGACTTGATGAAGGCCTTGACGTCGGTCTTCTGGATTCGTCCCTTGGGGCCGCTGCCGACGACCTGCTGCAGATCGACGCCGAGTTCACGCGCGTAGCGCCGGATCGACGGGCTGGCGTGGATCAGGCGCGTGCTGCGTTCGCCGCCGCCGCTGTCGCCCGGGTGCGGTCGGCGCGTCTTGCCGAGCGTCGCGGCGGGTTCGGCCGCGGCTTTGTCGGATTCATCCGCGCCTTTGCCCGCGGCCTCGTCCTTGCCGCTGTCGTTCTCGTCGCGCTTTGCCTCGCCCTCGTCTTGCGCCTTTTGCTCGTCTTTCTTCGCCGCTTCTTCCTTGTCCGCGTCCTTGTCCCCGGCGGCATCCCCGCCGCCGCTCGGGCTGATGACGGCGATATCATCGCCCTCGTTGACGCGGTCGCCGACGCTGACGACGACCTTCTCGATGGTGCCGGCCTCGGGGCTCGGGATCTCCATCGTCGCCTTGTCCGACTCGAGTACGATCAGGCCCTGCTCGGCCTCGACCTCGTCGCCCGGGGCGACCAGCACTTCGATGATCTCGATGTCCGAGAAGTCGCCGACGTCAGGAAGCTTGATGGTTTTGCTGTCTGCCACTGGAGTCTCCTGCGCGCCCGTCTAGACGGTCGTCGGGTTGGGTTTCTCGGGATCGATGTCGTACTTCTTGATCGCCTGCTGCACGACCTTGCTTTCGATCTCGCCCTCGTCGGCGAGTGCCTTCAGCGCGGCGACGACGACGTGGTACCGATTCACTTCGAAGAAGGTCCGGAGCTCGTCGCGGGTATCGCTGCGGCCATAGCCGTCGGTGCCGAGCGTGACGTAGTGCATCGGCACGAACTCGCGCAGCTGCTCGGTGAAGCCGCGAATGTAGTCGGTGGCGATGATCGCCGGACCCTTGCGCCCCTGCAGCTGGGTCTCGAGGTAGGATCGCCGCGCCTTCTTGGTCGGGTGCAGCCGGTTCCAGCGCACGCAATCCTGGCCTTCGCGGGCGAGCTCGTTGACGCTGGTGACGCTCCAGACGTCGGCGTTGACCTTGAAATCCGACTTCAGCAATTCGGCCGCGGCGATGACTTCGCGCAGGATCGTGCCCGAGCCGAGCAGCTGCACCTTGGTGCCTTTCTCCTCGCCTTCGTCGAGACAATAAATTCCCTTGATGATGCCGTCCTCGCTGCCCTTCGGCATCGCCGGGTGGGGATAATTCTCGTTCATCACGGTGATGTAGTAGAACACCTTGTCCTTGTGCTGGTACATGCGCTTGAGCCCGCTGTGAATGATCACCGCGAGCTCGTAGGCGAAGGTCGGGTCGTAAGTGATGCAGTTCGGGATCGTGCCGGCAAGCACATGGCTATGGCCGTCCTGGTGCTGCAGACCTTCGCCGGCGAGCGTCGTGCGCCCGGCGGTGCCGCCCATCAAAAATCCGCGCGCCTGCATGTCGCCGGCGGCCCAGGCAAGATCACCGATGCGCTGGAAGCCGAACATCGAGTAATAGATATAGAAAGGTATCATGCTGACGCCGTGGGTGCTGTAGGCGGTCGCCGCGGCGATCCACGACGACATCGCGCCGGCCTCGGTGATCCCTTCCTCGAGGATCTGACCTTTGACGTCTTCCTTGTAATACATGACCTGGTCCGAATCCATCGGCTCGTAGAGCTGGCCGGCAAACGAATAGATGCCGAGTTGGCGAAACATGCCTTCCATGCCGAAGGTACGCGCCTCGTCGGGTACGATCGGCACGATGTTCTGGCCGATCTGCTTGTCGCGCGTAAGCGTCGACAACATGCGCACGAAGGCCATCGTCGTCGAGATTTCACGCTCGCCGGTATCCTTCAACAGCGCGTCGAAGACTTCGAGACCCGGAATCGCGAGCGCCTTGGCGTCGTCGCTGCGCACCGGCATGTAACCGCCGAGTTTCTCGCGCGCGGCCTTCATGTATTTCATTTCCTCGCTGTCGTCGGGAAACCGGTAGAACGGCGCGTCGGCGATCTTGTCTTCGTCGATCGGGATGTTGAAACGGTCGCGGAAAGCTTTCAGCGCATCCTCGCCCATCTTCTTTTGCGAGTGGGTGATGTTCTGCCCCTCGCCGGCTTCACCCATGCCGTAACCCTTGACCGTCTTCGCCAGCACCACGGTCGGCCGGTCGGTATACTCGACCGCTTCGGCGTAGGCCGCATAAATTTTATGCGGGTCGTGGCCGCCGCGGTTGAGTCGCCAGATGTCCTCGTCCGACATCTCGGCGACCATCTCGAGCGTTTCCGGGTACTTGCCGAAGAAATGCTCGCGGGTGTAGGCGCCGCCCTTGGCCTTGTAGGCCTGGTACTCGCCGTCGACGGTTTCCTCCATCAAGCGCTGCAATACGCCATCCTTGTCCTTGGCGAACAGGTGATCCCAGTATGACCCCCAGATGACCTTGAGCACGTTCCAGCCGGCACCACGGAACACGGCCTCGAGCTCCTGGATGATCTTGCCGTTGCCGCGCACCGGGCCGTCGAGCCGCTGCAGGTTGCAGTTGATGACGAAGATCAGGTTGTCGAGTTTCTCGCGCGACGCCAGTGAAATCGCGCCGAGCGACTCGGGCTCGTCCATTTCACCATCGCCCATGAACGCCCAGACCTTGCGATTCTGGCGCTCCTGCAGACCGCGGTTTTCGAGATACTTGAGGAAGCGGGCCTGGTAGATCGCCATCAGCGGCCCGAGTCCCATCGAAACCGTCGGAAACTGCCAGAAATTCGGCATCAGCCACGGATGGGGGTAGGACGACAACCCGTTGTCATTCAGCGCTTCCTGACGAAAGGCCCTGAGCTGCTCCTCGCTCAGGCGACCTTCGAGGAACGCGCGCGCATAGACCCCGGGCGCCGAGTGTCCCTGGAAGAATACCAGGTCACCCTTGTTCTCTTCGGTCGGGGCACGGAAAAAATGCATGAAACCGACGTCGTATAGCGTCGCCGCCGACGCGAAGCTGGCGATATGACCGCCGAGCTCGCTCGACTTGCGGTTGGCGTGCACGACCATCGCCGCGGCATTCCAGCGAATCGCCGAGCGAATGCTGTGTTCGATCGCCTGGTCCCCCGGGATCGGGCGCTGGCGTTCTTCGGGGATCGTGTTGACGTAGGCGGTGTTGGCGGAAAACGGCAGGTAGGCACCGGAGCGACGCGTCTTGTCGATCAGCTTTTCGAGCAGAAAATGGGCGCGTTCGGGCCCTTCACGCTCGAGCACCGAGTCGAGAGACTCCATCCACTCCTGGGTCTCTTGCGGATCAATATCAGTTTCGTCTACCACGGGAATCGCCTTTATTGTAAATTGGCCGGAGTATATCGCATGCGGATTGGCAGCCCGACCGAATTATAAGAATTTATCGCAATATTAATATCCCGTATCCGGACTTAGCAAATCTATGAACGAACTGAGCCTCATCCGCCCCGATGACTGGCACCTGCACCTGCGCGATTCGCCGTTTCTCGAGGCGGTCGTCGCCGATAGCGCGCGCCAATTCGCGCGTGCCATCGTGATGCCGAACCTGCTGCCGCCGGTGCGGACCTGCGCCGACGCGCTCGCCTATCGCGAACGCATCCTCGCCGCGCTGCCGCCGGCGAGCCGCTTCGAGCCGTTGATGACGCTGTACCTGACCGACAATACGCGCGTCGGAGAAATCCGCGCCGCGGCCGAATCGAACGAAATATACGGGGCCAAGCTCTACCCCGCCGGCGCGACCACCAACTCGGATGATGGCGTCACCGATCTCGGCAAACTCGACGCGGTGTTTGAAGCGATGCAGGCGCACGGCCTGATATTGCAGGTGCACGGCGAGGCAACCGATCCCGACATCGATGTGTTCGATCGGGAGAAGGTTTTCATCGACCGCAGCCTCGAGCGAATCCGGCGGGATTTCCCGTCGCTGCGCATCGTCTTCGAACACGTCACCACGCGCGATGCGGTCGACTACGTGCGCGCCGCGAACGCGAACCTCGCCGCGACGATCACGCCGCATCACTTGCTGATCAATCGCAATGCGCTGTTCGCCGGCGGCCTGCGCCCGCACCACTATTGCCTGCCGGTGGCCAAGCGCGAAGCGCACCGGCAAGCGCTCCTCGCCGCGGCGACCGGCGGGGATGCGCGCTTTTTCGCCGGCACCGACAGCGCGCCGCACAGCCGCGCGGCCAAGGAGTCGGCCTGCGGCTGCGCCGGCATTTACTCGGCACACAGCGCGCTCGAACTTTACGCCGAGGCATTCGAGACGGTCGGCAATTTCGAACATTTCGAGGGCTTCATGAGCCGCCACGGCGCCGACTTCTACGGCCTGCCGCGGAACCGCGACCGCATCCGGATCGTGCGCCGCGACTGGCCGGTGCCGGCGTCGTTGCCCTGCCCCGACGGCGAACTGATCCCGTTTCGCGCCGGCCAGACGCTGCGCTGGAAACTCGACGTCGATGCCTGAATCGTCGCCCCTGTCGACACGCTTTCGCGGTTTCCTGCCGGTGGTTGTCGACGTCGAGACCGGCGGTTTCAACGAAGCGACCGACGCGCTGTTGCAGATCGCGGCGGTGTTGATCGACGTCGACGCGTCCGGCAGGCTCTATTGCGCCGAAACCGTCGCCTGCCACGTCAACCCGTTCGCCGGCGCCAATCTCGATCCCAAGTCGATGGAAATCAACGGCATCGATATCGATCATCCGTTTCGACTCGCCCTCGACGAGCACGAGGCGCTGCCGAAAATCTTCAAGCCGATCCGCAGCGAGATCAAACGTCACGGCTGCAACAAGGCAATTCTCGTCGGCCACAACGCGCATTTCGACCTCAAGTTCGTCAACGCCGCGGCGGCCCGAGCCGGGATCAAGCGCAATCCCTTTCACCCGTTCTCGACGCTCGACACGGTCAGCCTCGCGGCGCTGGCCTACGGCCAGACCGTGCTCGCGCGCGCGGTTCGCTCGGCCGGACTGGAGTGGGATTCGAGGGAGGCGCACTCGGCGATCTACGATGCCGAGATGACCGCCGCGCTGTTTTGCAAGATCGTCAACGAAACCCGAATCGAAACGGCGGACGACTGAAATTCATCTATACTCAATCGCAACCTCCCACCGCTCGCCAGTCTTGCGAAAAGAAGATCTCGCCATCATCGTCGTCGACGATTTGCAGTTCAGCCGCGAAGTCGTCAAATCGGGGCTCACAAAATCCGGTTTCGCCGACGTTCGCACCGCGTCATCGGCCGACGAGGCGCTCTACCTGCTGAACCAGCGTCGCGCCCACGTGGTGCTTGCCGATTTCTGGATGCCGGGGATGAACGGTCTCGAAATGACCGACCTGATCCGGCGCTGGGACGAAAACAACGACCGCTATACCGGCATCGTGCTGCTGACCGCCGAGGACACCGCATCGAGCATCGTCGTCTCTTTCGAGCGCGGGGTTGACGATTTCATATCCAAGTCGGCGAATCAGTTCGAGCTGGCGGCGCGCGTCTTCGGCGCCGGTCGCACCGCGTGGCAGCAAAACGCGCTGCGCGAGCGGATGCGCAACCTCAGCAGCCAGTTTCTGCGGGTCAAGCAGTTCAGCCTGCAGGACCCGGAAACCAACTTGCCCAACCGGGCCCAGCTGGAACTGCACATCGAGTCGATGATCGAACATTGCAATGCCCGCGGCGGCGGCCTCGGCCTCGGCCTGATCGAAGTCAGCGCGGAGAACGGCGAATTGCGGCTCGGCACGCTGAAGACGATCGCCAATTCGATTCAGCTATCGCTGCGGCCGATGGACATGGTATCGCGCTACAACCTGAACACCTTCGCCGTGCTGGTGCAGTACGGCGACCCGAAGCAGTTCAATCCCGACCTGTTCTCACGCCTGATCCAGAACATCCGCCGGCACACGCGACCCACCGGCGAACAGGGTCGCCAGCTGCAGATCGCGGTCGGAATCTGGTACGGGCACCAATTCGATCCGGCACCGACGGTCGACGAGATCGTCGCCATGGCGCACCAGGCGAGCCTGCCGATTCACTAATCCGGCGGCGCCGTTCAGCTGGCTTTTTTCGCCAGCGCCGCGTCGGTCATCTTCTTCAGATCGCCCGACTCGAGCATTTCCAGCGTGATGTCGCAGCCGCCGATCAGCTCACCGTCGACATAGACCTGCGGGAAGGTCGGCCAGTCGGCGAAGCGCGGCAGATTCTCGAAGATCTCGGGGTCGGCGAGGACGTTGACGTAGGCAAACTCGATGCCGAGCGATTTGAGCGCCTCGGCGGTGCGACTCGAAAAACCGCATTGCGGCAACTGCGGCGTGCCTTTCATGTAAATAATGACCGGGTAGGTCTCGACTTGCTGCTTGATCCGATCCAGGACGTCCATCGTTTGCCTCTGAGAAATTATCCGCTAAGACGGCTAAGTAATTATCTTAAACCCTTTTTTCAAGCCGGAGAATCACCACGCGCTGGCCGCGCGACCGCGTCGACGTGCATTTGCAGCCAGTATTCGAGCAGCGCGCTGTGCCACAGCTTGCTGCCGTTCAATCGCGTGAAGTGGCTTTCGGGTTCGGCCAGCAGGCGCTCGATGTAGGCGCGATTGAACAGGCCGCGTTCGCGGCTCGCCCGACTGTTCAGCGTATCCTTCATGAATTCGTAGAAATCGCCGCGCACGTACTTCAGCGCCGGCATCGGGAAGTAACCCTTGGGCCGGTCGATGACGGCGTCGGGAATGCGCCCGCGCGCCAGTTCCTTGAGCAGGCCCTTGCCGCCGTGTTTCAGCTTGAGCTCGGGGGGACAGGAGGCGGCGATTTCGACCAGGTGATGATCGAGGAAGGGCACCCGAGCCTCGAGCCCCCAGGCCATGGTCATGTTGTCGACGCGCTTGACCGGGTCGTCGACGATCAGCGTGGTTACGTCGAAGCGCAGCACCGCGTCGAGAA
>JBPEYE010000295.1:0-44526 GCA_052030825.1 Gammaproteobacteria bacterium | reverse complement strand
ATTTCGCTAATCGATCCGGCAAGGCTCGCAGATCCATGCCGCGACCGGCCGGCCGAGGATCTCGACCTGCAGTTCGTCGTCGCCGCCCACTGCATGCCGGAAATAGGCCAGCGCGACGGCCTTCTGCATGCGGTGGCCGAACGTGCCCGAGGTGACGATACCGACCACCTCGCCGGCGCGCAGTACCGGGTGTAGATAGAACGGATCGATGGCGCCCGTATCCAGCTCGAGTAAATGCATATTCCAGCGGTCCGCTCGCGCCGCGCGTTCGAGCAAGGCGCCGCGGCCGACGAATTCACGGTCAGCGGTTTTGACCAGGTGGTCGAGACCCGCTTCGAGCGGCGTGCGCTCGGCGGTGAGATCCGCGCCCCAGGCACGGTAACCCATTTCGAGCCGCATCGCGTTCATCGCGAAGGCGCCGTAAAAGCCGATCTCGAAGGCCTTGCCGGCATCGAGCAGCCGCTCGAATAGCGCTGACTGCCGGTCGATCGCGTGGTGCAATTCGAAACCCGCCTCGCCGACGTACGACACGCGCAGCAAGTCGACGTCGACGCCGCCGAGCGCTGTCCGGCGCGCGGCGAAGCGCGGCACGGCCGGCAGCGTCAAATCGTCATCGCACAGCGTTTGCAGCAGCGCCTCGGCATTCGGACCCATGACGCCGAGCACGCCACGCTCGGCGGTCGCGTCGGCGACCTCGACGTCGAAACCTCTGGCGCGCCGGCGCAGCAGGTCGGCGTCGTGACGCCGCGCCGCGGCCGCGCTGACCAGGTAAAACTCGTCGTCGGCGAAGCGCGTGACCGTGAATTCGGACGCGACACCGCCGGCTTCGGTCAGCGCGTGGGTCAGACCGATGCGCCCGACCGCGGGCGCGCGGTTGGCGCCCAGCCGGTCGACGAACGCGGCGGCGTCCGTGCCGGTGACGCGAAATTTGGCGAATGCCGACAGGTCGGCGAGGCCGACGTTGTGCGCCAGGTTCGCGCATTCGGCCGCCACCGCGTCGAACCAGTTGGCGCGGTCGAAACTCAGGGTCGATTCGCGCACCGCCGGGTCGCGTGCAAACCAGTTTGGTCGTTCGTAGCCGTAAACGCTGCCGAACACCGCGCCGCGACGCTTTAACGCGGCGTATACCGGCGTGGTGATGCAGGGCCGGCCGGCCGGGCGCTCCTCGTACGGGTAGTGAATGCCGAACTGAGCGGCGAAGCATTCGACCGCCTTGGCGACACGGTAGTCGCGATCGGCATAGCCGCCGAAACGGCGCGCATCGACCGCGAGCGCATCCATCGGCGGCTCGCCGGCGTCCATCCATTCGGCGAGAAACCTGCCGGCGCCGCCGCCCTCCATGACGCCCATCGACGAACCGGTTAACAGCCACGCGTTGTCGAGCCCGAAGGCCGGCCCGATCAGCGGGTTGGCGTCGGGCGTGAACGTGATCGGGCCGTGGACGACGCGCTTGATGCCGCCGTCGGCGGCGGCCGGCACGCGGCGCATCGCCCTGGCGGCGATTTCGGCGATCGCGTCGAGATCGGGGTCGAGCAGTTCCATGCCGAATTCGGGCGGTACACCGTCGATTGCCCAGGGTTTGCCGTCTGGCTCGTACGGCCCGATGATCACCCCGTCGCGCTCCATCCGCAGGTACCAGCTCTCGTCGGGGTCGCGGATCATCGGCAATTCGGCGTCGAGCGCGGCGAAGGCGTCGATGCGATCGGTGACGAGGTATTGATGCAGCATCGGCACGACCGGCAGGTCGACCCCCATCATCCCGCCGATTTCACGACACCAGGTGCCGGCCGCGTTGACGACGTGCTCGGCGGTGATCGCGCCGCGATCGGTCTCGACGATCCATTCGCGCCGCGCGTTCTGCCGGATCGCGGTTACGCAGGTATTGCGGTAAACCTCGGCACCGCGATCGCGCGCGCCGCGCGCCATCGCGTGGGTCGCCTGGCTCGGGTCGACGTGGCCGTCGAGCGGTTCGTAGATTGCGCCGATCAGGTCGTCGATCGCGGCCAGCGGATAGCGGTCCTTGAGCTCGGCCGGCGTCAGGATGTGAAAGTCGAAACCGGCGAAGCGACCGATGCCCTGCACCTGCCGAAACTCGTCGAGCCGATCGGGGTGGCGGGTCACGCGCAGCGCGCCGCAGGCGTGAAAGCTGACCGGCTGGCCGGTGTCCCGCTCCAGCAGTTCGCGATACAGCCGCACGCTGTGGGCGCGCAGGTTCATGATCGTGAGGTTGTGGGCGTAGTGCGTGCACAGGCCGGCGGCGTGCCAGGTAGAGCCCGCGGTCAGCTCGTTTTTCTCGACCAGCACGACGTCGTTCCAGCCGAGCTGCGCCAGGTGATAGATCAGCGAGGTTCCCATCGCGCCGCCGCCAATCACGACGACTCTGGCATGGCTTTTCATCGACGTGCCTCGCAGGGCGGTCGCGCGAGCGGCTGCAACGGGTAACGCACACCGGCGACTTCGATCTCGAGATCTCGCCCGGCGATCGTGTCGGTGTCATAAATCATGACGAAGCACAGCGTCTTCGCGCTGCGAAAACCCGGTCCGCCCGAGGTGCAGTGACCGATGATTTGATCGCCGGCATAAACCGGCTCGTCATGCACGATCAGCACGTCGCCGGCACCCACCTCGCACAGACGCAGGCGCTTGCGAACGCCGTCGCTGGCCTGCGCCAGCAACGCGTCATGGCCAATAAATTCGGCGGCCTTGTCGAAGTCGACCGCGAAGTCGAGGCCGCATTCGAGCGGCGTATCGTCGGGTCCGATATCGTGCCCCCAGTGACGATAGCCGACTTCGATACGGCAACTGTCGAGGGCAAAGTGCCCGGCGAGCCCGAGTTCGAAATCGGCGCCGACCGCGAGCACCCGTTCGAGCACGTCAATCGCGACGCTACCGGGAATGTAGAGTTCCCAGCCCGGTTCGCCGACGTAGCTCAGGCGCGCGGCGAGTACGGCGACGCCGTCGATCGCAATTTCGCGCGCGCTCGAAAACGGAAATGCGCCCGCATCGAAACCGTCCGCCAGCGCTTCCATCAGCATTCCGGCGAGCGGGCCCATGACGCCGAGCACGGCGTGGGCGTCGCTGACGTCGGCGATTTCGACCGCGTCGCCGGCGTGGCGTCGCAGCCACGCCAGGTCCTTGAATCGCGTCGCCGCGCCGCCGACGACGCGAAAATGCCGCGGCCCCAGCCGCGCGACCGTGACCTCGGCCTCGATGCCGCCGCGCCGGTTCAGCATCAGCGTGTATTTGACCCGGCCGACGTCGACATCGATATCGCCGCAACAAAGCCGCTGCAGCAGCGCGAGCGCGTCGCGACCGCGCAGATCGAACTTCGCGAACGGGCTCAATTCGAACAGGCTGACGTGCTGCTGACAATGCAGCGCCTCGCGCCGCGCCGCCGGCCACCAGCACTGCGCGCCGTAGCCGTACTCGAACTCGCGCTCGCTATCGTCGCGCGCGTACCACAGCGGGCGCTCCCATCCGGTCGGCGCGCCGAACACCGCGCCGCATTCGGCGAGCCGCTCGTGCCACGGCGATCGCCGCAGGCCGCGCCCGGTCCGGTACTGCTTGAACGGCCAGTGCATTGCGAACTGGTTGTGGACCGCTTCGGGCAGCCGCGCGGCGAGATATGCGGCGTCGCCCTGCAGCGGATCGAAGCGCGCGATATCGACTTCCCAAAGGTCCATCGGCGGTTCGCCATCGCGGATCCAGTCGGCCATGACCTTGCCGACGCCGGCCGACGACATGATGCCGATCGAGTTGAAGCCGGCGGCGACGAACAGGTTGGCGAAGCCGGGCGCGAGCCCCATGACCTGTTTCGTATCGGGGGTAAAACTTTCCGGACCGTTCATGAAATGCGCGATGCCCTGCTCGGCGAGTTGCGGCACGCGGCAGATACCGGCCTCGAGCATCGGCTGCGCGTGCTCCCAGTCGGCGTCGAACTGCAGGAATTCGTCATCGTCGAGCGCCGGCTGCCAGGGTTTCGGATCGGCTTCGAAGGCGCCGAGCACGAGCTTGCCGGCGTCGCCCTTCAAGTAGATCCCGGCATCGAGATCTCGCAGGATCGGGCACGGCTCGGGCAGCCCGGCGAGCGGCTCGGTCACCAGATAAACGTGTTCGCAGGCGGCCAGCGGCAACACCAGACCGGCGCTGCGGCCGAGCTCGCGCGACCAGGCACCGGCGGCGAGCAGCAGCTTGCCGCATTCGATGCGTCCACCGTCGGCGAGGCGCACGCTGGCTACGTTGCCATCGCGGGTCTCGATCGCATCGACCCGGCAATGCTCGCGAATCTCGACGCCGCGCGCCCGCGCGCCGCGGGCATAGGCCTGGCACAGGTCGACCGGGTTGACCTGGGCGTCCGCTTCGACCCACAGCCCACCGGCAAGATCGTCGACGGCGAGGTGCGGACAGCGTGCACCCAGTTCGGCGGCATCGACGAGTTCGGTCGCAAGCCCGGCGCGATCGCCGAGCGCCTTGATCCGCTTCAATTCCGCGAGCCGCTCGGGCCGCTGCGCGAGCCACGCGCCGCCGGTCTGGCGGTAGCCGGTGGTCTGGCCGGTTTCGGATTCGAGTTCGACGAACAGGTCGAGCGCGTATTGCGCGAGCCGGGTCAGGTTGAGGCTCGCGCGCAGCGGTCCGACGATGCCGGCGGCATGCCAGCTCGTGCCGCTGGTCAAGCGGTGGCGTTCGAGCACCAGCACGTCCTCGATCCCGAGTCTGGATAGATGGTAGGCGACGCTGAGCCCGATCGCCCCGCCCCCGATAATCACGATAGCGCGCCGCTCGGTCATCCTGGCGCGCCTCCGGTATCGACGGCATCGCCGCAGTGGGCGAGTTGCAGCAATCGTCCAGCTTCGATCTGGCCGCGATCATCGCCGCCGGCAAAGCCGTCGCACAGCCATCGCGCCGACCGCTCCCGCGCGTGAAAATATTCCTCCGCCTGCGCGAACTTCGCCCGATCCATCAGTAGCTGCGGTCGGGCATTGACGCCTTGCGGCGGGCGACATAATCCTCGAGTTCCTCGCGTATCGCGGGATCGAGCGGCGGCGGCTCGTAATCGGCCAGCAGTTGCTTCCAGATGCGGTTGGCGCGCCGTGCGGCGTCGAGACCGCCTTCCTCGGACCACTGTTCGTAGGAATTCGAATCGGCGACGTTCGAGCGGTAGAACGCGGTTTCGAAGTTGGCCAGCGTATGCGCGCTCGACAGAAAATGGCTGCCGGGTCCGACCTCGGCAATGGCGTCGAGCGCCTGCGCGTTGTCGCTCAAATCGATACCGCGACAGAACTCGATCAGCTTGCCGCACAAATCGGCGTCGATGATCGTTTTCTCGTAGCCGGTGCACAGGCCGCCCTCGAGCCAGCCGGTTGCGTGGTTGATAAAGTTGGCGCCGGCGAGCACCGCCATCGCGAGGCTCAGCGTGCCCTCCTGCTGGGCCTGCCCGTCGGGCAGCTTCGACGCCGTCAGGCTGCCGACCGTGTGCAGCGGCAGGCCGAGGCGACGCGCGAGCTGGCCGGCGGCGAGCACCGTGCGCGCGGCCTCGGGCATGCCGAACGTGGGCGCGCCCGATTGCATCGACATCGCGGTCGCGAAACTGCCCATCAGGCATGGCGCGCCGGGCCGGATCAGCTGGGTCAGCGCGCAGGTCGCCAGCGCCTCGGCGAGCAACTGCGCGAGGGTGCCGGCTTCGGTGCACGGACTCATCGCGCCGGTGATCATCCATGGCGTGCAGGCGACCGCCTGGTTGTGGCGCGCGTAGACCTTGAGCGAACCGGACATCGCGTCGTCGAGAGTAAGCGGCGCGTTGGTGTTCGACACCGCGTACAGCACGGTGTGGTTTTCGACGTATTCGTCGCCGAACAGGATTTTCGCCATCGCCACCGAATCCTCGGCGCGCTCGCGACCGATCAGCGCGCCGAACAGCGCGCGATCGCCGTGGACGATATGGTTCAGCATCATGTCGAGGTGACGCTTGTTGACCGGCACGTCGACCGGTTCGCAAACGATACCGCCACAATGGTGCAGGTACGGAATCGACTGGTGAATCTTCGCCAGCGCGACGAAATCGTCGAGCGTCGCATAGCGCCGCCCACGGTCGAGGTCGTGCACGAACGGTGGTCCGTAAACCGGCGACAGCACGATGTTGGCGCCGCCGATCTCGACGTCGTTCTCCGGATTACGCGCATGCTGGGTGAATTGCGCCGGCGCGCTGGCCTGGATGATTTGCCGGCACATGCCGGGCTCGAACCGCACGCGCTCGTCGCGGACGTCGGCGCCGGCGTCGCGGAACAGGTCGAGAATTTCGGGATCGTTGCGAAACTCCATGCCGATGTCGCGCAGGATCGCGTCGGCGTTGCGCTCGATCAGGCACAACCCCTCCTCGCTCAGAATGTCGAAGGTCGCGACGCGTCGCGCGATGTAGGGCGCACGCGGCGCCACCGCCGGGCGTGGCTGCCCGCGGGAGCGTCGTTGCCGTTTTCGCGTCTGCGCCATTCACTTCCCCCGCCCGGCCGCGCGCGGCGCCGCCGAGTTCTGGTACGATACCACCGGCGACGGCAGCGCGGGAACCGCCATGGCTTCACAATTCGACGGCGACACGCACGAATTCGAGATCGACTGGGCAACCGACGCGATCGTCGGTCGCCGCGAGCGCTACTATGCGGCGTCGCAGCGCGCCTTCGTGCCCTATCGAAAGCCGCTGATCTTCAGCCGCGGACAGGATCAATACCTGTGGGACGAAAAAGGCAATCGTTACCTCGATTGCCTGAGCCAGAATCTGACCATTAGCGTCGGTTACAACAACCCGGTCGTCACCCGCGCTGCGGTCGACCAGGCGCGCAGGCTGCAGCACTGCACGACGATGTTCTTCCACCCGGTGCCGGCGCATTTCGCCGAGGAGTTGACGGCGACGCTACCGGCCGGCGAGGAATGGGCGGTACATTTCATGAACAGCGGCGCCGAGGCGATCGACATGGCGTTGCTGCTGGCGCGCAGCTACACCGGCAACGTCGACATCGTCTCGCTGCAGAACGCCTACCACGGTGCGACGTTCGGCGCGCAGTCGGTGACCGGCATCAGCGGTTTTCGCCACAACGTGCCGCTGCTCGGCGGCATCCAGTTCGCGCCGGTGCCGGATCCGTATCGCGGCATCCACGGCGCAGACATCGAGCCTTACCTGGACGATCTCGAGGCGACGATCCATTACGCCACCAGCGGCCGCCTCGCCGGTATGTTCATCGAGCCGGTGCAGGGTTACGGCGGCATCGTCCCGCTGCCCGACGGTTACCTCGCCGGCGCCGCAGAGCGCGTGCGCGCCGCCGGCGGCCTCGTCATCATCGACGAAGTGCAGGCCGGCATGGCGCGAACCGGCGACGACTTCTGGTCGTTTCAGCGGCACCGGATCGTGCCCGATATCGTCGTCGCGGCGAAGGGCATCGGCAACGGCTTTCCGCTGGCCGCGCTGATGGTGAAGCGCGAAATCGCCGAGGCGATGGCGCAAAAGTTCTATTTTCATACCTACGGCGCCAACCCGGTCAGCTGCGCCGCCGGCCGCGCCGTGCTCTACGTGATCCGCGAGTACGGCCTGCAGCAGAACGCGCAACGCGTCGGCGCGGCGCTGCTCGAAGTGTTGCGAGAGCTGCAGGATCGCCACGCGGTGATCGGCGACGTGCGCGGCCGCGGCCTGATGATGGCGGTCGAGCTGGTGAAAGATCGGGCGACGCGCGAACCGGATCCGGAAACGATGGCGCGGCTGTTCGAACTGACCCGCGAGCACGGTCTCGTCGCGAGCAAGTCCGGCGCCTACCGCAACGTGCTACGCATTTGCCCGCCGCTTTGCATCCAGATGCAGGACGTCGAGTTTTTTGCCGCCGCGATCAACCGCAGCTTCGAAGCGCTTTGAGGCTATAATCGGCGCCGACTTTAGCGAGGAACTCCTGATGGCCAGAACCCCTTCCACGATGCTCGAACTGGGCACGCCGGCGCCCGACTTTTCGCTGCCCGAGCCGGCCAGCGGCAAGACCGTGAGCCTCGGCGACTACGCCGGCCGACCGTTGCTGGTCGTGTTTTCGTGCAACCACTGTCCGTTCGTGCTGCACATCGTCGATTCGTTTGCCGAATTCGCCAACGCGGCCCTGACCCGCGACCTCGGCGTCGTCATGATCAATGCCAACGACGTCGATGAATTTCCCGCCGACAGCCCCGAAAAAATGGTCGATTTCGCGCGCGAACACGGCTTCGAGTTTCCGTACCTGTACGACGAGTCGCAGCGCTCGGCGATCGCTTACCGCGCCGCCTGCACGCCCGACTTCTTCCTGTTCGACGCGGATCATCGGCTGGTCTATCGCGGCCAGTACGACGCCGCGCGCCCGGGCAACGGCGTCGCGATCACCGGTGAGGATCTCAAGGCCGCGGTCGACGCGCTGCTGGCAGGCGATGCGATTTCGCCCGAGCAGGTGCCGAGTATCGGCTGCAACATCAAGTGGCGCGCCGGCAACGCGCCGGATTACTTCTAGCCTGTCGCGGTCTTGCGATCGGATTCGGCCGCCGGTGGCGCGTCGACTCCGGCGACGTCGTCGCCACCGCCGGTCGCCGCATTCCCGGCGGTTGGCGCGGTGGCTTCCGCTGCGGCATCGTCGCCGCTGTCGGCGGGTCGCGCGGGCGTCTTGTCCTCCACCGCAGCCGCGACCACGGCTTCGTCGCCGTCGAGCGGCGGCACGGGCGCGTCGTTCTCCGCCGCCGGCGCGGATACCGCGGCCTCCTTGTCGGTGCTGTCGGCCGCCGGCACCGCACCCGCCTCGTCCACCGCTGCGAGCCGCTTTTTCCGGCGCGCGTAAAGCCAGAGCGACAGAACCGCGAGCAACAGCGTGGCGTTGACGGCGAGAATGACGATGCCGATCAGCTTGCGATCGAAACCGGTCGGCTCGGCCGCGATCGGCTCGGGCGGCGGCGCTGCCGCGAGTCCGGCCTCGGCCTGGCTCGCGGTGCCGAGCAGCGCGAACGGCCCGAGGTTCAGGTCGACGACCGAATCGTCGTGACGCCGGCCGGAAACGCGGACCCGCGCCTGGTGCACGCCATCGACCGCGGTGACAATGCGCCCGCGCAGCCAGCCCGAATCGCTCTGTAACGGCAGCGCTTCGCGTTTGCCTTTCGGCGTTTCGATCTCGACGTCCGCTGCGAGGCCTTCGATGCGCAACTGCGCCTCGCGCGCGCGCAGCCGGAAATCGTATTGCCCCGGCTCGGCGGCGGCTTCGATGCGAATCTCGACCGGCCAGCCGACCACCGCCTCGAGTTCCTGGAGGCGATGGAAGCTCGAACCGCGCGCCTCGATGTGCAGCCGATGGCGGCCCTCGGGGAGGGGTTCGTCGAGCGTGAGCAGGTATCGGCCCTTGTCGGCGCGAATATCGGTGTGGTGTAACGGCAGGCGCCGCGTTTCGCCATCGGGACCGGTCAGGCTCACGCTGAACTCGACGAAGCGCAGAAACGCGTTGCGGCGAATCTGGTTACCGCCGCGAAACAGCTCGGCGCCGATTTCGAGCGGCTCGCCCGGCCACGCTCGGTCCGGCGCAACGCTGGCGCGCAGCTCGAGCTGGCTCGAAACCAGCACGCGGCTGTCGGACGTCAATTCGCTGGTGATTTGCCAGTCGCCGGTTTCGGGGCGGCGCAGATGCACCAGGTCGAAATCGCGGCTCGAATGCCAGCGCGTGCCGCGCGGCCTGGCTGCGCTGATCACCGGACTGTCGGGTGGTATCAGCAGCGGTGCCTTGCTGCCGGGTTCGCGCAACAGCACCAGCGTCAGCGCGTCGACATGCGCGTCGACCACGAACCGCTCGTCGGCCAGCACAAGCTGGTTCGAGCGCACCGCGCGCGCGTAGAATTCGACCGTCTGCGCCGGCAGCCCGCGCGCGTCACGCAGATGCCGGTGCGCGCCGCCGGTCGCAAACGCGAAACGCTCGAACAATCCGCGATCGGCGGCGTCGCCGATGGTGAAAGCATGCAGCTCGATGCCGGCAGCGACCAGCGTCGGGAGCGTCTCGTCGAGCAGCCGCTGACGCGCCGCCAAGCGTTGCTCCGCCTCGGCGGCGGGTTCGGCGCCGCTCGCACTGATCAGCAACAACAGGCGGCGCGTGGCGGCCGCCGGCGACTGCCAGCCCTCGAGCGCACGATCGAGGGCATGTTCGAGGTTGGCATACCCGGCATTGGCGTGAATTCGCCCGGCACCGTCGAATGCGCGTTGGCGCCAGGCGGTATCGATCCGCCCCAGCGGCACGATCTGTTCGACATAGCGGCCATAAGCCCAGGCACCGCCGGCGGCGCCGTCCGGTAACAGTCCGGCGAGCAGCCGCAGCGCCTCGGCGCGACTGCCGTCGGGATCGAGTTCGGCGAAGCGGCTGGACGTATCGATGAGGACGCGCAGTTCGAGCGGCGGCGTCGCCGCGAGCAGCGGCGGCGCCAGTCCGAGCAGTAGCAGGTATAGACAAACACGCAGGCGCATTGGTATAAGATTGACGATCGATAGCGCGCATATCGGCCGAACACGGAACTTCTGAATAACAAACATGGCCTCAGACTCATGAGATCCAGATCGCCGCGCCGGTGGGCTGCCGGGTTTATCGCCAGATGACCGAAGTCCGGGCCGACCCCGCCATCAATCCCAGGGTTTACGAATTTTGCGTCAGGGCGTTTCGCACCACGCGCAAGCTGTTGAAGCTCAATATCAAGTTGCACCAGGAACACGGCGGTGACAGCGATCCGGTGCAAGCGGGCGACATCTTTCTGTTCAATCATTTCGCCCGATTCGAGACCTTCATACCCCAGTACCTGATCTACGAGGCGACCGGCGCCTATTGTCGTTCGGTCGCGTCGGCCGAATTCTTCGAGGGCGACGAGCGTTTCACGCAGTTCCTGTACTCGATCGGCGTCGTTCCGAATCAGCTGCCGAACCTGTTCTCATTCCTGGTGCGCGAAATCCTGCACGGCCGCAAGCTCGTCGTGTTCCCCGAGGGCGGCATGGTCAAGGACAAGCGCGTCGTCGATCACGCCGGCGAGTTCAGCGTTTTTTCGCGTACCGCCAACGAAAGGCGCAAGCACCACCGCGGCTCCGCGGTCATCGCGCTGGCGCTCGACGCTTTCAAGACGGCCCTGCTCTACGATCATTCGCGGGGCCGCGACGACCGCATCGAAAGATGGGCCGAACAGCTCGGTTTCGACCGGGTCGAGGATTTGATGCTCAAGGCGGTCAAACCGACGGTGATCGTGCCGAGCCACATTACCTTCTATCCGATCCGGGTCAGCGACAACATCCTGCACCAGGCCGCACGCCTGTTCAACAAGGGGATCAACAAGCGTTTCGCCGAGGAATTGATCATCGAGGGCAACCTGCTGTTCAAGCATACCGACATGGATATTCGCTTCGCCGAACCGATCGTGATCGGCGATTACTGGCGCTGGTGGGAAAAACGACTGCTGCCCAATGTCGTGCACAGTTTCGATAGCCTCGACGAACTGTTCGCGCTCGAGCCGCAGCCGGGTCACTGGAGCGGCCGCGTCCACGCAGCGGGGATGCGCGTCAAATCCAATCGCGTGCGCGACGACTACATGCGTGCGATGTACTCGGCGGTCACGATCAACCTGAGCCACATGGCCTCGCTCGTGATCCTGCGGCTCTACGAACAGGGCCTGCGCCGGATCGAAAACCGGCGCTTTCACAAGATACTGTATCTGTGCATCAAGTTGCTGCAGAACTCGGACTACAAGCTGCATCGCAGCCTGCTGAACCCCGAAGAGTACGAGGCAATCATCAATCAGGGCAGCAGCCGCCTGGCGCAGTTTCTCAAGACCGCGCAAAGCCTGCGCCTGGTTCACGTCGAGCAGAATGAATACCTGCTCGACGAAAAACTGATTGCCGATTTCGAGATCGACGAAATTCGCACCGAGAACCTGATCAGTGTTTACGCCAACGAGGTCAGCCCGCTCTCCGGCATCCGCCGTATCGCCGACGAGGCGATCGCCACCGCCGACCGGATCACGCCGCGCGATCTCGCCGATTATCGCTTCGACGACCAGTTGCTGGCCTACGCCTGGGACCGCAAGGCCTTCGATAAACCGCGTCACCACGAAATCAATGCGCAGCAGACGCAAACCGCCGACGCCAACTGGTACTTTCTCAAATCGTCGCGCGCCGATGCCAGCGGCGTGTTGCTGGTACACGGGTTCATGGCCGGGCCCGCCGAATTGCGCGGTCTCGGCGAGCGCCTGCATGCCGCCGGGCATCACGTGCTCGGCGTGCGCCTCAAGGGTCACGGCACTTCACCCTGGGACCTGCGCGAACGCAACTGGCACGACTGGGCGGCGTCGGTCGAGCGGGGTTACGATATTCTCAAGGCCTATACCCAGGCGATTCACCTGGTCGGCTTTTCCACCGGCGGCCTGCTCGTGCTGTTGCACGCATCACGGCATCCGCAGGTCAGGCTAAAATCGGTAACGAGCGTCTCGGCGCCGGTGCATTTTCGCAACCGGAACATGATTTTCGTGCCGCTGCTGCATCATGCCAATCGCCTGGTGCGCTGGATGAACGACGACGGTCTGGTGCCGTTTCGCCCCAACGCGCCCGAAAACCCGGAGGTCAACTATCAGCACATTCCAATCAGGGCGCTTTACCAACTTCAGCAACTTATCGACTATTTATGCGAAGATACCGTCAAAATCAATGCAGATGTCTACCTTTTTCAGGGTGATCACGACCCCGTCGTCGATCCGGCCAGTCTCCGCACGCTCGAGCGCGTCGTCAGCGCCGAGCACAAGCAGGCGACCTTGCTCGAAAGCGAGCTGCATGGCGTCATTTATCGCAATATTGACGACGTTCAGCAGAAAATTTGCGCCGTCATCGCAAAATCAGTTTAATGAGCGGCTAAAATTCGGTAACAGGAAGCGCCAGGTCCGGAGCGACCACTGACCGATGCACTATCCGACTCGTCTGCTAGTCACCGGCTTCGCGATCGTCATCCTGCTGATGGCGGTTATCGCCTATCTGACGATAAACACCGGTAGCGAGAGCTCGCGCGTCGCCAGCCAGGAGATCGCTCGCCAGCTCGACAAGATCAACCTGGTCAACGAGCTGTCGACGATCATCCACGACCGCACCCGGTTCATGCAGTCGATGCTGCTGCATGACGAAAGCGCCGTTGCGGCCGAATCCTGGCCCGATTTCAATCGCATCGACGGCGCCTACCGCGAGACCCGCGACCGCCTGCTGCCGCTGCTCGCGCCGCGCGAGCGCGAAATTATGGAAGCCATCGATCGTCTCGATCGCGATATCGCCGACCTCAACCGCCAGGTCTCGGTCCTGTTTTTGAACGGCAGTCGTGACGAGGCGAGCAAGGTGTTGCTGCAGGAAGTCTTGCCGAAGACCGCGCCGCTGCTGTCGCACCTGTCCGAGCTGACCCAGGCGCAGCGCAACGATGTGCAGAGAACGCTGCTGCTGGCGAACGCGACGGCGAGATCGGAGCGCACCCAGATTGCGCTGTTTTCGGGCTTCGCCGTGCTCGCGAGCCTCGCGATCACCGTCGTGGCGTTCTGGTACGGTCGCAAGCTGTCGGCGCAGCTCCAGGACATGAATACCTACCTGGAGCAGAAGATCTACGAGCGCACCGAGTCGCTGCTCGATACGCAAAAAGAACTGCTCGAAGACAACAACGAATTGACCCGGATGGCGCTGACCGACAGCCTGACGGCGCTTTCGAACCGGACGCACATGAATCAGATCCTGCACAAGGAATACTCGCGCTTCGAACGCCACGATCAGCGCTTCGGCATCATCATGCTCGACATCGACCACTTCAAGGCGATCAACGACACGCAGGGCCATGACGCCGGCGACCAGGTGCTCAAGCAACTCGCGCGACTGTTCGAGGGCGCGATTCGCTCGAGCGATTTCATCGCCCGCTGGGGCGGCGAGGAATTTCTGATTTGCTGCACGACGATCGAAGAGCAGGACTTGCTGCCGATCGCCGAAACCATTCGCCAGCTCGTCGCGCGGACCGATTTCGGAATCGACCGCCCGATCACCGCGAGCCTCGGCTGCGCGGCCATCGTCAGGGGCGAGAATATCGGCGAGCTGATCAAGCGCGCCGACGTGGCGCTCTACGAGGCCAAGAATAACGGACGCAACCAGTCGATCGTGTCCGAATTCACCGACATCTCGATCACCGGGTCATGAATTGCTGCCGACTCGAACGCCCTCGATGTTGAGTTCGATTTCAACCTCGCCGAGCCACTCGGGCAGGCCGTAATCGTCCGCGCGCAGCGTGGTCGTGCCGACGAAGCCGCTGCGATAGCCACCCCACGGATCTCTGCCCTCGCCGACCTTGCGCAGCTCGATCGCGATCTCGCGCGTAACGCCGAGAAAGCTCAGCTCGCCGCGCAGGATGCCGGCATCGGCGGTACCGTCGTATCCGGTGCTCTCGAAAGTAATGGTCGGGTGGCGACGGACGTCGAAGAAATCGGTGCCGCGCAGGTGCTTGTCGCGTTCGGCGTGATTGGTGTCGAGGCTTGCCGCGTCGATACTGACCTGCACCCGCGAGGCGGCCGGATTTTCGGGGTCGTGGCTGAATTTACCGTCGAACTTGTTGAAGCGGCCGACGATGTACGAGTAGCCGAGATGGCTGACCTTGAAATTGACGAAGGCGTGCTGGCCCTCGATATCGATCTGGTAGTCGTTGGCAATCGCCTGCCCGCCCAGCAGCGTGGCGGCGACGAAACCCAGCAGTAGAATCGATTTTCGCATGAATTTTCTCCAAGACGGTTACCTGTAACGCCGACCCTGTCGGTCGGACATACCTAACATACGTCGCAGCGTGCCGTCCCGATCAACGCAATGATGCTTGACTGCCGCCGCCGCGTGCAGCGACGCCAGCGCGATCAACGCATAGGACGCATAGCGATGCACCAGGCCGGCAAAGTCCTCCTGCCGCGCCCAACCGCTCGTCAGCGCCGGCACGTCGAACCAGCCGAACACGCTGATCGGTGCACCGTCGGCGGTCGGGATCAGGTAGCCGCTGACGA
This sequence comes from Gammaproteobacteria bacterium, assembly GCA_052030825.1. Lineage (GTDB taxonomy): Bacteria > Pseudomonadota > Gammaproteobacteria. Next base: position 29,472 of record JBPEYE010000295.1, on the reverse strand, counting down.
TGACCGTCGCGATCAGCCAGTAAAAGACGTGCTTGACGCCCCTGGCGACGCGCGCCTCGACGGCGCCGGTGCCGGCCACCGGGGCTGGCCACGGATTGGTCGCGCGCCAGCCCACCCATAACGCGAAGGCCAGCGCGTGCAGCAGGCCGATGCTCTTGTGCAAAAACGGCAGCCGATTGTAGAGCGGGTCGTAGTAAGTCAATTCGACCATGTAGACGCCGAGGCCGAACAGCCCGATGACCGCGACCGCGGATGTCCAGTGCAGCAGAATCGAGACTCCGCCGTAAGTTGTTCGGGTATCACGCATGCTTACCCAGTTCGGTACGCGCTTCGCGTCCTGCTAGATCAATCGACCCCGAAATCGCGTCACGGTTCCCGCCGCCCGGCCGTTTCAATCGATGACGTGCAGTTCCACCCGGCGCTCGGCGTCGCGGCTGAACCAGGCGTGGTGCACCTTGCCCGGCCCGTGCTCGAAGTACAGCCGCAGGCTGTGGCTGACGACCGGAAACGCAAGTTCGTCCCACGGAATATCGTCGCGCCCGAACATTCCGACTTCGAGACTTTCATGACCGGCCGAAATTTCCGGGCTCGCGAGTTCGCCGTGGAACATCAAATAAACCTGCGAAATATACGGCATGCTGAAGATTCCGAACAGCGCCAGCGGGCCGGCGCGGGCATTGGCCTCTTCCATCGCTTCGCGGGCCGCCGCCTCGGCAACGGTTTCGTTGTTTTCCATGAACCCGGCCGGCAGCGTCCACATGCCGTGGCGCGGCTCGATCGCGCGTTTGCACAACAACACGCGATCGTCGAGCGTCAGGATCGCGCCGCAGACGTTGTTCGGATTCTGGTAGTGCACGTAACCGCAATGGTCACAGACGAATCGCTCGCGATTGTCGTCGACCGGGATCCGGAGACTGACCGGTGCGCCGCACTGACTGCAATAATTCATCGCGCCAGCGCCCCCGCGGTTTCGACCAGCAACGGCCGGACTTTGGCCATGCCGTGTTCCAGGTGCGCGACGATCTCGGTCATGTCGATAACGCGATCCTCGACGCCGGCCGCCCAGTTGACGACCAGCGCGAGACAGGCGTAGTCGAGATCCAGTTCGCGGGCGAGCCCGGCCTCGGGCATCCCGGTCATGCCGACCATGTTGCAGCCGTCGCGTTTCAGGCGTTCGACCTCGGCGGCGCTCTCGAGTCGCGGTCCGTTGGTCGCGCCATAGGTCCCCGACGTAACCAGCTTCTGACCGAGCCGCTCGGCGGCCGCGACCAGCGCCGCCCGCAGCGCTTCGCTATAGGGCCAGCTGAAATCGACGTGCCGCACCGGCCCATCGTCGAGTGCGTCGAAGCTGTGCTCACGCCCCGCGGTGTAGTCGATGATCTGGTCCGGCAGCGCGAGCGTGCGCGGCGGCAGCTCGGGGGTGATACCGCCGACCGCGTTGACCGCGATGACGCGCCGCGCGCCCGCCGCGTGCAGCGCCCACAGGTTGGCACGGTAGTTGACCCGGTGCGGCGGTATGCCGTGACCCGGACCGTGGCGCGACAGGAAAGCGAGCGTCACGCCGCGCCAGCGCCCGAGCAGAATTTCGGCCGACGGTTCGCCATAAGGCGTTGCCGGCGTCAACGCCTCGTCGAGAACAAAGTCGTCGCCCGGCGAGTACAGCCCGCTGCCTCCGATAATCGCCAGCATCAATCGACCTTTGCGGGCAGCGCATAGATGCTCGACAGATTGCGGAAATGTCCGTTCAGGTCCATTCCGGCGCCGTAAACGTAGCAGTCGCCGCACTCGAGGCCGACGTAATCGGGCGCGATATCGGCTTTCTTGCGTTCGTGAGTCTTGCGGATCAAGAACGCGCTGACGCACTGGCGCGCGCCGTGCCGCAGGCAGTAGCCCTTGACCTCCTCGAGGGTATAACCCTGGTCGAAAATATCGTCGACGATGATCACGTTGCGGTCGCGAATCTCGTTTTGCGGGTAGGCCTTCCACAACACGTCCTTGCCGAGTGTCGCGAGGCGGTAGCGCGTCGCGTGCACGTAGTCGACGGTCAGCGGGAAATCCCAATGGCGCAATAGCTGGCCGGTGAGATAGAGGCCGCCGTTCATGACGCACAGCACCAGCGGAAAACCGGCGGCACTGTCCTGCGCGACACGCTCGGCGAGATCGGCGATGCCCTGCTCCACCGCGTCGGCGTCGAACAGCAGCTCGGCGGTCTGGTGCACTTGTTGAGCCCGGTTCAGCAGCATCTCAGGATTCGGATTGCGGAATCGGATCGGCGAGGTGCACCGTCGTCGTCGGAAACGCGATCTCGGCGTGGTTATCTTCGATGATGCGGGAAATGCGCATCAAAACGTCCTGTTTGACCTGGTGGAATTTTATCCACTGCGTGGTTTTGGTAAAGCAATAAAGGAAAAAATCGACCGACGAATCGGCGAACTCGTTGAAGTTCACCATCAGGGTTTTTTCGCTATCGATCTCTTCGTGCGCGCGCAACATGGCATCGACCTCGGCGACAATTTTTTCCATGCTCGTCAGGTCGGAGTAGCGCACCCCGATGGTCTCGTAGATGCGGCGGTTATTCATCCGCGACGGGTTTTCGACGATGATCGTCGTGAATACCGAGTTCGGCACGTACAGCGGGCGCGACTGGAAATCGCGAATCGCGGTCACCCGCCAGCCGATCTTTTCGACCGTGCCCTCGATATTGCGATCCGGCGAACGGATCCAGTCGCCGACCGTGAACGGCCGATCGAGATAGACGATCAGGCCGCCGAAGAAATTGGCGAGCAGGTCCTTGGCGGCGAATCCGATCGCGATGCCGCCGATGCCGCCCATCGCGAGCACACCGGAAATACTGAAGCCGAGGGTTTGCAGGACTACCAGCGCGGCGGTGATGATGATCGCGAGGCGCACGAGCTTGCCGATCGCCTCGGCGGTATGCACGTCGACCTCGTCCGGGTTGCGCGTCAGCTCGGCCTCGGCGCCACGGGTCAGGCCGAGCAAAAACCAGGTGATGCACAGCAGGATGCCGACGTCGCGAATCTGGTCCGAATAGGTGAAGATCGCGGTCTGGGTCTGCGCGTAGACGATGTCGACGGCCAGGTCGAGGCCGACCAGCCAGACGATCCACGCCGCGGGCCGCTGGATCGCGTCGAAAACGACGTTGTCCCAGCGCGTGGACTTGCGATCGAGCCGCTTGATCAGCTTGACCAGCAGGCGGCGCACGAAAAAGCTGGCCAGCGCGGTCGCCAGCACGACGATGAACACGTGCACCGCCCAGACCCATTCGCGGTCGAGCCCCGGTATCCAGTTTTCCAGTTGTATCATGATTCGAACAAGTCCCCGCTATCCGCCAGCCCGAGGCGATGGTTGAAGGCATGCAGTTCGTCGCAGGCGCTCTGCCACGGCAGGCTCGCGACCCCGTCGCGTTCGGCCGGCTGGCCGTGCAGGCGAATCATGCGCAACTGCGAGGTCGGATTGTTGTAACCGTCGAGCGCGGCCAGCACTTCGTCGGCGCCGGCCGGATTGTTGCAGACCAGCAGAATATCGCAACCCGCGGCGAGCGCCGCGCGGGCGCGCTCGGGATAGCCGCCCACCGATTCGGCGCCGCTCATGCTCAGGTCGTCGCTGAAGACGATACCCTCGTACTCGAGCTGATCGCGCAACACGTTTTCGATCCAGTAGCGCGAGTAACCGGCCGGATGCGGATCGACCCGGTCGTAGATGACGTGCGCCATCATCACGCCGCTCAGGTGCGTCGCGATCGCACGACGGAACGGCACCAGGTCCAGTGCCTCGATCGCGCTGAAGTCGCGGCGATCGAAGGGCATCACGTGATGCGAGTCGCCGGCCACCGATCCGTGGCCGGGGAAATGCTTGCCGACCGCTTCCATGCCGGCTTTGCGCATACCGCGTATCCAGGCATTGCCGAGCCGGGTAACGACCTCGGGATTGCGATGAAAGGCGCGGTCGCCGATCACGCTCGAGATCGGATCGGCGAGATCGAGCACCGGCGCGAAGCTGAGGTCGACGCCGTGGTGCAACAGTTCGGTCGCCATGATCCAGGCGAACTGCTCGGCCAGGCGAATCGCCTGCGCCGGGTCTTCGTCGTAGCGTTCGCCGAGGTGGGCGGCCGCGGGCAGCTGCTCGAAGCCGTCGCGAAAGCGCTGGATCCGGCCGCCCTCGTGGTCGACCGCGATGACCAGCCGGGGATCGCGCAGGTCGTGAATGGCCGTGCACAGCGCCGCCAGCTGCCGCGGATTCTCGTAGTTGCGGCTGAACAGAATGACTCCGCCGACCTGCGGATGCAGGAGCCGTTCACGATCCTCGTCGCCGAGCGCGGTGCCGGCGACGTCGAGCATGACCGGTCCGAGACTCATGGCAACGGCTCCAGCAGCACGACCGCGGCCGCGGCCAAACCTTCCTCGCGGCCGATGAACCCGAGGCGCTCGGTCGTCGTTGCCTTGATGTTGATGCGCGCCGCGTCGCAGTCGAGCGCATCGGCCAGCGCGGCGCGCATCGCCGGCAGCCGCGGCGCGAGCCGGGGTACTTGCGCGATCACGGTGACGTCGGCATTGCCGAGTCGATAGCCGTCGTCCGCCAGTTGCCGCGCGAGATCGCGAAGAAACTCGCGGCTGTCGCGGTCGCGGTTGCGCGCATCGGTGTCCGGGAAGCGTTCACCGATATCGCCGCGACCCAGCGCGCCGAGCAACGCATCGCACAGCGCATGGATCAGCACGTCGCCATCGGAATGCGCGACTATGGCGCGGTCGCAGTCGATCCGGATACCGCCCAGCCGAAACCCGTCACCGTCGGTGTAAGCGTGGACGTCGTAGCCGTGTCCGATTCGAATGCCGCGCATCGGCGCCTGGTTCCCCCGTTTCGATTCGCGCGCAATTATAACCGTCGGCCGGAAACAACTACACCCGCGACAGCGCGTGCAGGTTGTACAGCATCGCGCTGAACAGCAGCAAGGCGCCCGCCTGGTGCAGCGCGCCGAGCACCACGGGGACCTGCATCAACAGGGTCGCGATACCGAGCGCGACCTGGATGATGACCATCATGCCGACCAGCTTGAAGCTGCGCGCGAGCCGCGCATCGTCGAAATGCGCCCGTCCGCGCAGGTACCAGGCGAGCAGCGCGAGGCCGGTCACGATCGCCAGCCAGCGATGATCGAACTGCGCCGTGACCATGTTTTCGAACGGGTTGATATACCACGGCGAGAGCGCTCCGAGCCCTTCGGGAACCAGCCGCCCCCCCATCAGCGGGAAGGTATTGAAGATCAGGCCCGCCTTGAGCCCGGCAACGAATCCGCCGGAGGCGAGCGTGACCACGACCAGCGCGAACAGCGCAATCGAGGCGCGCCGCCAACCGGCAATCGTCGAGTCGGCGAGCCGCCGGTAGGGCGCGTTGCTATTCAGGTCGAGGATCGTCCACAGGATGAAGCCGAAGATCAGAACCGCGCTCATCAGGTGCGCGGTCAGGCGATACTGGCTGACGCGTGGGTTGTCGACCAGCCCGCTTTGCACCATGTACCAGCCGAGCAACCCCTGCAGCCCGCCGAGGATCAGAATGACGGTCAGCCGAGGCCCCATTCCCGGCCGAATTTTGCCGCGCAACCAGAAATAGAACAGCGGCAAGGCGAACACCAGCCCGATCGCCCGGCCGAGCATGCGGTGCGAATATTCGAACCAGTAGATTCGCTTGAAGCCGTCGAGGGTCATGCCCCGGTTGATTTTCTGATATTCGGGATACTGCTGGTAGCGTTCGAATTCCGCGGTCCAGGCGCTGGCGTCGAGCGGCGGCAGCACGCCGGTCGGGTGCCAGTTCACCATCGACAGCCCCGACCCGGTCAGGCGCGTCACGCCACCGAGCAGGATCATCGCGAACACGAGTAGCAGGCACAGCGCGAGCCAGCGCGCCAGCGCGCGATCGTCGGCCGACCGGCCGGACTCCGGACTACTCGCTTCGCCGGGCACGGCGCGATTCGCGATCACTGCGCGGCCAGGATACGCTGGAAACGTTCGTCGTTGGTACGCCCCGAGGCGTATTTATCGAGGCGGCCATCCATGTTGTCGGCAAGGCGCAGCAGCCTCTGATCGAGCGGCGGGTGAGTTTTCATGAAAACGGTCAGGGCAGACGATTCCGGGTTGATGCTGTCGATGGTGTTCAATACGTCGAGCAGTGCGTATGGATCATATCCGGCGCGGGCGGCGAGCACCACGCCGCGCAGGTCGGCTTCGTACTCGTACCTGCGGTCGAGCCCGGTAGCGTACAGCTGCACGCCGGTATTTACCAGCATTTGCAGATTGCGCTGATCCTCCTTGTCGTCCACCGCCGCAACCGCGAGACTGGCGAGAAAATCGCGCTTCATCGTCTTTTGCAGCGCCTTTAAATGATGCTTGCGGACCACGTGGGCGATCTCGTGTGCCAGCACGCCGGCGAGTTGGGCCTCGTTTTCGAGCAAATTGAACAGCCCCAGGGTCAGCACGATATAACCGCCGGGCGCCGCAAAGGCATTGATGCCTTCGGAATCGATCACGCCAAACGTCCAGGGCAAATCCCTGCGCTTCGACTGCAGCGCAACCCAGTGCCCGACATCGTTGACGTATTGCTGCAGCGCCGGATCGTCGACCAGCGGCGCGGCGCCGAGCAGACCCGAAATCAGCTTGCCGCCCATTTCGATTTCTTCGCCTTCGCTGATCTTGCCGCTGGCCTTCTTGAGTTTGCTGCCGAGTTCGACGAGATCGCCGAGATCGAGCGCCGCGACCGCGCCCGGCAGTGTCAGTGCGAAGGCCAGGCACGCGATCAGCGGGACCGTGGGCAGTACCCTGCGCATCATTTGTCGCGCCCCGAGCCGGCGCCGCGATCGTCATCGGCGCGCGCTTCGAGGTGCTTGACCTTGCGCGCGCGCAACCCCCCTGTCGCGCCAAACTGCGCGCTGCGCGCGGCATTGCTTGCAAACGAGCGCATGCGCTCGAGTTGCTGCAAGTCGGGCTGCGCCGATTTGAGCTCGGCTTCGCTCAGCCCCCGGACGCCGATCGTCGCGGTGCCCGCACTGGTCGCCGCGCCGCTACCGGTGAAGAACCGGCTGGCCTTGCGCGAGAACAGCGCGAGGCCGTCGAGAAATCCGCGCGAATCGCTTTGTGTTTGCGCCGGCACGGCGGCGCCCGCGCCGACTTCGCGTACCTCGTAGGTTCGCGCCCAGCCGATGATCGCTTTTTCTTCCGAGTAGATTTCGCGCCAGCCGCCCTTGCGGTCGAAAATTTGCACCGGGGTACCGGCTTCGAGCCGTCCGACGCGCGCCGCGCCGCGGCCGGCGTCGGCGTAAATCGTCGCGCTGCGGACGACGATACCGTCCTGGTTCGCGAATAGCGACGTAACCATCAAAAGGCCGAACAGCCATGCAATCGATCGCTTCATACCCGCTCGAGTATAGCAACGGAAACGGCAATCCGTGGGGTTGTGGCGGCGATCTCCGACTACGCGGCGCAAAGAAAAGGCGCCCATCGGGCGCCCTTCTCGTCCTGACTGCCGTGGTTATCGTTTTCTGGCAGCGCTCTCCTCCAATGTCCTGGCCCGGGCATCGCCTGCAGGAGCGTCGCGCTCGGTGCGGGCGGCCGGTCCCCGGTTCTGGTTGGGCGTCAGTAAACCACAGCCTTCGGCAATAAGCCAGCACCAAAATGCGACGCGGCGATAACCGGCGGACACCGGCACAAGTCGCTGGAACAGCGTCCCCCGAATGCCGAATGGATCACGTGCGACTCGAGCCCCGTTTGCTACAATTTCCGATGAAACACCGCCGCCCGTACCGGGTTATCCGCGGCCGGGCTTCCGCATGCCGGACCGCCACTCCGGTCCGGACCGATACGCAGCGATCGGCGCGGCGGTGTTTGCATTCGACGAATCGGGAATGACCGTAGCGACCAATCGACTCAGTTTAACGATGAATCCGGGCGAAATTTTTCACAAGACGGCCAGGGGGCAGGCCGAGATCGCGACCAAGACCGACGCACTCAACATGAAGGAGCGTCGCGTACTGATTCTCGTCAATGGCGAAAATTCCGTCGCCACGCTGGCGCAGCTCTCACTGGCCGACGATGTCGACGCCATCCTCGAGCGTCTGCTCGATGGCGAATTCATCGCGCCGTTCAACGCGGGCGCCGCCGCGTCGATCGAATCCGATATCGACGTCACCGAACGCGACGTCACCGAGCCAACGCCCGACATCGGCGCGCGTGAATTGATGTGTAATACCCTGCTGGCTTTCGGCAATCGCGTGCGCGTCGGCGACCTGATCCAGCAAATCACCGACAGTGCGGACCTCGACGATCTGCGCGACCTGGTCAACCCGTGGTACGACGCGCTCGCCGAAACCCCGGGCGGCATGTACCAGGCAGACGATCTGAAACGGGAAGTCCTGGCGCTGATCGACACCGAGGCGCGCGTGGCGGGCTAGGATCCGGGGCCGACGTGGCGCGGCTCGTCGACGCCGGCACCGGTCAACTCGTAGGCCTGGCCGAATCCGCGGATGTAGCGGCCGCGCTGCGGAACGATCCGAAACAGGTGAAAATCCGGTAGCGGTTCGAGCATTTCCATGACCTTGCCGAAGCGCTCGCGAAAGCGACCGAGGATTTCCGCGCGCAGCTTTGCCTCGCGCTCGATGCGCTCGGCGCGGCCGCTCAACGCGATGCGCCGCCGCGCGAACGGATTCGCCGTCGTCCCGCACTCGAGCAGCAACAAGCCGAGCGTCGGATCGCGTTGCAGGTTGCGGGTATGGCTCGCGAGTTCGCTCAGGAACAGGAAGGCCGCGCCCTCGTGCCACAGGATCGGTGCATAGCTGGCCTCGGGCGAACCATCAGCCGCCAGCGTCGACAGCATCGCGGCGTCGATCGCATCGCGCAGCGCGCGGTACTCGCGGCGAATGTCGTCGCTGTCGTCCAAGCCTGGATTTCCGTGTCGAAACCCGGTGATTTTGCCACGTTAACCGCTCATCCGCATCAGGCGGGCGCTGGCGGCATCATTCTCGCTGGCGAGTTTCATCAACTTTACCTGGTGCTCGTAGAAGCGCGCGTAATCGATCATGCGCACCATCGCATCGACCGCGTTGACATTACTGCCCTCGAGCGCACCGGCGGTGACCGTCACCGCCGCGTCGGCCGGTGCCTCGATACCGTCATGGCTGCGAAACAACCCGTCGGTGCCACGGTAGAGGTCCTCCGGCTGGGGATTGACCAGGCGGAGGCGATCGACCGCGACCAGCGTGTTGGCCGCCTGTCCCGAGGCGCGCACGCTGATCGTGCCGTCGCGCCCGATGACCAGCGACTCGAACTGCGGAATCGTAATCGGCCCGCCCTCGCCGAGGACGATCTGGTCGGCGCCGTTGACCAGCAACCCGGCCGGATCGATACGCAGGTCGCCGCGGCGCGAATACGCGGTGCTGCCGTCGGCGGCCTGTACCGCGAACCAGCCGTCGCCGTCGATCGCGACGTCGAGATCGCGACCGGTTGCCGTTACCGGTCCGTGGCTGAAGTCGGCGCCGGCCTGGCGACCGCCGACGTAGACCCGGTCCGGGAATCCCGGACCGGACAGCGCCTGGGCCTCGAACGAGTCCAGCGTCGCACGGAAGCCGACGGTACTGACGTTGGCGAGATTGTTGGCATTGTTTTGCTGCGCAAGCATCGCCTGCGCAGCACCGTTCATCGCCAGATAAAGATACTTATCCATGAGGCTAGGCCCAGCCGATCCTATCGAATCTGGATGATCGTATCGGTTATCGCGTTCGAGGTCTCGATCGACCGCGCGTTGGCCTGGAAGTTACGCTGCGCGGTGATCAGGTTCACCAGCTGCTGCGTCAGGTCGACGTTCGAAGTCTCGAGCGCGCCCGACTGGATCAGGCCGAAGCGACCGGTACCGGCGGAACCCGTGATCACCTGCCCCGAATCGATGGTTTCCTTCCACGAGGACTGCCCGATGGCCTGCAAACCCTGGGCGTTGGGAAAATCAGCCATCGCGATCTGGCCGAGCGGCGTTGCGACACCGTTGCTGAAGGTCGCGCGCATCAGGCCCTCCTCGGAGACATCGAGCCCGGTCAGGCGGCCGGTGGCGAAGCCGTCCGGATCGAGAACACTGACCGAAAACGATGCCGCGTACTGGGTCATCGGGTTGTTGGCCAGGTCGTGGGTAATCGTCAGCGGCGCGGCCCCGCTGGTCAGCGGCACAGCCACGTTTTGCAACAACACCGGGGCACTGGTGTTGTAGCTGCCGTCGGCATTGAAACTGAGGATACCCACATCCTGACTGACCGGCGCGCCACCGTTGGTATGCGCCACCGTGGTGCCGCCGGCGATGTCGATTTCGGCCCCGTCGAGGTAAGTAAAGACGACCCACTGGTTCGGATCATTGGCCGCATTGGTGGCCGAGCCCGGCAGATCGTGGACAAAGTAATACGACAACACGTGCGACGTGCCGAGCGAGTCGTAGACCGTCGTCGAAGTCGCGTGGTTATAGGTATTGCTCGCGGTCGGATCGAAGGCAGCCGGGTCGAGCGCGGTCGCCGCCGCGTTGACATTGAGCCCGACCTCGACCTCGGTCGTGGCCTGCGGCGCCCCGGTCGAGGCCGGCAGCTGGATCGGCACGGTCGTGTTCAGCGCGGTCGACGTGACGTTACCGCTGGCGTCGACCGGGAAGGCCTGCACGTACTGCCCCGAACTGTTGGTCAGGTAGCCGTTGCTGTCGATGCGGAACTGGCCCGCGCGGGTATAGCTGATATCGCTGCCCGTCAGCGCGCTGTTCATGACGAAGAATCCCTGGCCACTGATGGCCATGTCGAGACTGGCGTCGGTGAACTTCAGATTGCCCTGATCGAACTGCTGGCTGACCGAGGTCAGCTTGACGCCGCTACCGACCGACGTCGGCGTATTGCCGAACGGCGAAATTTCAAACAGATCGCCGAACTCGGTCCGCGAGTTCTTGAAGCCGGTGGTCCCGACGTTGGCGATGTTGTTACTGGTGACCGAGAGGTCGACCGATGCGGCCTGCAAGCCGCTGAGTGCCGTATTGAATGACATGGATCTGCTCCTGCTGCGTTACATTATCTTGCGTACCTGGCCCATGGCGATGTCGCCGAGCCCGGTTACGCTGAGGGTTAAGTCCTGGCCGCCGACACCGAGGGTGACACTTTCGACGTCGACGACCGCGAGCGTGGCGCCGGAACTGACTTCGCCGCCGCGGTGTACCTCGGCGGCAATGCGATATTCACCGGCCGGCAAGCGATTGCCGCCGGTATCGGTTCCATCCCAGCTGAAATCGACCAGGCCGGCAGCCTGAACGCCCAGTTCGCTGCGGTAGACGAGCTGGCCGGCCGTGTTCTGAATTGAAATCACGACGCGGTTTGCCGGTTGCTCGAGATCGACCGCGCCGATCAAAGCGTCGCCATCACCGAGGTAACCGGTCTGCGCCGGCACCAGCACGCGACGGCCGACCAGGGTCGACGCCTGCAGCGCCTGGTTCGACTGGAAGGAAGCGCTCATCGTATTGATCGTCGCGTTCAGGTCGTTGATCCCGCTGACCGTGCCGAACTGCGCCATCTGGCCGAGGAAGTCGCCGTTTTCCATCGGCTTGAGCGGATCCTGATAGCGCAACTGCGCGGTCATCAGCTCGAGGAATTCGGCCTGGCCGAGTTCGTCGTTGGCTTTTTGCTCGCTGTCGGGCGTGGCGGTCAGCCCGAGTTGCGCATAGACGTTCTTGGTATCGATTTCGGACATCGTCGATCTCCGGTTAGCTGCCGAGCGACAGGATGCGCAGCAACAGGTCACGCGAGGTATTGAGCACCTCGACGTTGTTCTGGTAAGCGCGCGAGGCCGACAGCATGTTGGCCATTTCCTCGACCGGGTTGACATTGCTTGCGTAAACGAAGCCCTCGGCGTCGGCGAAAGCGTGACCCGGGTCGTAGCGACGCTGCACGGCCTTGCCGCTCTCGACGATGCCGACGGTCCTGACGCCGACCTCGCCCGGGCGCGCCGCATCGTCGAGAAATGCCTGGAACACGACCTGTCGCGAGCGATAGGCGCCGGCTTCGGAGGCGGCCAGGGTCTCGACGTTGGCGAGGTTGCTCGCGACCGTATTGAGGCGCAGCGTTTGCGCGCTGAGCGCGTTACCGGAAATATTGAAGTTTGCCATCAGGCTCATGGTCTACTCTCCCTTGAGCGCCTTCATCAGGCCCGAGATTTTGCCGTTGAGAAAGGTGAAACTGGTTTGCATCAGCAACGCGTTTTCGGCGAATTGCGCCTGCTCGACGTGTGCGTCGACGCTGTTGCCGTCGAGTGACGGATGCAGCGGATTACGGTATTTCAGCTCCGCCGCCGCGCTCCGCACCGGGGCGACGATGTGCTCCCGATGGGTGCTGGCGAGCCGTACCGGACCGCCGGACTGCCGATTGGCGGCCGCGAGCGTCGCCGCGAAATCGATGTCACGCGCCTGGTAACCCGGCGTATCGGCGTTGGCGATATTGGACGCCAGGATCGCCGCGCGGCGGCCACGCAACAGCAGCGCGTCGTCGTGCAGGCTGAAGGCTCGTTCGAAACTGATCGGCATGGTCGTCATCCGAAATTAGGGTTGCGGAGACTCATGCATCGACGGTGCCACCCATACAATTGCTCGTTAATTCAGAAACTTAGCTCCCAACGAGCTGGCGGCGAACGGCACTGGCGGCAACTTCGGCGGCAAAGTTGCCGCCCCGATCCGGATTTGCCGACGGCGACGAGATTCTGGTTCGAGACGCCGCTTACCGTTAACGCGTGGCGCCGGCGCGCGGGCTCCGGTCTAGGCGTGCAGTTGCCGCCCCACGATTGCGGTGATCTCCCGCGCGAGCACGTCGGGTTCGAACTTGGCGATGAACTTGTCGGCGCCGACCTGGTCGACCATGCTCTGGTTGAAAACGCCGCTCATCGACGTGTGCAGGATGACCACCAGGTGGGCGAGGCGCGGATCGGCGCGCAATTCGGTGGTGAAGGTATAGCCGTCCATTTCCGGCATCTCGATGTCGGAGATTACCAGCGCGAGGCGCTCGAGATTCGGATCCTGCTCGTGGGCCCAGCGTTCGAGCAACTCGAGCGCGCGCTTGCCGTTTTTTTCGGTGACCGTTTCGAACCCCATATCCGTCTCGAGCACGCGGCAAATCTGCTTGCGGGCGACCGCCGAATCGTCGACGACGAACACCAGCTTCCGATCCTCGGGCGGCACTTCGAGCTCGGCCCTGAGCTCGGCCGATACGTGCATCCGGGTCCCGATCACTTCGGCGAGCACGCGTTCGACATCGATAATCTCGACCAATTGCTCGTCGACGTGGGTGACCCCGGTCAGGTAACCGGCGCCGCCACCCGTCCCGCGCGGCGGTCCCTGGATATCTTTCCAGTTCAGGTTGACGATGCGATCGATGTCGTGGACCAGGAACCCCTGCACGCACTGGTTGTACTCGGTGATGATTAGAAACGCGGCATCGAGATCGTCGATTCGCGAAACGCCGATCGCGCGGCCGAGATCGATGACGCTGATCGTTCGCCCTCGAATATTGGCGATGCCGAGCACAAACTCGTGCGATTGCGGAATGACCGACAGTTTCGGGCACGTCAACACTTCGCGCACCTTGAAAACGTTGATGCCGTAGCGTTGCGCGCCGCCGAGGCGAAACATCAGCAGTTCGAGTCGATTGCGGCCCGCCAGCCGGGTGCGCTGGTCGACGCTCGCCATGACCCCGGACATGGGATTCTCCCGAAATGTCGGACGACGTGGGGGGTGTCGGCGGCGAGTGCGGCAACTTGAGCAGGGCGGTAGCCGTCGATTGGCCTGATATTTGCAGGCATACCCGCATGTTGGAACGATTGCGAATCAAATCCGCAGGCCTCCTCGCCGCCGGCGTGCTGGCGGTGGCCCTCGCCCAACCCGCGGCGGCGGGCACGCCGCAGAGCCTTGCGTCGATCCGGATGCAGGCCGAGGCGTTCGTCATGACCCAGGATTACAACAGTCCTTACCCGCCGCAGGTCCAGCTCGGCCGGCTGGATTCGAGGCTGCGCCTCAAGGCTTGCCCGGTCGAACTCGAGGTCGCCTTTACGCATCCCGAACAGAATCGTGGCAATACCACGCTGCGCGTCAGCTGCCCGGTCGCGCCTTTCTGGAAGCTGCACCTGCCGGCGCGGATCGCCGTTTTCGATGACGTCGCGATGACCACGCGACCGCTGGTCAGGGGTCAAATTATTGACGTCGCCGCGGTCGTGTTGCAAAAAACCGACGTAAGTCGCCTGAATCACGGCTATTTTGCTAAACTCGAAGCACTGCGGAATCTCGAGGCGCGACGCAATTTACCGCGCGGCGCCGTCCTGACGCCCAAATCGCTGACCCCGCGCCGGCTGGTGCGCGCCGGACAGACGGTGACGCTGGTCCTCGAAACCGGTGGCCTCACGGTCCGTTCCAGCGGCGAAGCGCTGCACGCGGCCAGTCACGGCCAGGTGGTCAGGATCCGCAACCGCCAGTCGCAAAGAATCGTCGAAGGCGTCGTCGTTGCCGACGGCGTCGTGCGAGTGGCCCTGTGAATGGCCGACCCGGCTCAACTTTTTACGCTGGCGGCCGATTATTTTAACGAGCATTATTCAGGGAGCGCAGTATGACTGACCCGATCAACACGCAAAATCGCTTGCGCAATACCCCGGTTGCGGGCGACGCCCGCAGCGGCGCGGCCGCGAAAACCGGCAAAACGGCGCCGGGCGATGGTGACGCCACCCGGACCGGTGAAGACGGCGCGACCGTCGAACTCAGCAATGCGACCCTGCTCGAAGAACTCGCCGAACAGATCAAGAATCTGCCCGAAGTCAACGAGGCGCGCGTCGAATCGGTCAAGCAGGCCCTCGGCCGTGGCGAATACGAGCCCGACGCCGAGGTGATCGCGCGCAAGTACGCCGAAATCGAGAAGCTGCTGCCGTGAGCGCCGCCACCTGCCACGCAGCCCTGAGCGCGTTGCTCGCGCGCCACGTCGCGCTGATCGATGCGGCCAACGCCTACCTGCAGGGTGTCCGGCAGGCGATCGCCGAAAACGATCCCGAATCGCTGCAGCGTACCCTCGAGCAGCCCGAGTTCGACGTCGATGCGATCGAGCAACTCGAACGCGAACGACATGGCCTGCTCGAAGCGCATGGCTTTGGTACCGATGCCGGCGGCTTCGAAACCTGTATCGACTGGTGCGACGACGCCTCCGGCAGCGTCACCGAGCTCTATCGACAACTGGTACAGGGACTGGTCGCGTTGCAGCACTCGATCCAGTTGAATCAGCTGCTGGTCGATCGCGGCAAGGACCGCGTTCGCCGCTCGCTGTGCCTGCTCGGCGGCCTCGGTGGCGCCGGCCATTGCAAGACCTACGGCAGCGACGGCAAGGCCCGGCAGGCAGACGGTCGGCGCAACATCGCCACCGCCTGAATCCATTGCCCGCGGTTGCGGGATACCCTCCCCCCAAAAAAAAGCCCCCGACGCAATTCGCCGGAGGCCAGCTCACAATCACATGACAGAAGGTTTGTTCGCAAGCCATTGTAGGCGCTGCCGCGCCTGATTCCGGGACCCGGGTCTCAATTCGGCCCGCCTCGCGCGCCGCCGTGGTTTATTTACTGCCCGCGGCGAATTCAGTATCGTGTGCCTGTTTGTTTCCGGCCGCCGATGAACCCGAATCTAGACCAGCTACACCCCTACCCGTTCGAGAAACTGGCGCGGCTGCTGCAGGGCCGAGAGCCGCCGCGGCAGCTCGATCCGATCCTGCTGTCGATCGGCGAACCGCAACATTCGCCGCCGCACTTCGTCACCGAGGCGCTTATCGCGCACCTGCACCAGCTGTCGAACTACCCGACGACGCGCGGGCGCAGCGAGCTGCGCGAGGCCATCGCCGACTGGCTCGGCCGGCGCTTCGATCTCGGTACGGACGTGATCGATCCCGGGCGGCACGTGTTGCCGGTTTGCGGTACCCGCGAAG
Organism: Gammaproteobacteria bacterium; assembly: GCA_052030825.1. GTDB lineage: Bacteria > Pseudomonadota > Gammaproteobacteria. The sequence goes on along the minus strand of JBPEYE010000295.1, from coordinate 13,466 downwards.
CGCTGTTCGCGATCGCGCAGTGTGTAGTCGACCGCGGCGCCGGCGACGCGCTGGTGCTGATGCCCAACCCGTTCTACCAGATCTATGAGGGCGCGGCGGTGCTGGCCGGCGCCGAACCGGGCTACCTGGACTGTACCGTGGAGACCGGATTTCTGCCCGACCTCGATGCGGTCGATGCGCGGCGCTGGCAGCGCTGCCAGCTGCTCTATATCTGTACCCCGGGCAACCCCGCCGGCGCGGTCATGCCACGTGACTACCTGGCGCGACTGATCGAACTCGCCGAGCGTCACGACTTCGTCATCGCCAGCGACGAATGCTACGCCGAAATTTATCTCGACGAGAGCGCACCGCCTCCCGGCCTGCTCGAAGTCGCGGCCGCGATCGGTCATCGGTCGCTGCGCCGCTGTCTCGCGTTCCACAGCCTGTCGAAGCGCTCCAGCCTGCCCGGGCTGCGCTCCGGATTCGTCGCCGGCGACGCCGGGATCATCGAGGCATTTCTGCGTTACCGCACCTATCACGGCTGTGCGCTGCCGCCGGCAACGCAATCGGCGAGCGTCGCCGCCTGGCGCGACGAAGCGCACGTCGTCGACAACCGCGCCCGTTACCGCGAGAAATTCGTCGCGGTCGGCGAGCTGCTTTCTGCTACACTCGCGCCGCCGACGCCGGCCGCCGGGTTTTACCTGTGGGCGCAAACGCCGATCGACGATACCGAGTTCGCACGGCGCCTGTACGCGGAGCAAAACGTGGCCGTGCTGCCCGGTCGTTACCTCGCGCGCGACGCCGGCCGCGGCAATCCCGGCGAGGGCCGGGTGCGCATGGCGCTGGTGGCGCCGCTCGACGAGTGCATCGACGCGGCGCGGCGAATCAATGCATTGTGGGAAACCCTGTAGGAGTCCGCAGATGTCCGAACTACAGTCGGTAATCGAAGCCGCCTTCGAGCAGCGCACCGATATCAGCCCCGACAACGTCGACCCCGAGGTCAAACGGGCGGTGCTCGCCGCGATCGAGATGCTCGATTCCGGCGAGGCCCGTGTCGCCGAGCCCGCCGACGGCGGCTGGCGGGTCAACGAATGGCTCAAGAAAGCGGTGCTGCTGTCGTTTCGCATCCGCGACAACCAGGTCATGCCCGGTGGCTTCACCCAGTATTACGACAAGGTCGATACCAAGTTCGACGGCCTGACTGCCGATGCGCATCGCGCCAGCGGCGTGCGCGTCGTACCGCCGGCGGTCGCGCGCAAGGGCGCCTATATCGCACCCGGCGTCGTGCTGATGCCGAGCTACGTCAACATCGGCGCCTACGTCGACGGCGGCACGATGGTCGACACCTGGGCGACGGTCGGCTCCTGCGCGCAAATCGGCAAGAACGTGCACCTGTCCGGCGGCGTCGGCATCGGCGGCGTGCTCGAGCCGCTGCAGGCCGCGCCGACGATCATCGAGGACAATTGCTTCATCGGCGCACGCTCGGAAGTGGTCGAGGGCGTCGTCGTCGGCCGCAATTCGGTAATTTCGATGGGCGTCTACATCGGCCAGAGCACCAAGATCTACAATCGTGAAACCGGCGAGGTCAGCTACGGTCGCATTCCCGAGGGATCGGTCGTGGTCTCCGGCAACCTGCCGTCGGCCGACGGCAAGTACAGCCTCTACTGCGCCGTGATCGTCAAGCGGGTAGACGAGAAAACCCGCGCCAAGGTCGGCATCAACGAACTGCTGCGCAAGGTTTGAGCGCCATGGCTTCGACCCGGCTCTACGGCATCGCCAACTGCGATACGATCAGGAAAGCTCGTCGCTGGCTGACCCGCGCGGGCGTCGACTACGCGTTCCATGACTATCGCAGGGACGGCCTCGATGCCGCCCTGCTCGCGGAATTCGACGCCGCGCTCGGCTGGCAAACCCTGCTCAATCGGCGCGGCACGACCTGGCGACAGGTGCCGGCCGCGGCGCGCGAGCGGATTGACCGCGATTCGGCGCTGGCGTTGATGCGCGAGCATCCGGCCCTGATCAGGCGCCCGATCCTCGCGCACGACGGGCGCCACCTTGCCGGTTTCGACGAATCCGAATACGAGGAGATGTTTCGCCGCCATGCCTAGCGAAACGGTAAATCTGGCGATGGACCTGATCGCGCGACCGTCGGTCACGCCCGACGACGGCGGCTGCCAGGAACTGTTGATCGCGCGTCTCGAGGCGATCGGCTTTCGCTGCGAAACGATGATCTTCGACGATGTCACCAACCTGTGGGCGCGCCGCGGCGATGCCACGCCGCTGCTCGCCTTCGCCGGCCATACCGACGTCGTGCCGACCGGCCCGCTCGAGCGCTGGGCCAGCGACCCGTTCACGCCGGAGATTCGCGACGGCATCCTCTATGGTCGCGGCGCCGCCGATATGAAATCGAGCATCGCGGCAATGGTCACCGCCTGCGAGCGCTTCGTTGCCGCGCAGCCCGATCATCGCGGTTCGATCGCACTGCTGATCACCAGTGACGAGGAAGGCATCGCCGTCAACGGCACGGTCAAGGTCATCGAAGCGCTCGAGGCGCGTGGCGAAAAGATCGACTGGGCGCTGGTCGGCGAGCCGTCGAGCCAGCACCGCGTCGGCGACACGGTCAAAAACGGCCGCCGCGGTTCGCTCGGCGCGCGCCTCGTGATCCACGGTGTGCAGGGGCACGTCGCCTACCCGCACAAGGTCAACAATCCGATTCATCGCGCGATGCCGGCGCTGCACGAACTGGTGCGCCACGAATGGGATCGGGGTAACGCGCACTTCCCGCCGACCAGTTTGCAGATATCGAACCTCAACGCCGGCACCGGCGCCCATAACGTCGTGCCCGGGCATGCCGAGATCCACTTCAACCTGCGCTATTCGACCGAGATCGACCCCGAGCGCATCGCGCAGACGACCCGCGCGATTCTCGACAAGCACGAACTCGACTACGACATCGAGTGGTCGCCGTCAGGGCTGCCGTTCCTGACCGCCGAGGGCGAGCTGGTCGAAGCGGTGCGCGCCGCGATTGCCGCCGAGGCCGGTATCGAAACCGAGCTCGCGACCACCGGCGGCACCTCCGACGGTCGCTTCATCGCGCCGACCGGCGCGCAGGTCGTCGAACTCGGCCCGGTCAACGATTCGATCCACAAGATCGACGAACACGTCGACGTCGCCGAACTCGATCTGCTATCGAAAATGTACCAGCGCGTGCTCGAGCGTCTGCTCGCCTGATCCTTGGTCGGTCGATTCGCGCCCACGCCGTCGGGACCGCTGCACTTCGGGTCGCTGGTCGCCGCGCTCGGCTCCTACTGCCAGGCGCGTAGTCACCGGGGCGAATGGCTGCTGCGGATCGAGGATGTCGATACGCCGCGGGTCGTGGCCGGCGCGGCCGACGCGATCCTGCATGACCTCGAGGCTTTCGGCTTCGACTGGGACGGTCCGGTGGTTTACCAGAGCCAGCGCTTCGAGCTTTACCGCGAACACCTCGATCGGCTGGTTGCCGACGGCGCCGTCTTTGCCTGCGCCTGCAGTCGCCGGCAACTGCGCGAACAGGGCGTCGCCAGCGGCCCGCTCGGGCAGATTTATCCCGGTAATTGCCGCCGCCGCGCGCTGCCGCTCGAGGCCGGTGCGATTCGTCTCGACGTCGCCACCGCCGGCCGCATCGGCTTCGTCGATGGCACCTACGGCGAGTTCGCGCTCGACCTGACCGCCAGCGTCGGCGATTTCGTCTTGCGCCGCGCCGACGGGATTTACGCCTACCACCTCGCGGTGGTCGTCGACGATGCGCTGCAAGCCATCGACGAGGTCGTGCGCGGTGCCGACCTGCTCGAAAACACCTGCCTGCACCTGTACCTCCAGCGCCGCCTGGGTTTCGACGCGCCGGCTTACCTGCACCTGCCGCTGGCCAATACCGCCGACGGCCAGAAACTCAGCAAGCAGACCGGTGCCGAAGCCCTGCGCATCGAGCACGCGTCGAGCCTGCTCGCCGCGGCATTGCGCCACCTCGGCCAGCAGCCGCCGGTCGAACTCGATGGCGCGCCGCCACGTGAAATCCTCGACTGGGCCGTCGCGGCCTGGGATCCGCGCGCGATCCCCGCGATCCGCGCAGCGCAACCGGAAACCTTCGACGCCTGATCGCACGAGCTGGAATTCGGCGAGCTCGGCGAGCTTGTATCTCGACGGCACGACTCGCCGGCGACGTTCTGCCGAACCCGACGGGGACGACGAATCCGCGGATGTTGTTCGGGCTTCATTTGGCGTTAAACTACCCGATCGGAGAAGCCTGGAAAACGGGGGAGACGATGCTCAAAACGGCGGATGACCTGATCAGGGAGGCGCAGCAGCACATCGAGTGCGTCGACGTGGCGACGGCCAAGCGACTGTTCGACGAAAGCCCCGACGCGGTGATCGTCGACGTGCGCGAAGCCGACAGCGTCGCCGAGTCGAAACTCAAGGATTCGATTCATATTTCACGCGGACTGATCGAAATGAAGATGCCCAAGGCGTGCCCGCATCCAGACGCGTTGATCCTGACTCACTGCGGCGGCGGCGGCCGCGCCTCGCTGTCGGCGCACACGCTCAAGCAGATGGGCTATCGCAACGTTTACGCGATTACCGCGCCGTTCGACGAGATCAAGAAGGTTTTCGGCTGATCACTTGACCCGGTCGATCACGAGCGTGATCTGCGCCGGCGGATCGGCACTGCTGATGCCGTCGCGTTCGGTGTAGAAGTCGCCGGCCTGCGCAACCGGGTTGCCGCTCGGCGACACGCGGGCGCCGACGACGACCTGGTCGAAAGCCGAAAGTTTCAGCGCCGGCATCATCGCATCGCTGTCCGACAGCGTCAGCGAGACCGGCAGGTCGGCGACCCTGAGCCGGCGGACCGCCAGCGGCATCGGCGGGCCCTGCATCGCCTTGGCGTAGACGAAGACCGCGTCGCTGGCATTGGCCCTGGCCTTGAGTTCGGCAGAGATATCGACCTGCACTTTCAGGCTTGCCGCAGCCGCGGCCGACGACTTCGCCGCCTGCGCCAGCGACGGGTCGCGCGCCTCGAGCACCGCCAGCAGCTCCCGGATTTCGCTTGCCGATTGCGGATTGTCCTCGATCTGCGGCAGTAACTGCGACCAGTAGGCGTGCGCGGCGGCGAAATCACCACGCTGTTCGGCCGCCATGCCGGCGAGCCACAATCCGTTGGGAAAGCGCGGCGCGATTTCGAGGCCCCGCCTGACGAGTTCTTCGGGCTCACCGAGCAGCTGGCCGCCGTTTTGCATCGCCAGCGCGTCAGCCAGCGCGAACATGACGCCCGGTTCGTTGCCGGTCAGATCGAAGGTTCGCTGGTAGGCGGTGACCGCCTTGTCATATTCCTGCTTCGCCATCAGTACGCGCCCGAGCATGAACCAGCCCTCGGCGTCTTCCGGGTTTTGCCGCAGCTTGTCACGGATCGCGGCCTGCATTTCGTCGAGCGTCATCTGCGGCGCGGCCGGCGCCGGCGCGCGCGCCGCGGCCAGCGACGGATTCTCGATCACGCGCAGCTCGCCGTAGGTGAGGTAGAGCAATACGCTTGCGAGCGGCAAGGCCAGACCGAGCACCGGCACCAGCCAGCGTCCGCGCCGGCTCTCGCCGCTGCGCTCACCGGCTTCGAGCTCGAGCGCCAGCGCGGTTTCGAGATCGGCGCGCGCGGCGGCGTGCGCCGCAGCGTCGATTTCACCGGCCTCGAGCTGGGCATCGAGCTGTTGCTTTTGCTCGCGCGCGATCGCGATATTCTGTTCGCGGCGCGCATCGGCGTCACTCGCGCGGGACGCGCGCAGCATCGGCACGACGACGATGCCGAGGGCCAGCGCGAGCAGGCCGGCCGCGATCAGCCAGAAACTCATGCGTCGCGCTCGTCGTCGCCGAGCAGGCGCCGGGCTTCGGCCAGCCGCGCCGGATCGACCGTGCCGGCGTCGCCGGACGCGCGCAGGCGGCGGACGACGAACACCAGGACCACGCCGAGCAGCGCAAAGGGTCCGAGCCACAGCAGCCAGGTGTTCGACTGGAATTGCGGCCGGTAGAGCACGAAGTCGCCGTAGCGCGCAACCATGAATTCGATGACCTCGTCGGCGGACTTGCCGGCGCGCAGCATGGCGTAGGTTTCATGCCGCAGATCGCGAGCGAGATCGGCGTCGGAATCGGCCAGATTCTGGTTCTGGCAGACCAGGCAGCGCAATTCCTTCACCAGGCGATTGAAATCGGCTTCCTGGCGCGCGTCGGCGAACTCGTATGCCTCGATCGCGGCCGCCGCGGGCCACCCGATCAACAGCAGCGCGACGAGCAAACCGGCCTTCAACCCAGCAACTCCCGGATCACCGGCATGACCTTTTGCTCCAGCGACTCCCGCGTCATCGGGCCGATGTGCTTGTACCGGATCTTGCCATCGGCGTCGACGACGAAAGTTTCGGGCACCCCGTAGACGCCCCAGTCGATACCGACCCGGCCGTCGAGGTCGACCAGGCTGGTCGCGTAGGGATTGCCGAACTGGTCGAGCCAGCGGCGCGCATCGTCCGACTGGTCCTTGTAGTTGAGCCCGACTACGGTCACCAGGTTGCGTCGGGCGAGGTCGGTCACGACCTCGTGCTCGGCACGGCACGACACGCACCACGAAGCCCAGACGTTGAGCACCCAGACCTGGCCACGGAGGTCGGCCGGAGAAAGCTTGCGCGACGGGTCCTCGAGCATCGCCAGGCTGAAATCGGGCGCCGGTTTGTCGATCAACGGCGACGGTACCTTCTTCGGATCGAGGCTGAGCCCGTAGCCGAGCAGGCCGACCAGCAGGATGAAGATCGCCAGCGGGAAAACCGAGCGATTCACGTGGCACGCTCCCCGGCGGCGGCGTCGCCGCGCAGCGCGTTTTGCGCGAGCCGCCGGTAACGCCGGTCGGTCGCCGCGCACAGCCCGCCGATTGCCATGATGATCGCACCGAGCCAGATCCAGCGGATAAACGGTTTGTAATAGACGCGTACCGCCCAGGCGCCGTCGTCGCCGAGCGGCTCGCCGAGCGCGATGAACAGGTCGCGGGTGAATCCGGCATCGATCGCCGCCTCCGTCATCGGCGATTGCTGGACGCGGTAAACACGTTTTTCCGGGAACAGGTCGACGCGGTAATCGGAATCGGCTTCGCGCACGCTGAAGCCGCCGCGGGTGGCGGTGTAGTTGGCGACGTCGAAACGGCGCACGCCGTGAAACGTGAACGCGTAACCTTCGACCGTGTAGGTATCGCCCGGCGCCATGCGCAGGTCTTTCTCGACCGTGTAAAGACTCGTCAGGGTGACGCCGACGATGAACACGGCGATGCCGAGATGGCCGAGCAGCATGCCGTAGAAGCCGCCCGGTGTCGTGCGCAAGGCCGACGCGAGCGAACGGTGGCGCAGACGCTCGCGGATTGCGAGTCCCGCGGTGAACGCGATCCACAGTGCCAGCGCGAGCCCGGCGAACGCGGCGAACAGCCAGCGCGGCAAGGCCAGCGACAGCAGCAGCGCGATGACAATCGCGCCGAGCGCCGGCGCCCACAGCAACTTGCCGAGCCGCGCGAGACGGTCGTGCTTCCAGCGAATCAGCATGCCGACCCCGATCAGCGCCGCCAGCGGCGCGGTCAGCGAAATGAACATCAGGTTAAAGTATGGCGGGCCGACCGATATCTTGCCGCCGAGGGCGTCGATCGCGATCGGATAGAGCGTACCGAGCAAAATTGCCGCGGTGACGATCGCGAGAAAGACGTTGTTCAGCAACAGCATGCCGTCACGCGACAGCAACTCGGTTTTCGCCGCGCTCTTGAGCTGCGGCGCGCGCCACGCGTAGAGCGCCAGCGAGCCGCCGACGACGACGCCGAGGAAGGCCAGGATGAAGACGCCGCGCGCCGGGTCACTGGCAAAGGCATGCACCGAGGTCAGCACGCCCGAGCGCACCAGGAAGGTGCCGAGCAGCGACAGCGAGAAGGTAAAGATCGCGAGCAGCGCGGTCCACGCCTTGAAGGTGCCGCGTTTTTCGGTCATCGCCAGCGAGTGCATCAGCGCGGTGCCGATCAGCCACGGCATGAACGACGCGTTCTCGACCGGGTCCCAGAACCACCAGCCGCCCCAGCCGAGTTCGTAGTAGGCCCACCAGCTGCCGAGCGCGATGCCCAGCGTCAGGAACAGCCAGGCGACGTTGGTCCACGGTCGCGACCAGCGCGCCCAGGCCGAATCGACCTGGCCCGAGATCAGCGCCGCAATCGAAAACGCGAAGGCGACCGCGAAACCGACGTAGCCGATGTACAGCATCGGCGGGTGGATCGCGAGGCCGATATCCTGCAATAACGGATTGAGATCGCTGCCCTCGGCCGCCGCCGGCAGCAGTCGCATGAACGGGTTCGACGTCAGGACGATGAACAGCAGGAAACCGACGCTGACGAAGCCCAGCACCGCGAGCACGCGCGCGCGCATCGCTCGCGGTACGCTCGGCGTGAACAGCGCAACCGCGCCGGTCCACAGCGCCAGCACCAGCGCCCACAGCAGCAGCGAACCCTCGTGCGAACCCCAGACGCCGGAAATCCGGTAGATCAGCGGTAACTCGCTGTTCGAATTGCGCGCGACGTAGAGCACCGAGAAGTCGTGATGAACAAAGGCCCAGGTCAGGCAGCCATAGGCGACGCCGACGAACAGTAACTGCGCCAGCGCCGCCGGCCGCGCGACCGCGATCCAGCGCGGCACGCCGAGCGTGGCGCCGGCCAGCGGCACCAGCGCCTGGGTCAGCGCGACGCACAGCGCGATGATCAGCGCAAAATGACCGATCTCGGGGATCATTGCGCGCTCCCCCGGTTTTCGTGCATGTCGGCGAGTTCCGGCGGCATGTAATTTTCGTCGTGCTTGGCGAGCACTTCGTCGGCGATGAACTCGCCGCGCTCGTTGAGGCGGCCGTTGGCGATGATGCCCTGCCCTTCACGGAACAGGTCGGGCAGGATGCCGGCATAACGCACCGTGACCTGGCGCTCGTTGTCGGTCAGATCGAACTGCACGGTCAGGCCGTCGCCGGGACGGCTGACACTGCCCTCGACGACCATGCCGCCGACCCGGAACAGCCGGTCGCGCGGCGCGTTACCGGCGAGCACTTCGCTCGGCGTCAGGAAAAACATGATGTTCTGGTTCAGCGCCTTGAGCGCAAACCCGACGCCGACGGCGACGCCGGTCACCATCAGCGCGATCAATGCGAGTCGTTTCTTGCGTGCGGGTGTCATTTGCCTTCCACCTTGCGCCGCCGTTCGAGCAATCGCAGTTCCTTACGATGCTGCCTGCGCGGCAAATACCAGTTCAGCCACAGCACCACCGCGACGATCGCGTAGCTCGGCCATACGAACTGGGCGTAGCCCCCCATTTGGAAAAATTCGGCCATTTAAAGTTCCTCGACCCACTTGCTGTTGCGCTCGCGGCGCAACAACTCGACGCGGCATTTCTCGAACAGTGCAAGAACATAGTAGACCTGGAATGCCAGCGCCATGATCAGGATCGGCAGGTACATGCTCGGCGGCATCGACGGCTTGTCGAATCGGGTCAGCGACGCCGGCTGGTGCAGCGAATGCCACCACTCGACCGAGTAGTGGATGATCGGCACGTTGACGACGCCGACCAGCGCCAGAATCGATACCGCGCGCGCCGCGACGCGTCGATCCTCGATCGCGTTATTGAGACCGATCACGCCGAAATACAGAAACAGCAGGATCAATTCCGAGGTCAGGCGCGCGTCCCAGACCCAGTAGGTACCCCACATCGGCTTGCCCCACAGCGAACCGGTGATCAGCGCGAGGAAGGTGAAGCTCGCGCCGATCGGTGCGCTCGACACCAGCACGACCTCGGCCAGTTTCATTCGCCAGACGATGACGACAACGCCGCAGACCGCCATCACGACGTAGATGAACAGCGACATCCACGCCGACGGCACGTGCACGAAGATGATGCGATAGCTCTCGCCCTGCTGGTAATCGGGCGGCGCGAGAATCAGCCCGCCGTAGAGCCCGGCCGCCAGCAGCAACAAAAACAGCCCGCCCAGCCACGGGATCCATTGGCCCGCGATGCGGTAGAAGTGCGGCGGCGAGCCGAGCTTGTGAAACCAAAGAAACATAGTCTGTCAACCGGCCGACATTCGCAGCGCTGCCGCCGTGGCCCAGGGCGACAGCGAAAGCGATAGCAGCAGGAATGCCAGCAACATGTATATTTGCATCGAGACGTCCATTCCCATCGCGGCGTTGTCGATCGCGCTGGCGGCGAAAATCAACACCGGCACATACAGCGGTAGCACCAGCAAAGCCAAAATTATACCACCTTTTCGCAATCCGACGGTCAACGCGACGCCAATTGCGCCGACCAGGCTCAAGGTGGGGGTGCCGAGCAGAATCGTCAACAGCAACATCGGCTGTGCCGTCGCCGGCAGGCCCAGCATTTCGGCCAGCAGCGGTGCCACCAGCAGCAGCGGCAGGCCGGTCACGAGCCAGTGTGCGCAGACCTTGGCCAGCACCAGCACCGCAACCGGATGCGCCGACAACAGGATTTGCTCGAGCGAGCCGTCGTCGAAATCGGAGCGAAAGATGCTCGGCAGCGACAGCATCGCGGCGAGCAAGGCACCGACCCAGACGATGCCGGGCGCGATCCGCGCGAGCAACTCGGGCAGCGCCCCGAGCGCGAGCGGAAACAGCGTCACGACGAGCACGAAAAACAGCAACGGCATCGCATACTCGGCGCGATTGCGCAGCGCCAGCAGCAGATCGCGGCGCAGCAGGAAGACGTAAGCCTGCCAAAGCGACAATCGCCCGCTCATGCGACCGCCCCGAGCGCAAGGCGCTGCACCTGCGCCGACGCCAGCTCGATGGCATGATGCGAGGTGACGACGATCAGGCCGCCCTGCGCAAGATGATTTTCGAAGTGTCGCGTGAATTCGCCCATGCTGGCGCGATCGAGCGACGTAAAAGGTTCGTCGAGAATCCACAGCAACGACTCGGTCGCGAGCAAGCGCGCGAGCGCCAGCCGGCGGCGCTGCCCGGCGGACAGATTCGCGACCTCGGTTTCACCGTAGGCGGACAGTCCGACCCGCTCGAGCACGTCGTCGAGATTGGCGGCGACCGGAACGCCCATGGCCCGCGCGAGGCGCAGATTCTCGAGACACGATAGCTCCAGCTTGACGCCATCGTGGTGGCCGACGTAACTGACCTGCTCGTAGTAATCGCCGGCGAGGCGGTCGATCGCATCGCCGCGCCAGCGCACTTCGCCGCCGTCGGCGAGGCGCAAACCGGTCAGGATGCGCAGCAGGCTGGTTTTGCCGCTGCCGTTGGGTCCCTCCACCACCAGCATGTCGCCGGCCTCGAGTCGCAGGTCGAGACCCTCGAACAGCAGGCGGTCGTTGCGAATGCAACGCAGATCGCGGGTTTCGAGGAGCGCGGGACGGGACATGCGGACCGGGCGAATTGAGGTGGCCGAAGGTTAGCGGGGTGCCCCGGAGCGATCAACCGATTTTTTTGATATCGATCAGGCATCGGGATATAAATAGGTTTAATCTGGAATCAAACAGCCGGAGAGACGTAGAAATGACCACCAAAGAACAGTTGATCGAGCAGCATATTCGCGAGTACGAATCCCGGCTCAAGCACATCGACGAGCTCTACGCGCGCGCCCACGAGGCGACCGATCACCTCGAAGACGACCACGAGGTACGCGCCGAACTGAAGGATATCGACGAAAAACGCGGCGAACTCAAGCAGAAAGCCGAGGCGCTCAAGTCGCTGCCGGCGAGCAACTGGCGCGAGGAGACGATCCGGTCGGCCGGGCCGATGGCGATCTGGGACATCCTCGCGCAAAAGCTCGAGGATTTCGTCGAGCGTCACGAGTAAAGCGACACGCCGCGGCCAGATTCAGTCGGGCCGCAAACCTCCAGCCCGAGCCGGATCGGCGTTTAGCTGCCCGATCGCGCCCGCGCCGTCGCGTCAGGACTGATGCGGGTGGGTATGCGAGCGCTTTTCCGCCTCGATGAAAACGCGCTTGATCTGCGGGTATTTCTGCTTGATCGCGGCGTCGACCGCGGCGACCTCGTCCTGCAGCTGCTGCGCGCTGATCGTCTCGTCGAAATTCACGCTGATATTGGCGAGGATGAAATCCGGCCCCATGTGCATCGTCAGGATTTCGTTGATGTGCGGAATGTCCGGCCGCGCGCTCAGGATGTCGCGGATGCCGCGGACGACCGCGCGGTTGGCGGCTTCGCCAATCAACAGGCCCTTGGTTTCGAAGGCGAGCCAGACCGCAGTGCCGAACAGAATCAGGCCGATGAGCACCGAGGCGATGCCGTCGAAATAGAGGATACCCGTCGCCTGGGTGAGCCAGATGCCGACGAAGGCGACGATCAGTCCGAGCATCGCTGCGCTGTCCTCGAACAGCACGACGAAGATCGACGGGTCCTTGGCGTGGCGGATCGCCTCGACGAACCCGAGCCCGCCGCGCACGCGATTGAATTCACGATAGGCGATATACCACGCCACGCCCTCGAAGATCATCGCCAGGCCGAGCACGACGTAACTGATCATCGGGCTGCGAATCGCCTCGGGCTCGCGGATGTGACCGATGCCTTCGTAGATCGAGATGCCGCCGCCGAGCGCAAAGATCAGGATCGCGACGACGAAGCACCAGAAATAAACCTCCTTGCCGTAGCCATACGGAAAATCCTCGTCCGGCGGGCGCTCCCCGCGTTTGAGCCCGTACAGCAGCAGTACCTGATTGCCGGTGTCGACCAGCGAGTGAATACCCTCCGACAGCATCGCCGAACTCCCGGTAATGCCGGCGGCAATGAACTTGGTAATCGCGATCAGGCCGTTGCCGACGAGCGCGGCGTAGATGACGAGTTTAGACCCGGATGCCATCTTGTCGAATTCCCCCCCCGGTTTCTGCGCCCGTATGGTAATCGGCGGCGCGCGCGAACTCCATCGCTATTGCAGTACCTCGGGTCGGAGAAATAGCGTGATGGCTGGCGGCAGGTCGAGGGGGACAGAGCAGAATTTCCGCTTTGCGATCGGGCAAGTTTCGATAGCTCGGACGGAAATTCTGGTCTGTCCCCGATTTTGCGCGAGCATGGCTCCGAGCACTTCGACCGGGATCGGGCGGACGTGGAATTCGGTCTCGTCTCGCCTTGCAAGAACGACGAGGTGCCGCCTGCTCGTTCGTGCAAGATCGGGGACAGACCAAAAATTGCATCCCGATCCTGCGGTCCGCCACCAACGCAAAGCAATTTTTGCTCTGTCCCCGTGTACTGCCGCCAGCCATCCTCCTACTACGCCGATCACTAGCCCCGTAAATACTCGTTCTTCGGGTCTAATAATGGCTCGGTATAAAGCCGCGCCGGCACCATCTCGCCGAGGATCTCGATCTCGACGCTTCGCCCCTCCTCGATCAGTTCGACCGGCAGGAAGCCATAGGCGATGCTTTTCCGCGCCCAGTGCGAGT